>NZ_JBEOYI010000014.1:0-197279 GCF_040297005.1 Streptomyces sp. NPDC001904 | reverse complement strand
GGAGCATGCGCGAGACCACTCCAAGCTCCCCGTCCGCCGTCTCCGCCTCACCAAGAACGTCACCGAGAGTAAGAATGCTCTCGTCGTTTTTATTTCCTAGCAGGAGGGCGGACAACACGTCGACGAGCTCGGACAGCCCGCCAGAGACGACAGTGGTCTCAGTCGGCTGGGGCTTGGAGCGAGTCAACGAGATCTGGTTGCCCTCAAAGTCAAGACCGCAGTGGATCAGCCACTGACGCAGGGTATCGAGATCGCTGGGGACAGGAACCTGGCGTGCGTCGAGAAGAGCGGAGGCTGTCGACAGGCTCATCAACTCGTCGACGTCAAGATCAAGGGCTCTCACCGTGGCGGCGCCGCACTCTTCCAGATCATCCATGAAGATCCACTGTCCGGTCGGGGACGCGGAGGTAGTCGCGTCCAGCCAGCGCATGCCGGTGAACAGGCGGAGGACGGTAAGCCTGTCCCCAATGTTCTCGCCAAGCCAGGCGTGGCGGTTCAGAAACGAACTGACGAGGCAAGGTTTCCCCAGGTCAAGCTCCGCGTGCTCTATCCAGGCACGAAGTATCGAATCCCCCTCGACACTGCGGTTGAACTCGTCCATGAGGAAGTTTCGGCACTGCCGCGCAGTCTCCCGAAGAAGGGCATGCTGAGAAGCAAGTTCGCCCAGCGGAACTGGAGCCTCTGCACAGAAGTGCTGCAGGACGAGGTCCCGGTTGAAGCTGCTGAGCCCCTTGTACCAACGGTCGAATGCGTTCATGGCCTTCAGAGGTAGGGGTGGACGATGGTCAGCGCGCTGGGAGCAGCGCCTCATCACACGCGGCGATCGGGTTGCCGGTCACCGCGCATTAAAGGCGTCATTGGATTGTTCGTTCCAGCACACCCCTGTGCCTCTTCCTCCCTCCTGGTACACCAGCGACGGAGCTGATGCTTCCAACGGTACGGGCGACGCCTTGAACTGATCCATGGTTCCCTGCACTGCAGCAGTCGGGGAACTGCGGCCGCGGTCTACAACCTCACGCCCGCCTCCATGTAGAAAATTCTGGGCGGTAAGAGCCTCGCCCGCCGAGACTCGCCAGCCACTCTGACTCGTGGTACCTCGTCGAGGCCGACAGGGTACTGACCGGGGAGGGTTTGCCTGATGGTCCTGGGCCAGCCTCGGGGTGACCGTATGGCTGGCAGCATGCAGGAACGGTGTGCGGCGCAGAGCGCAGCGGGAAGGAGGCTCGGCCCCCGCCTTCTCGGCCCCGAGCACACAGCTGACCGGCGCGCATTAGGGTGCGGGATGTGCCGCCGCCTCTGGTTCTCTTCGATCTCGACAACACCCTCGTTGACCGGTGGGAAGCGCTCGCTGTCTGGGCCGCCGAGTTCACGACCCGGCACGGCCTGGAGGACGAGGAGCAAACGTACGTTCTGGGCCTGGTAGCTCAGCGAGCCTATCCGTCCACCTTTGACGTGATCCGCACTCGGTACCGACTGCCCATGTCGACTGCGGAGTTGTGGCACACGTACTGCACCAACATCGCGGCCTTGGTGTCGTGCCAGGCCGACGTCCTCGACGGCTTGGAGGAGTTGCGTGCGGCTGGCTGGCGGGTGGGGGTGGCGACCAACGGTGCGGTGAACATCCAGCGCGCCAAGCTGCGGGCCACCGGTATCTCCGAGCGCGTGGACGGCGTCTTCGTCTCCGAAGAGGCTGACGCGCGCAAGCCGCAGACTCGGCACTTCGCCCTGGCGGCGGCCCGCTGCGGCACCGTACTGGGCGACGGTGGCTGGATGGTTGGGGACAACCCGGTCACCGACATCGGCGGAGGACGCTCCGCAGGACTGCGCACCATCTGGATCGGCAACGGCCGTTCCTGGCCGCCGGACGAGCCCGGGCCGGACCATGTTGTGCCGCATGCACGCGCCGCCATCGACCTGCTGGTTTTGCACTCCGTCGACCACACAAGGACCGCGGCATGACGAGCACCATTGGGCTGTTGCACCCCGGCAGAATGGGATCCGCCTTCGGCGCCCAGCTGCGCGCGAGCGGCCACTTCGTGCTGTGGTGCCCCGACGGACGCAGCGACACAACCCGCTGCCGGGCGGAGCGCGCGGGCCTCGAAGCCGCGGCGCTGCCCGAGCTTGTCTCCCGCTCCGATGTGCTGCTCTCCTTATGCCCTCCCGCCGCAGCGGAGGAGACCGCCGGTCAGGTAGCCGAGCTCGGCATGTCCGAAGCGGGCACGATCTATGTCGACGCGAACGCCGTCTCTCCGTCGCGCGTGGTGAGTATCGCCGACCGCCTGGCCCCGATGCCGGTCATCGATGCCGCGGTGGTCGGTTCGCCTCCGGTGGACGACAAGTCCCCGACGCTCTACCTTTCCGGCGCCGTCGAGCAGGCCGACCGGATCGCCGAACTTTTCGCCGGTACCGATGTGCGGACCCACGTCCTGGGCGACAGCATCGGCAAAGCCTCCGCACTCAAGCTCGCGTACTCCAGCTACCAGAAGGTCTCCCGAGTGCTGGCTGCCGTGGCCTACGGGGCGGCGGACACGTACGGGGTCGCGGACGAGCTGCTGGTGATCGCGGCCAAGCGCACCCGCAGCTACCTCGTGGAGACCGACTACATCCCCAAGACCGCTTCCCGAGCCTGGCGTTGGGGCCCAGAGCTTGAGGACGCGGCGGCCCTTGTCGCCGACGCCGGGCTGCCGGACTCCCTTATGCACGCGGCAGCCGCGACGCTTGCCCGGTGGGACGAGAACAGAGACGAGCGGCTGGATATCACTGAGGCCCTGGAAGCACTGCGTCTTGAGCGGGACGCGGACAACCCGAGTTGAGCAGGTTGCATCCGTTGGGGCGCTGACGTCCTGGCCGTCAGGAACGACGTGGCGTGGTGCGGACGATGTCGTCGATCCTCTGTGCGGTTTCACGGGGTGCCGTCGCGTCCGTCTCCACGCGCAGTTCCCACTGGGCTCGCGGGTGAGCCACAAGATCGGCCTGAGTGGCGTCCCACGCGGCCAGCCGGGCCGCTGTGTCGATGTCACCCCGCTGTGGTGAGCGTCGAGCGGTGGTCTCCTTGGAGCACCACAGCAGAACGCGCACCCAGCGCGCGGGGTAGAGGGCGGTCACCTGCTCCATCCCTGCCATCTGGCCGAGGTGGACGACGGGGGTCTTGCCGCCCTCCATGGCCTGGTCGAGGCCGGGGCGGTCGACGACGTAGATGTTGCCGTACCGGTCGTTGCGGTAGATGGCCTCACCGCGTGCCTCCAGGCCCGCCAGCTGCTCCGCTGTGCCCATCCGGTAGCCCTTGGTCTTCCCGGTCCCGATCTTCAGCCGGGTGAACGGCACGTACCGCGCGTCGAGTTCAGTGAGCGCCGCCGTGATCGTGTCCTTGCCCGCCGCCGGCGGCCCGTACAGCAGGATGCCCTGCCTCACTGGAACACCGTCCCGAAGACCTGGCGCACCTGGTCCGTGAGCGATATCGCGGAGCCGAGACGGTTGTCGACAACCAAGTGCGGCACGACGGGCCGCAGCTCAAGATCGATCCCGGCAGCGTACGTGTCCCAGTTCTGGAGTTTCCAGCTGTCGCGGGCGGCGGACCGGAAGCTGATGTACTCGTGCATCGTGTCGAGGTCGCACTGAATCCAGACGACAGCCACGGTGACGCCACGCGCTTCGCAGCGGTTGATCAGGCGCCGCATCCACCGAGGGTCTGTGGTCTCGGCGATGAAGGGCGCGGAGAGGACGGTGCTGATCGCGCAGTCGACGTTCGCGTACGCGGTCTCCAGCAGGCACTGGTACTCCAGCGGGCGGACCTTCTCCCGGTAGAGGTCGGTGTGCCGGTCGTTGGGCTCGCTGCCCATCTCGACGAGGAGGCGCTCGACGAGCGGGCGCGTGATCGGGTCCTTGTCGAGGACGGGCCATCCAGTGAGTTGCGATACGAAGCGGGCGAATTCCGACTTCCCGCTGCCCGCGTAGCCGCCGACCATCATCAGTGTCGGCCGGTTCGGATCACCGCCGGTGTGACGCCGCTTCCAGGCGTCGAGGATTCGCTGCTGGACGCCCAGGCCGTCGGCGTCCTCCGCGCTTGGTGCCAGCTGATGCAACGCCCGTTCCACGGCCAGGACGTGGGCGCCGTTCTGCGGTTCGCTCGACGCGGTGAACTTGAGCTTCGTGGCCTCGTCGGGCAGAGCGTTGCGAAAGCCGAGCTCGGGCTCGGTCGCCCGGTACAGAAGGCAGTACGCGCGACGGTAGTGCGGTCCGGGATAGACCTCTCCCTGCTCGTGCTGCCACAGCGTCTGAAAGTTGGCGGCCGGCACTGTGAGCCCAGCGGCCCGGGCCACCTCGCGCAGCTGCTCGCCCGCGCCTTCGAGCGTCAGGCCGTGAGCTTCGCGTTGCTGTCTCAACTTGTCCGGACGCCACCCCGGGCGACTCTTGCCCACCGCGCCTACCGCCTGCCCATCCCTGGTCATGATCCGGAGCCTAAGTCTGCCTGTCATGAACCCGTGTGTAAGCGGATGTTGAAAAGTCAGGTCGCCCGGCCATGAGCTGCTGATGAGCAGCTTCAGGAACGGCTTGTGATACTCCGCACAGCTTCGAGCCGCTGTCATGGTCACACCGACGCGGTCGTCCCAGTACCCGCCTCGGTCTCCAGTAGTCGTCCGAGATCGGAAGGGGCTCCGCAGTGGCTGTCGATGTTGCTGTCCTGCTGCTCCTCGGCATCGTGATCGTCTTCTTGTGCCGCGGAGGTGGGCTCAAGGCGGGTCACGCCGTCGTGTGCGCGGTTTTCGGTCTGTATCTCGCCGGGACCCACAGCGTCGGCCCGTTCGTGAAGGACGTCACGGCGTCGGTCGCCGGCTTGTTGTCGGGGCTGCGGCTATGAGCGCGCCGACGGCTTCACCGGGCCCTGGCGGCTCAGCGTGGCCTCGACCTGGTGGCAGTCAAGTCCTCCTTCCTCGTCTGTCGGACGCCCGAGAAGGCGTCATCTGGCCGCAGCCCAGCCAGCCGGAGAGTTCGGTTCTGCACGAGATCACCGATCTACCGATGGAGCCTCACCATGCGCTATCCGCCGACGAGCACCTCCATGTTGACGAGCCTGTCCGCGCCCGCCACACATCCAGTGGGCGACGTACTGCTTGGCCCTTCACCGCAGCGGAGTTCTGCTGCTCCGGCTCCACGCCCGACCGCAGTGATACTCGATCTATTCGGCACGCTCGTCGCAGCCCCGAGTGTGGTCGAGCGTAGGGCTGCCGCTGCCCAGTTCGCTGCGATCCTGCCCGTGTCCCCGGCGGTCGCCAAGTCGGTGCTGTCCGACAGTTGGCAGGCGAGGCACGACGGGCAGATGGCGTCCACCACCGAGGTGGCGGTTCACCTCGTCGCCCGCTGCGACGCCTCTGCGGCCTGTGTGAATGAGCTGGAAGTGCTCCTGACCCGGCTCGCCCACGTCCGTCTCCAGGCCGATGCCTCTCTCCTGCGGGCGCTGGAGCAGCTTCGGCGCGGTGGCACCAGGCTGGCCGTCCTCAGCGACGCGTCTCCGGACATCGCCGAAGCGTGGAGCGCAAGCGACCTCGCGCCGCACTTCGACGCTGTCGTGTTCAGCTGCCGGGCGGGTGCGGTGAAGCCCGACCGGCTGCTCTTCCGCGCGGTCCTCCGAGACCTTGGTGTTGCCCCGCAGCAGGCTCTCTACTGCGGCGATGGCGGGGGTGACGAGCTTGCTGGCGCAGAGCGGGCCGGCATGCGGGCCGTGCGCGTGGAGCGTCGGGGCGGGCCGAGTGGCCTCGCGTTCGGCGAGACCGCTTGGTCCGGCAGGGCGATACCCGACGTGGAAGCTCTCCCCACCTTGCTGGAGAGATGGGGGCAGCGATGACCGGCCCGTACACGTGGGCAGTTGAGAACGGAGTCCTCTGCCGACTCCCCGCTCCGGTCGCCATGCCCTCGGCACGCGACACGACGCTCGTCGAGACACGCTTCACGGGATTGTGCGGAAGCGACGTCGCGAAGCTCAATCACCCTTGGCAAGGACAGTTGCCGGAACCGTGGTACCCCGGGCACGAGATCGTCGGTGTCGACACGGAGACAGGTGACTGGGTCGCAATCGACCCGCTGGTCTCCTGCCGCTCGTGCCACTACTGCGACCGCGGCCATGTCCACCTCTGCCCACGACTCCAGCGCATCGGGTGGGATCTTCCCGGAGGTCTCGCCGGCTGCGTACGGGCGCCCCGCGACAGCATCGTCCCGCTTCGCCACCTGCCCGATCCCGCGCACGGAGTCCTCGCCGATCCGATGGCGGTCGCCCTGCACGGAGTCCGCTGCGGGCTAAGTGTGCCCATGGGGCGGCTCGGCATCATCGGGGGCGGCGTCCTTGCGGTGTGCACGGCCATCTGCGCGGCAGAGGCGATGTGGGACGTGCACATGCTGGTCAGGGAACCCTCGCGATCGCATCAACTGCGCTACGTCCTCGACCGGCACATCACTCTCCACTCTGCCGAGCTGCCGGCGTGCGACGCCGTCGTGGACGCCGCGTCTGGTCACAGCGACGCCCCCATACGCCAGGCGCTGAAGGCTGTTCGTGACGGCGGAACGGTTCTCGTCCAGAACGCCTACGCGCCCCGCGTCGTTCTCTCGGTCCCCCTGCGGGATGTCTTCCGTCGCTCGATCACCCTGCGCGGCTCCTTCTCGTACTGCCGCGCGGACGGCCACGACGACTTCCGAGACGCCATCGACGTCATCGCCAAGGGCGGCGACTGGGCCGCCCTCATGACCCGAGACCGATTTCCCCTCGGCGAACTGCCGCAGGCACTGGCGGCCCTGAACAACGAAGCCCGCCATCGCCCCTTCAAGGTCCTGCTCACATCCGACACGTGACGGAAGGAGCTCACGCCATGGCGGTCACAACGCCATTGCTGGCCCACAAGATCAACTCACCTGCCGACATTCCACCCCAGGACGTCCACGACGGGATCACGCGCATCCTCGCCTTACCGGAGGGCCACACGCGCGACGTGATGCTGGGAAGCGTCCTGACGGGACTGCTCCTGCGGGGGCCACGGTTGGAGGAGGTCGAGGCCGCTGTCCAGGCCGCGACATCCCTGGACCGAAGCAACTGGGACTTCCACCAGCCGCCGGAGGGCATGCGGTTCGTCGGCTACACGGGCAGCGGGAAGAAGACCTTCAAGACGATCAACCTCAGTACCGCCGCCGCGCTGGTGGCGGCCAGCGGGGGAGCACACGTCGCCAAGCTCGGATCGCGCAGTGCGTCGTCGAAGACCGGGTCCCGCGACTTCATCGACCTCGTGGGCGCGACGAGCGACACGGTGCCGCACCAGGAGATGGTCGACATCACGGCGGAGACCGGCTTCGGGTTCTTCTCCATCGAGAACCGCGTGCCCGAGTTCGACCGTCGCTACGGCGGCAGGTTCCAGGCCGTGCACGCCCTCAGCCTGGCGTTCCCCGCCCTCCTCAGCCCGGTCACCTGCACCGCCTACGTGTACGGCCTCTCGCACCCCGCGGTCGGCGCTTCCGCCCGGCTGCTCTCCAGACTCGGCCTGCCCGACGTGACGGTCATCAACTCCAGCCTCGGCAAGGCGGTCCAGGTCGACGAACTGATCCCCGGAAGCACCGTGCGAGCCTGCCGCATCAACGCCGGCGACGAGGACCTGACCTTCAACGACGAGGTACGCAAGGGCGCGTCCTCGATGCCACAGGACCTGATGTCCGTCACCCATCACGAGGACCCTCGGGAGAACGTCGCCGCCGCGATACGCGTACTGGCAGGCCATGACACCAGTCAGGCGCGGAACGCGGTCGCCCTCAACGCGGCATTGCTCATGGTGATGTCCGAGGCGGTGCCCACCGTCCAATCCGGCATCGACACGGCACTCACGATCATCGACGCCGGCGCGGGTCTGGACACGCTGCAGCAGTTCGTACGCCTCACCGGCGGTGCCCCGGACAAGCTCCGCTCGCTCCTGCGGCACGTCACCCCGACAGCCCTCCTGGTTAGCCCTGGCAACAAGGAGAAGGCCCCATGCTGACGCACGACGAACTCGCGATCGTTCACCTGGTCCTCAATACCGACTGCAACGCCTGGGACCTGGCACCGACCAGCGCCTCACCGGGTGTGTGCCGGTTCTGCTACCGGGAGCGCAACCGGGTCAAGACGGACCCGGACACCGTCCGGAGGGTCATCGACCAGGTCCGCATCGAGTCCGAAGCCCACCGGGTCGTGTTCACCGGCGGCGACCCCGTGATGCCCTACGACAACCACCTGGAGGTCGCCCTCCGGCACGCACGGGAAGCCGGCTTCGAAACCAATCTCCACACCAACGGGCTGCTCCTGAGCGACCGTTACGCGGGGGTGCGCGACCACGTGATCCTCTACTCCCTGGCCATCGATGGTCCGGAGGCGGACTCGGCCGACTGGTTCCGCGGGCAGGGGTACTTCGAACGGTTCCGGTCCAACGTCGAGTTCCTCGTCGCCGACCGGCGCCGACTCGCCTTCAACACGTTCACCACGGCCGCGTCCGTGCGGGAGCTGCCGCGGCTCGCGGAGTTCGTCACCGGCATCGCTGACCGCACGGAGGTCGAGTACTGGCTGATCTCCCAGTACAGGCCCATCGGCCGTGCCAGCGCGGGCAAGGCGGAGCTCTACGGCTTCGAGCGTGATGACTTCGTCCGGGCCGTGGACGGGGTGCGCGACGCCGTCGCCCCGGTGCAGATCTTCGCCCAGCCCACACGGGCGCCCGAGGACCCGTACCCGTTCCGCGTCTGGGTCCTCGCCGACGGAACGGTCACCGCGGACCTCGGCAGCGTCGCCGCACCTCGCAACGCCGTGATCGGGGACCTGCTGGCCGACGGCTTCGAGCCGCTGGTCCGCCGAGCCTTCGCCCTACGAGAGCAGCCTCAGTTGGAGGGAATCGCATGAAGTTCGACACCGCGTACTACGAGAGCGTCATCGACCAGCACCAGTACGAGCACCTTGGCCTCGGCACCATCGACTTCGCCCTCGCGGGGATGAGCCCCGGCGACCTGCACACGAAGTGGGTGTGCCACACCGGTGCGCGGGAGTTCGCGGACGCCGTCTCTGGGGGCCAGCCAGCGATCGTCACCACTGGCGTCGGACTCGGCGGCCCGCCGCACGCCGGCACCCTCTTCCAGTTGCTGCGCGCGGTCAAGCTCCAGCAGTGCGGGCTCGACGTGCAGATCGTGCTCGGTGACCTCGACTCCTACAACGCTCGTCGCACGCCGTTGGACGCGGTGCGCCGCCTGGCCGACCAGTACGAGGAGTTCGCGCTTGGGCTCGGCTTCGACCCGGGGCGCGGTGCACTGCGTCGGCAGGAGGGCGAGACCGATGTCATGGCCACCGCGTTCCTGCTCTCGCGCCATCTGGACGACGACGACTTCCAGTGGGCCGAGGAGGACCTCGCCGGGCTCTACCGCAACCACGGCGTCTTCGACCACCTCAACTACGGCATGAAGCAGGCCACGTTGCTGATGGCCGCTGACTTCGTGCACCTGCTGCGCGAAGGACGGCACGTGCTGGTGTCCCTGGGCGTCGACGAGCACAAGTACGTCGCCCTCGCCCGGCGCGGGGCGGAACGCTGGGGTCTGCCCGCAGACCGGCTGGCCGGCATCTACACCAAGATGATCCCGGGCCTCGGGGGCCTGCCGAAGATGAGTAAGAGCATCCCCGGCTCCGGAATCGACGGCTCCATGCCCGCCGAGGACATCAGGGCCCTGCTGGCGGCGGACACTGACTCGGCACCCTCCGACGACGGGTCGGCCCTGCTCCAGATGTACGCGTGTCTGCCCGAGGTCGGCCAGGCGGAGTACGACCGCGCCTCCGTCGCGCGACGCGCCGGAGACCGGGAGTGGCGTGTGATTCGCGAGGAGCTCGTCGAGCGGCTGATCACGCTGTTCTCCTGCTGGCCGAAGTAGCAGGCCCCCTCCGAGGGAGCGCCGAACCCGCGGCCGTAGCAGGCCGTGTGCCCTCTGCCGCACCACACACCCGAGCAAGCAAGGAGTCTGACTGTGCACGCGGACACCACGACCACATCACAGCCCCCGACCGGCCCCGATGCCCCGCAGCCCCCGGCCCTCTCCGAGTCCTCGCAGCCGATAGGCGGCCCCGAGACCTTCTTCATTCGCCGCGGCTACCGCAGCCGGAACGAGGTCGAGTACTTCCTTGACGAGACGGACGACACCGTCACCTGGCAGCCCGACGTGTACCCCTACGCCGCCGAACGGGCCAAGGAGCTCGGCCGTGACGTCGTGATCGACATCGGCTGCGGCCAGGCAGGCAAGCTGGCCTCGCTCGCCGCCGAGCACCCCGACTGGACCTTCGTCGGCGTGGACTTCGGAGACAACCTGCGCTGGTGCCACGATAACCACCCCTTCGGACAGTGGGTGGAGGCGGACCTCGAATCGGCAGAGCGGCTGCCGCTCGACCCGGACCTCGTTCGCCGGTCCGTGGTGATCTGCTCCGACGTGATCGAGCACCTGGTGGACCCGGCCCCGGCCCTGTCCCTCATCCTGGCCCTGCTGCAGGAGGGCAGCGCCGCTGCCGTCCTGTCCACACCGGCCCGTGAGTGCCGCAGCGGCTACGACACCCCTGGACCGCCGCGCAACCCCAGCCATGTGCGGGAGTGGGCAAGCGACGAGTTCCAGGCGCTGCTGCGGGCGTCCGGATTCGAGATTCACTACGCGGGCCTCACCCGAAGCGACGACGCCTCCAACGGTCTGTCCACCCAGCTGCTCCTCGTCGGCGTGGGAGGGACGGAGGTGGGAGAACAGTGACGGCGGTTCCCCGGTCCAGGGGCCTGCGTGTCGTTCACCTGCCGGCTCGTACCCCGTACGCGTGGAAGCTCCAGAGCCCTGACTTCCACATCCTGAACGGGACAGAGATTCCAACGGGCGAGACTGTGCCAGAGGCGGTCAGCGCCGCATGGCTCCTCGAACACGGCCCTCTCACGTGGCTCGACGTCCTGCACCTGCACCACATCGACTTCGAGGACATCGCCACCCTGGAGCGCCTGCTCGACGCGTGCCTGGGCTACGGGGTCAACGTGGTCTTCACCGCCCATGACACCCGGCCCATGGTCGGCAACGACGAAGGCTTCGTAAAGCGGCTGCGGCTGCTCCGGTCTGCCGAGGTCAGCTGGGTCTGTCTCACTGAGGGATCCGTCACGAAGCTGACGGAGGTCCTCGGCGAGCGGGTCACTGCAACGGTCATCCCCCACGGATACGTCGCTGCCCCGGAGTCGCTTGCTGACCTGGAGCGCGAGGCGAGGGGCCCGGGGGCCAGGTACCTCATGTTCGGTGCCTCCCGGGCCAGCCGGGACCAGTTGTCCACTACGGCCAACTGGAGCCTGGGGATCACGGATCCCCACAGCACGCTCCACGTCCTCCTGCGCGCGTTCAGCCCCGCAGACTTCGCTGAGGCCAGCCGTGCCCCGCTGCTCCTGGAGACGGCCCGGCACGATCCCCGCATCCGCCTCACCATGCGCCCGTATCCCACGGACGACGAAGTGGTCAGAGCCGGGCTGGCTTCGGACTCCCTGCTGCTGCCGTACCTCTGGGGGAGTCACTCCGGGCAGCTGGAACTGGCCTTCGACCTGAACCTGCTTCCGGTCTGCTCCCTCACAGGGCACTTGCCCGAGCAGTACGAGCGGCACAAGGGGCTCGTCGAGGAACCCGAATGGTTCGATTGGTCGCAGGGGCATCCCAACCTCTTCGGAGAGAAGTTCCTGACCGCGCTGGAGAAAGCGGCAGCACGGCTCGGCTCCAGGCCCCGCCGGCTCGACCGCGAGTTCCTCGACTACAGGACCCAGGAACACAGGACGATCCTGGGCGACTACGCCCGCGTGTACGGGGGTGACCGGTGAGCGCCCCTCCGCGTATTTCGTGCGTGATCCTGTGCCACAACTACGGCCGATATCTCGACCAGGCCATAACAAGCTGTCTGGAACAGGAGCCTGGAAACTTCGTCCTTCACGAAATCATCGTCATCGACGACGGATCCAACGACGAAACTGAGGAGGTATGCCGTCGCCACGAAAAGAACGTCAAGGTCATCCGGAGGAGCCAGCAAGGTTTCGGCCAAACCTTGACCGACGCTTTTCTCCTCAGCACAGGCGACTGGGTGGCTCCGCTCGACGCCGATGACTGGTTCCACCCATCGAAGCTCCGTACGTGCGCCGAGGCGATGACGGGTGAAACGCTGTTCCTCGAGCACTGGGAAAACGTCGTCGACTCAAACGGAAACCCCAAGCTGAAAGATCCGCACCCGGGCGGAAACACAAGCACGTTGGTGGTCCATCGCGAGGCTGCCCTCAGCCTCCTGCCGGTGACCAACGAGATCTTCTTCCACGCGCTGCGCGAGGCCGGCCGCGGTGCCGCCCTCCAGGACCCGTTGACCTTCTATCGGGTCCACTCGCACAGCATGACCGACCGAAGTACGCCCGGCCTGTCGCAGGATTATCGGGCCGAGGTGTGTCTGGGACTCTCGGATCGGCTCCGCATGATGGATGGGAACCCTCCCACCTGGGCGACCACTCGCCAGCTCAGGGGGATCTGCCAGCATTTCCGCGCACTCGCTTCTGGGCACAAGGTGGAATCCGCCCTGCAGCGAAAGAAGCACCTATTCGCCATGATCTTGCTTCCGGGGATGCTCATCGCCACGCTCCGAGCCCGAGACCCAATAGCCCCGTGGCTCCGCTCCCTCTCCAGTGCGATCGTGGGCCGGCCGCTGGTACAGCTCTCGACGGCCCAGGGAGAGCGGACTGAACCGTGATCATTTCGGTGATGCGACGGGGGTGGCGATGATAAAATCGCCGCTTCCAATCCCTACTGGTCAGGCCAGTTGTCCGACCCAGGAGCGTATAAGCGCCATGAGCCGTTTGAGCGAGTCTGTCACCCGTGTCATGCACATCCTCGATGGAGCGGACCTGGGCGCGGACTATACGGCCGCGCAGCTGCTCAGCGAGACAACGGCACGGCGCTCCCTGGACCTCTCCGACCTCTCCCCCGAGGAGCAGGCCGCACTGGTCGAGGGACGTGCGAACCACCTGATCCCTTCCGCCGCGGTGCTCGCCGGGAAGATCGAAGCCGCGCAGGCCGCCGGACGCCCGTTCGTCGTCAAGTACGGCATCGACCCGACCTCGCCCGACGTCCACCTGGGCCACGCGGTACCGATCATCATCGCCAGCCGGTTCCAGCGGATGGGTCACCACGTCGTCTTCATCATCGGTGACGTCACGGCCAAGATCGGTGACCCGTCGGGACGGTCCTCGGACCGACCGCCCCTCACCGACGAGGACATCGCCCGGAACCTGAGCGGCTACCAGCAGCAGGTCACGCCGTTCATCGACTTCGAGCGTGCCGACCTGCGCTTCAACGGCGAGTGGCTGAACAAGGTCACCCTGCCGGAGCTCGTCGGGGTTCTTGCCCGGGTGCCGGTCTCCATGTCGCTCCAGCGCGAGGACTTCCGCACCCGGCTGGCCGATGGCCATGGGCTGTCCGTCGCCGAGTTCGTCTACTCCGTCGTCATGGCCTGGGACTCCGTGGCCATCGACGCCGATGTCGAACTCGGCGGTGTGGACCAGCTGTTGAACCTCCAGATGTGCCGCAAGGTCATGGAGATCTCGGAGCAGGACCCCGAGGTCGTCATCACCACCCCGCTCATCGAGGGCACCGACGGCACGGGCACCAAGATGAGCAAGAGCAAGGGCAACTACGTGGGCCTGACGGCGTCGCCTGATGACGTCTACGGCCGGCTGATGTCCATCCCCGACCACCTGACCGGGCCGTACCTCCAGTTGCTCACCGAGTGGACGGACGACGAGATCCGCGTGGTCACCAAGCGCCTGGAGGAGGGGACCGCTCACCCGATGGCGATCAAGCGCATCCTCGCCGGCGAGGTGGTGGCCGCCCTCCACGGCCTGGACGCTGCTGCCGCCGCTCGCGCGGAGTTCACGGCGCGCTTCTCGAAGCGCTCTTTCGCGGACACCCAGAACCTCCCCGTCATCTCTCTGAAGGACCACGCCGAGGACACCCTCGGGGCGCTGATCAGCCGCACGCTGGACTTCGCTCCCAGCATCTCCGCGGTGCGCCGCGTGGCTCAGCAGAAGGGCCTCCGTCTGATCCTTGAGGCGGACGGAGAGCAGGCACCTACGCCGCTCACCGAGGCGTCCGTGCAGCAGACGCTCGGTGAGGTCGTGAGCGAGGTTGGGGCACTCGAAGGTGCCGAGCTGTACCTCAAGGTCGGCCGTAAGGTCGCCCGCATCGACGTCTGAGATCAGGCGCGGCGCCGACTCACCATCGTGAGTCGGCGCCGTTCTGCTTGCGCTCGATGCGACCCGCCAGCCGCGCGATCAGGCCACGGGGCAGGGGTTTTGACTCACCTTCTGCTTCTGCACTTCGCGACGCCAGCAATAAGAACGGGTTCGCCGCAGGCCCACGCCGTGGCTTTTCGGTGGCAAATAGTAGGTTCCCGGGCGGGTAGGACTGCGGGCCAGGAGAGGCGCTGATGGCGGGCGATGCCGTGGAGGAGTTGACCGCTTAGGTGCGGTCTCTAAACCAGTTCAGGATCCCTCGGGCGTCCGTGATCACATTCGTGGACGACCCGCTCTGCCCGTCGTCGTCCTGGTACTCGTAGTCCTGGCGGACGCCGACGTCGTCGGTGAACGTATCGGTGAACGTCTCGCGACGTGTGTATTTCCCGTCGGAGCTCCAGCCGTCACGGCTCGTGGTGCGGGTCTCCGTGCGGCCCTTGTAGGTCTCGTCGTACTCGTCGAGGAAGTCGCTCAGGAACGTCGCCTCGTCGTCCGTCAGACGCGTGCTGGAGACGTCCAGATGCTCACCGATGTAGTCGCGAAGCCGCTTCTTCTCGTGTCGATCCACGTGCCCACCCCTGATCCCGTCCGGTGGCCCGGAAGGTCATCCAGACCGATGTTGCTCATGCCGGGCCCCAGGTCAGGCAGAGCTTGAGCTGGGTGACATTCTCCAAGATCTCGGGGACGCCGTCAGCAATCCGCGGAAGCTGAGGATCTTCCAGACGAGCACCAGGTCTGCCGCTTCACCGCGTGATTGCGCTGAGTCACCTCGCCCACCCTTCCTCGCAGTCGTCCGTGCCGACGAGCACACGCGCCGTCCCGCCCCGGTCGGGCTGATCCCACACATGCAGCGAGATCCAGCGCTGTTCATGCACCCGTCGTCCGACCCATGCGTGATGCGGCCCTTCGGCCCGACTGTCTGCTTGGCAACACCGTCACCAAGCCCGAGTTAACTGCGCTGTCAACCGGAAGTTCGCCGGGGGCAGACGGGAAAGATCCCGCAAGGGCTGGTGTGCTGCTGCAAATCATGCCAACGTACAACCCCCTGACGGACATCCTTCCCCCGATCCCACGGAGGCGCCCCTGCACCCGCACCACCCCAGCGAACCCTCCGATCCCGACTCGCCGGACCCGGTGTACTGGGTCACCCCACGCCATCTGGCGGGTGACGACGGGGCCCTCGCCGAACGGATCGGTGACACCCTGGCTGGCCTCGGCTGGCGCATGTGGCCTACCTCCCGTTACACCCTGCTGTACGTCGGCCCAGACGCGCTGCGCGGCGCCGAATGGATCCACTCGGCCTACCCGTTCGAACTGGGCGGTCTCCCGGTTGCCTGGCAGCTGAGCGCCCGTCCGGATGCCACCTCCGTGGTGCCGGCGTGGAACGCGTACTTCACGGCCGGCGTCCCGTACGAGGTGATCACCGATCTCCTCGTGGCGATCGACGCCCGCGAGGCGCCCGACCTCGGCTCCGAGGGGTCGGAGACGGTCCTCAACGCCCTGAGTGCCCGGGGCTGGATCCGCGATGTGGACCGCCCCCGCACCACCGCCACGGATCCCGGCTTCTCCTGCAGCGTCTCCTTGGAGATGCTGCCGCCGCTCATCCAGGACGCCGACCCGCGCCCCGACCTGGTGGGCTGGCAGGCATGGGCGGAACCCATTGTCAGCGCCCCCTATTTGTGGTGTGCCAGCTTCAGCACCAGCGTCCCCCATGAGCTGGTGGCGGCGTTCGTCGCCTCGCTCGCCTCACCGGCTCCGGTGCCCCGCCGAACCGTCCCCGCGAGCGCCGAAGGGCGGCTCACCGTGGTCCGCCGCAGCTAACAGCGCCCGCCCAGAGAAGCCGCTCTCGTAAGCGGCTCGTCGCCAATCTCCCGAGTGGTAGCAGGTCAGACGAGGCGTGCCCCCACGCCCGCCAGATGACAGAGAAGGAGAGAGCCTTGTTCTGGTTCCGACGTGCTCGCGAGGACCGCGCGTTCCGTGAAGCCCAACAGGCGGGCCAAGCACTGCTCCTGCGGCTGCAGGCCACGCAGCCGTGGCCCAGCTTCCCCGAGCCGACCCCGCAGGCCCCCGCCGCAGGGGAAGCGGTTGTGCCCGACTTCCTGCCGCCGGAGCTGCGGGTGCCGGCGCGCCAGGAGGTGGCCGGAGTGATGATGCGCTGGCTGCAGCCGCTCGTCGTCAACGGCGAGGTCCGTACATGCCCCGAGTGCGGCATGTACCGGGACTGGATCGTCTTCTGCATGCGCGACGACTCCATATGGCTGCGCTGCCGGGCCGGCCACGAGACGAAGGAGCCCGGCCTGGATGCGGTCTGGTTCAACCGCAACTCCGGTCCCGTCGACCGGTTCCACCCCACTCTCGAAGAGGGCCTGCGCCACCTCGGCCATTGACCTCCCGAAACCCCTGCCCCTTCGTACTGCCGGCGCCCGGAGGGCCGGCCTGGTCAGACCGTCCATTTCGCAGGCCACAACAGGCCACAAAGGGGTTTCCTATGCGCCTTCACGCCACGACCGTCCGCGGCCTCAGCGCCCTCGCCATCTTCGCCCTGGCGGGCTGTTCCCATGGCAGCGCCGCCTCCTCCGGCCCGATGTCCTCCCCGACCGTCCCGGTGCACCCGGACGGCGAGAGTGTATTGGCGCTCGCTCCGTTGTCTTCGACTGCGCTGGCGAAGCTGCTCTTGGACGAGAGCGACCTCGGCGGGGACTACACCCGCATTCCGCAGCGCGCGGCGGCCCACGACGACGTGACCGTGAGCTGCCCGGCGCTGGAGAAGCTCGGCGGCGACGCCGCGACCGGCACAAGCCTCGCCTTCCCCCGCAAGGCGAAGGCGTCCTTCGCCTACGCTGGTGGCAGCAACTCCGAGCTGGCCGAGGAGTTGTACAGCGACACTGCGGCGAAGTTGTCCAAGGGCATTGGGGAGATCTTCGATGCGATGGTCTCCTGCCCCACGTACCAGGTGGTGTCGGGCAGCACCGTCGTCACCGTGGGCACGCAGGTGACGCCCGCCCCTGACCTGGGCGACGAGCAGTGGAGCCAGCTGCTCACCTACTCGATCGGTGGGCAGCGCAGCGTCGTCAAGCAGACGGCGATCCGGATCGGCAACGTCCTTGTGCTCGTCTCGGGGGCGCCGGGACTTGTGGATGCCAACCTGGAGAGGGCGCTCGACAAGGCGCAGGCAGCCTTGTGACCTCCCTGTCGGCGTCGTTAGGCGCCGGCGCGCATGACTTTGTCGCCGTGTTCGCCGATTCCCTCAGTTCCAGTGCACTGGTGCTGCGCCGGGTGCTGTCGGAGAGCATATTCGACCGGTTCCTGGACGCTCCAGCAGTTCCAGGGCCTCCCACGCGGTGAAGCCGGGCCTCCCAGTTGGGGAGCCCGGCTTCGTGCTGCGGTGCCTTGTCCTGGTGTCTGCCAGTGCGTCAGCGTCCGCAGCTGAGATCGTGATCAGCGCCGCCGTGCCTGTGACGGTTGCGGGGCCGGGGCGGCTGCTGCCGTGTGCTGTGAAGCGTCGGGGCGCTGTACTGCGCTGTCGGCCCAGGCTGGGCTGTGGGCCTGTGCTGCACGGGCCTGTGCGCTGAGTGCCGGCCTTTCGCTGAGGCGTTGGATGCGCCAGGCCAGGACTCGTGCGGGGCGGCGGGCGTCGTTCAGGGCGCGCTGGTCGGCGGCCTGCTGGAGGAGCTGTTCCGGGTCGTGTCCGGCTGCTTCTGCCTCGACGAGGGCGGTGGTGAGAGCCGCGAAAGCGGGGTCTTCGATGATCTGCTCCGCGTGCTCGGGCACGGCCTGGCGTAGGCGGCGGATCTGCCGTTCCACGGCCTGCTGGGGTGGCTGGCGCTGCGCGAGGGCGGCCAGGGGTGCGACTGCGGCTTGGTCGTAGGCGGCCTGGAGGTGGAGCAGTGTCTGTTGGGCGGCGGCGACCTGCTGGTCGTGGTGACGGAGCTGGTGCCAGCGGACAGCGGCAACGACTACGAGGATTGCGGCGTCGAGGAACACGGCCAGGGCGGCGCCGTCCTTGGGGGCGGGCTCGCGGAGCATGGCGCGTACGGCGCCGCGCAGGGCGCGGGCGTGGTGGTGTTCGGCCCGGATGCGAGAGCGGGTGGCACGCTCGAACGCGGTCGCCGCCTCTCGGAGTTGGGGACGCAGGGGCTGGGGGGCGAGGAGGGGGAGGGCGTCGAGGGCTTCGCCGAAGACGGCGAGGTGGGCCTGGGAGGCTTCGTCGTCCGTCTGGTCGAGGTGGTGGGGGATGCGTTCGGCAGCAGCGGTGGCCTGGTGGAAGGGGTTGGGCCTGCGCCGGCCTGGCTTGTCAGCGGGCTGTGGGTCGATGCTCTCCAGGCGTTTTTGGATCTTGGGGAAGGAGAGGTCCGGGGCGAGTTCGGAGCCGGAGAACCAGATGGGCTCGTGGTCGGCGGTGGTGGTGTCTTCGCTGGCGACCTTGTAGCCGCGCACGTCACCCGAGGGGAAGTGGACGACCTCGACGAGCACGCCGTCGAGGTGGTTGAGCAGGTGGACGAACTCCTCGACACTGGTGGCGGCGGCCACGTCGGTGCGCACGGTGGTGCGCAGCCGTTCGCGGGCGGGCTTCTCCTGGCCGGCGCGGCGGGCCTTCTCCTGCTCGGCACGGGTGGTCCGCTTCGCGGCGGTGCGGTCACCGCGTACGACTTGGAGCAGACCGTATTCCTTCTCGATGGCGGCAAGTTCGCGGTCGGCGGTGTGGTAGTCGTTCCAGTGGCGTGCGGTGCGTAGATCCGCCCGGACCTTGGTGGCGGCGATGTGGATGTGGTCGGGGGCGTGACGGACGGCGACCCAGCGGCAGCCGTCCGAATCGCCTTGCGGTGCTATGCCGGTGGCCGTCACGACGCGGCGGGCGCTGTCGGCCCACTCCTCGTCGCTGAGGATGCGGTCACTTTCGGCAGCGCGGATCGAGCAATGCCACACGTGCTGCTCGGGAGCGCGGCCCAGCCGCCGGGCCTGCTTGACGTGCAGGTCCAGGTCAGCCACGAGGAGGCTCCTGGTGGCATCGAAGTCGTCGGCGCGGCCGGGGTCGGGGGCGAAGCCGTCCCAGGAGGCGACCAGATGGGGGTCGGTGTGGTCCTTGGCCTTCTTCGGGTCGAACAGATACCGGATCAGTCCGGCGGTCTCCTTGCCGCTGCGGATCTTCGCGATCATCGGGCCGCCTTCTTGGAGACAGCCTCGTTCGCGGCTGTGGCGATGTGGCGGACGGTGGCGCCGACCGCGGTCAGGGTGCGTTCGCCCTGGGCCAGGACGGCGGTATCCCCAGGCTGTGGATGGCCGCCGGAGTTCAGCTTCTTGGCGATCTGGTTGATGTTGTGGCCGATCTTGGCGACCTCGCCCCGCAGGGCCGTCAGTTCGTCGATGTAGTCGTCGAGCGGGGTCCGCTGGCCGGGCAGGCCGAGGTCGCCCTGGACGTGAGCCATGACGACAGCGCCGACATAGTGGGCGCCGGCGATGTTCAGCGACCGCGCCATGGCGCGGATCTCGTTCTTCTCGTCGACGCTGTAGCGGGCGTCGACACGCTCCTTGCGCTGGCCGTTCGGGTCAGGCTTGCGACGTCGGGCGACACGGTGCAGCGCGGCGGCTTCGGCGGCGCGCGGCAGCTGGGCGGCGGCGGTGTCGGGGGACTGTTCCTCCTCGGGTGCCCCCTGGCGCCCGAGGTCCTCCGCCACCCCCGGGGCGGAGACTTCCCCGTTGCGGCCGCCCTTGGACGGTCCAGCGGGATACCTTGCTGGCGCACTGGTGGCTGGGGTGGTCGTCATCTCCTGCTGGTGCGAAGGGGGTTCGTGGTACTGGTTGTGCATGAGCTGGCTCTCCATTGGGTGTTGATGGCCAGTCAGTGACCGGTCGTCCTCGTCCCATACCTGTCAGGGCGAGGACGGGTGGAGCGGCGGTGTCGGGTTGACTCGTTGCGGTGCGGTCGCTCGTCCCCGCGGATTTGCGCGGGGACGAGCGATGCGCGTTGCGCCGGAGCGATGGGAGGGCCGGGGCTCAGGGAGCGCCAGCGGGGGCCTTGCCGAGGTCGTCCTGCCGCTGAGAGGTGGCCTCATCGAGTTCGGCTTGCAGGACGTCCTTGAGCTTTTCCGCGTCGGCCCTGCCGATCGGAAGGCCCTTGCCACGGATCGTCGCTTCGATGTGGCGGCGCGAGGCACGGTCTCCGCGTCCCAGTGGCGCGGTACGGGCAATCGCGAGGTACTCGTCGGACACAGCGCTGGGCTTCTGGTCTTCCGGCTCGGCGGAAGACTGCGGGGTTTCCGTCATAGTGGCGCCCTGCGCCACCTCGGCAGAACCCCGAGCCACGTCGGCCTGACCGTCCGCCACGTCGAGACCGGCTGGCTGCGGGAGACCGTTGTGGCGTTCGGTGGCGTCGGGTGGGTCGGCGACGAGCTGATGGATCTGCCGCATCAGGACGCCGAAGGCCAGCAGCGCGGCTGTCGGGGGAACCGCGGCGACCACGTAGTCGAGGAGAGGCACGGCGCCGGCGTTGCCTGTGCCGTTGACCCCGGCCACGTTGAGGGCGATGGATCCGATCGATCCGGTGGCGGTGAGGGCGATAGCCCAGCCGTCGGCAACGCGGCGCAGACCCGCGCGGAGCATGAGGAGTTCACCCGCGACGATGAAGGCGTCCAGGGTCGCGGGCCAGGCCCACTGACGGACTGGGGAGTTCTTGAGGCCGTGCTGTCCGGCGACCTCTGCGAGATGCGCGTACGACAGCCAGAATCCGCCGGCGGTGAGCGCCACGATGACGACTCCGGCCGCGATGAGCGCGTACCGCTCGGCAGCCTGCTTGGTCGTCATCGGCCGTCCTTCGTCAGGGCGATGGTCCCGGCGGGTGGGTGTGGAGAGGGTGGTCAAGCGGGGTTCTCCTGGGGTTGTGGCGTGGTCCGTCTTTGCCGTCCCGGCCGTTGCAAGCGCAGGTCAGGGCCGGTACGGCAGAAGGGTCGATGTTCCGTCCTGGCGGCGTCGGAGCGCCCCGGGGCACGCACGGGCGGCGGGTGCTGAGGTTCGGTGGCCACGGACGGATCGCATCCGTCTTGCCGTCCCGGCCGCATGTTCTGTGACCTGCGGTGATACGGCGGGGACGTCGGGGACGGCACAAGACGGATGTGGGCGGCGTCCCGGCGCGCAGCAACGTCGGTCATGATCATGTTGCCGTCCTGGCCCCGGTTGCCGTCTTACCTGCATGCCGTTTGACCTGCGGGATTACGGCAAGGACGGCAACCGGGGACTGGGTGGGTCTCAGCCCTCGCTGCGCGCGGGGCCGGTGTCGACTGGGTGGACGGTCGGGCAGTAGCGCCGCCATGCGTCGAGGAACTTGTTGCGCGTGTAGCCCTTGCGCTGGGTGCCGTCGGCGAGGCGGACGTTGCCGGGCCTGATGTCGAAGGCGCGCAGCAGCGAGCCGAGCTCACGCGGGCCCAGCCCCTTGCGACCCCACTCCGCCCACGGGCCTTCCAGGTCCTGGCGCAGGTGGTGCAGGAGTTCGTCGGTGGAGAGGCTGTCGACCTCGCGCTGGGCTACGAAGACCCGGCGGATGTCCGCCAAGATCCGCGCTGAGCTGGGGTGGTCCTCCTCGGCCTCCACTTCGGCCGCCACCATCTGCGCGCACGCCGCGCGGGCGAGGCGTGGCCAGGGCCCGGCGGCGAGATCGGCGACGATCACCAGGGGCTCCCAGGTATCGGCGGCTCGGTCCTCCACCGGCATTACCGGTTCCATGTCGGCGGCCTCGTCCAGCAGCGGCCGCGTCCATGCGGCGATGCGGTCGCGCAGGTCGTGCAGGGCCGGCGTGTCGCGGCGGGAGCGGAAGGGCTTGACGCTCTCACCCTCGGCCCGCCGACGCATCCGGATCACCACCGACCGGTCCATGATCGTGTCCGGGAGGTCGCCGATGCCCGCGAGCGCGGCCATGGCGAAGGTGGCGAACCGGTGCGGGGTGTGGTCGTTGCCGACGACCCGGGTGACGTACCGGTTGCGCTGGTGACCGGCGTTGAGCAGGCCACGCATCTCCTCGTTCTTCTCCGCCTGCTTCGGCGTGCCGAAGATGGTGTCCGCCTCATCCACCAGCAAGGTGGGCGGTTCGTCGGTGATGGAGCGGAAGATGGCCGCGGGCGTGGTGTTGATGGTGAGCATCGGCTCGTGGACCGTCTCGGTGAGCACGTCCAGGAGCCGTGACTTGCCGCACCGCTTCGCCGGCCCGACCACCGCCAGGCGCGGTGCGTGCTGCCACGCGGGCTGCAGGTGCGTCGCCGCCACCCACAGCGTGACCGCGTCCAGCGCATGCCGGGAGGGCAGGATCACGAACTGGGCTACCTGGAAACGCAGTTCGCTCAGCAGCTCGGAGCCGTGCGTCGGCTCGGGTTCCGGCACCGCCTCCTCGGCGGGCTGATCCACCGGAACCGTATCCGGTGCCCCGCCGTCGGCCGCCGGGGCGGCTTCGGGCGCGTGCCCGGGCCGGCCTGGCACCGCGACCGTCGGCCATACCGCTTTGCCGGGTGCGGAATAGGGCTCGGGTGTCGTAGGTTGCACAGGGCAGCTCCTTATCCGGTGACGTCGGGCATGCAGGCCCGACTCACGCAGGTCGTTCGTTGGAATGCGGGCAATGGAGTGTGCGGAGCCTCCGGCGTTGGCGCGCCGGGGGCTTTCTCGCTTCCCTGAGCGGGGCGAGGGAACAAGGACAGTACGTCCACGCCCCGACACAGTCCAGCGTTTCTGTGTCAGCTCAGCGCAGAAGCGTCTGCTACGGGCTCGGGTAGTCATGCGGCCAGGCCGAGCAGGTTCAACAAGTCGGCGGTCACGACGCGGTACGCCTTGCCCAGCCGCAGGACCTTGCACGGGTACTGACCGCGCTTGGCCAGCTCGTAGCCCTTGCTCCGCCCCAGACCCAGCGCCCGGTTACCGGTGTCCAGGTCAACGGCGGCAGGCAGGGCCAGCAGCTCCGCCCGCGTCATGCCCTTGGGCTGCTCCGCAGTCTCGTTGTCGCGCATACATGCTCCGTCCATGAGTGAGCCCTCGGCGAACGCGGCATCACGTCCGGCTCCAGGCGATCACCAACCATCATCGGGGAGCTAATGTGTCTCCATGACACAACGCGGTTTTGATCCTGGAGATGACGAGGACGACGTCCCCGAGTGGGTGGATCAGGTGATGGCCACGGTGGCCGCCGAGGTCCGCAGACGAAGGAAGGAATTGCGCATGAGCGCCCAGGACCTGGCCGACCGCTGCGCGGAGATCGGCCATCCGATCCCGCGCAACGTGATCGCCAACATGGAATCCGGCCGCCGTGCCAACCTGCCCCTGGTCGACGTCCTCGTCCTCGCCGAAGCCCTGCGGACCTACCCCATCTGCCTGCTCTACCCCGTCGGCTACGTCGACCGAGTCCAGCGCCTCCCCCTGCAGCACTCCGACCCGACATGGGACGCCATGCGCTGGTTCACCGGCGACATCGAGGACTTCGGCATGGAAGACGACATGCTCCGCTCCTTCCGCGCCCACATCCGCCACCAGCGCGCCGCCCTGGCCGCCCTGAAAGGCGAGAAACACGAGCGCTGGAAGGCCGAGACAGCGCCCAACCAGGCCGAACGCGAGGAAGCGGTACTCGCCCAAGCCGACTACGCCGAAAGGGCGTTGGAAGCCAAGTACCGGCTCCGCAGCGCCCGCGCCTTCATCCGCGAAGACGGCGGCACACCACCGCACCTGCCACCAGAACTCGCCGACGTCGACCCACCCGTCGGCAACACCGATGAGGAGAATGATCTTTGAAGGGTTCCACCCACCGCCGCTGCTACTGCCGCGACGCCTACACCGGGAAGCCGCTCGGCAAGCAGTGCCCGAAGCTCTCCAGCCGCAAGCACGGCTCGTACTCCATACGCCAGGAACTCCCGCCCCGCGAAGACGGCACCCGCCGCTCCTTCAGCCGCGCCCGCTACGACTCCCTCAAGGCCGCCCAGGCCGACCTCGACCACATACGCGCCCTGCTCGGCCTCGCCGACACCGACGACCCCGAGGGCATGGCGCTGATCGCCGCCATGCTGGAGGGGGTCGGCGACGAGAAGTCGCCACTGCCGGATGTCGAGGAGACCCGCCGGCGCCTGAAGTCCGGTCAGGACCTGATCGGTCGCCTGACCGTCGGCGAGTGGCTCGATCGGTGGCTCGACGGCAAGCGCATCCGCAAGTCGGGACTCAGCCGCTACGAGACCGATATCCGGTTCCACTTGAAGCCTCGGATCGGCCACCACCGTCTCGATCGGCTGCGCGTGAGCCATCTCAGCGACATGTTCACGGCCATCTCCGACGCCAATGCCGAGATCCTGGAGCAGAACGCCCAGCGCCGTGCCGCGGTCGAGGAGTTGGCCACCGTTCCGTGGAAGGGCGTGGACAACCGCGCCCGCCGCAAGGTGATGAAGACGGCGATCGATGCCATGCCGCCGTTCCGGCGTGTGACCGGCCCGGCTACCCGGCTGCGTATCAAGGCCACGCTGCGGTCTGCGTTGAACGACGCAATCGGCCAGCAGATCCTCACCTTCAACCCGGCCGCCCACGTCGAGCTCGACCCCGCGCGCAAGCCGAAGGCCCTGGTGTGGACCGACGCGCGGGTCGCCAGGTAGGAGCAGACGGGCGAGAAACCCTCCCCCGTCATGGTCTGGACGCCCGAACAGACCGGCGCGTTCCTCGACTTCCTCGCGGAGGACCGGCTGTACGCGATGTGGCACCTGATCGCCTTCCGCGGCCTGCGGCGAGGCGAGGCATGGCATGCGCGCAGCCCTGGTCAGAGACCAACCTCGACGACCACTCCCTGACCGTCTCCGCCCAGCTCGTCCAGGACGGGTGGGAAGTCGAGACCTCCGAGCCCAAGACGGACAGCGGCTTCCGCGTGGTCGCCCTCGACGACGACACCGTCAACGTCCTGAAGCGGCACCGCGAACAACAGGACGCGGACCGCGAGGAGTGGGGAACGGCCTGGGTCGAGACCGGCATGGTCTTCACCCAGGAAGACGGCTCCTGGCTCCACCCCGGGAAGGTGACCGACCTCTTCGAGCGCCTCGTCGCCGCCTCCGGACTCCCGCCGATCCGGCTGCACGACCTCCGGCACGGGGCGGCCACACTCATGCTCGCCGCCGGCATCGACGTGAAGATCGTGTCGGACACCCTCGGACACAGCGACACCCGCATCACGCGGGACATCTACCAGAGCGTCCTGCCGCAGGTCGGCAAGAACGCGGCCGAGGCCACCGCCAAGCTGGTCCCGCTTCAGCGGAAGACCGAGGCGGAGGAGGCCGCCCGTAAGGCCGCCAAGAAGGCCAAGGACAAGGCGAAAGCCGAGGCCAGGGCCAAGAAGAAGGCCAAGCGGAAGAAGCCCAAGAAGTAGGGCACCGGACCGCCCGGCTCACGCATCGCTCACGCAAGCCATCTCGCGGCATTCCGGCCGTGTGACGCGTCATGCCCCGAGCAACACAAAAGGCCAGGTCACGGGCTATGTGACCTGGCCTTTGCCGGAGCCGCCTTCGGGATTCGAACCCGAGACCTACGCATTACGAGTGCGTTGCTCTGGCCATCTGAGCTAAGGCGGCGCCGCCGAGCGCACCGGAGTGCGTTGGCAACGTCGTCAATCCTACACGCTCCCAGGGGGTGCTCCGCCCACCCTTTTTGACCAGGCAACGATCACATCGCACCGGCTATGAGCAGCGCTTTCCGTCCGTCGGCGGGGTGCCGGTCAGGAGGTAGGTGTCGATCGCCCCGTCGATGCAGGTGCTGCCGCGGCCGTACGCCGTGTGGCCGTCGCCCTCGTAGGTCAGCAGGCGGCCCGAGGAGAGCTGGGAGGCGAGGGACTTGGCCCAGCCGTAGGGGGTCGCCGGGTCGCGGGTGGTGCCGACCACGACGATGGGGGCGGCGCCGTCGGCGGTGATGCGGTGGGCCTCGCCCGTCGCCGGGACCGGCCAGCTCGCGCAGTTCAGGGAGGCCCAGGCGAGGCCGGGGCCGAAGACCGGGGAGGCCTTCTCGAAGTCGGGGAGGGCCGCCTCGACCTCCTTCGCGGAGGTGAAGGCCGGGGCTTGGTCGAGGCAGTTCACGGCGGCGTTGGCGAACATGAGGTTGGCGTAGGAGCCGTCGGGGTCACGCTCGTAGTAGCTGTCCGACAGGGCCAGCAGGCCCGCGCCGTCCTTCTTCTTCAGCGCGGCGGTCAGCGCGTCCCGCAACTGCGGCCAGGCCGCCTCGTCGTACATCGCCGCGATCACACCGGTGGTGCCGAGCGCCTCGCCCAAGGTGCGGCCGTCGGGGTCGCCGGTGGCCAGCGGGGTGCGGTCGAGGGCGGTGAAGAAGTCCTTCAGGCGCTGTCCCGCCTGCTCCGGCGTGCCGGTGCCGAGCGGGCAGTCGGCGCGGGCCGTGCAGTCCTTCGCGAAGGAGGTGAACGCCGTCTCGAATCCGGCCGTCTGCTCCAGGTTCAGCTCGCGGGCCGGCAGCGACGGGTCCATCGCGCCGTCCAGGACGAGCCGGCCCACCCGCTCCGGGTACAGGCCCGCGTAGGTCGCGCCGAGGAAGGTGCCGTACGAGGCGCCGACATAGGTCAGCTTGTCGTCGCCGAGCGCCGCCCGGGCGAGGTCCATGTCGCGGGCCGCCTCGACGGTGGAGACGTGCGGCAGCACGCGCTTCGACGTGGCGTCGTGCGTCTCGCAGCCGGACGCGAACTTCTCGTAGGAATCGTTCAGTTCAGTCTTCTCGCGCGCGTCGTCCGGGGTCATGTCGGTCTGCGTGTACGCGTCCATCTGCTTGCCGTCGAGGCAGGTGACGGGCGCGCTGCGGGCGACACCGCGCGGGTCGGCGGCGACCATGTCGTAGCGGGCCCGGACCCCGGCGGGATAACCGATGCCCGCGTACGCCTGGAGGTAGCCGATCGCCGAGCCGCCGGGGCCGCCCGGATTGACCAGGAGCGAGCCGAGGCGCTTGCCGGGGCCGGTGGCCTTCTTGCGGGAGATCGCGAGGTCGATGTCGCCCGCGGACGGATCGTCGTAGTCGAGCGGCGCCTTGAGGGTCGCGCACTGGAAGCCGGCGACTCCGCACGCCCGCCACTTGAGCGACTGGTGGTAGTACGAGGTCAGTTCGGCCGGGGTCGCGCCGGGCAGTGCCGCCAGGGAGGCGGCGTCGGCGGTGCCCGACCCTCCCGGGGAGCAGCCCGCCATGCCGGTCAGCAGGAGGGCCGAGGCGGCGAGCAGGGCGGCCGTGCGGCGGGGCGAGGTCGGAGAGGGACGCCTGAGGTGCATCGAGTGAGCGTAACGCTCCGCAGGGGTGACGTGACTCTGCGCTGTCGGATGATCTCACCCGCCGTGCCCGCCCGGCGGGGCTATCCCGCCCGCAGCGCCACCGTCATCGCCTCCACCGCGAGCAGCGGCGCGACATTGCGGTCCAGGGCCACCCGGCACGCCCCGATCGCCTCGATCCGGCGCAGCGTCGCCTCGGGCGAGCTGCCCCGGGCGACCCGCTCCAGCGTGTCCTGGATCTCGACGTTGGCCAGGGCCACCGCCGAACCGAGCTGCATCGCGAGCACGTCCCGGTACACGCCGGTGAGGTCGGTGAGGGCCAGGTCGAGGCTGTCGCGCTGCGATCTGGTGCGGCGGCGCTTCTGCTTGTCCTCCAGGTCCTTCATCACGCCGGCCGTGCCGCGCGGCATCCGTCCGCCGCTCTGCGCGCCGAGCGCCGCCTTCAGCTCCTCGGTCTCCTTGGTGTCGACCTCTTCGGCGAGCTGCTTGGAGTCCTCGGCCGCCGCGTCCACCAGCTCCTGCGCCGCCTTGAGGCAGCCGCCGATGTCCTCCACGCGCAGCGGGATCTTCAGCACCGCCGCCCTGCGCTCCCGCGCGCGCGGGTCGGTGGCCAGGCGGCGGGCCCGGTCGATGTGCCCCTGGGTGGCGCGGGCGACGGACGCGGCGACGGCCGGCTCGATCCCGTCACGTCGTACGAGCATGTCGGCGACGGCGTCGACGCCCGGGGTGGACAGGGTGAGCAGGCGGCAGCGGGACCGGATGGTCGGCAGCACGTCCTCCACCGAGGGCGCGCACAGCAGCCAGACCGTGCGGGGAGCGGGCTCCTCGACCGCCTTCAGGACGGCGTTCGCCGATTTCTCGTTCAGCCGCTCCGCGTCCTCGACGAGGATCACCTGCCAGCGGCCGTTCGCCGGAGCCGTGTACGACTTGCGGACGGTGTCGCGCATGTCGGCGACGAGGATCTGGGCACCGTCGGCGGCGATCGTCGACACGTCCGCGTGCGTACCGAGCAGGGCGGTGTGGCAGCCGTCGCAGAACCCGCAGCCGGGGGCGCCGCCGAGCGCCCGGTCGGGGGACACGCACTGCAGGGCGGCGGCGAAGGCGCGGGCCGCGGTGACCCGGCCCGCGCCGGGCGGTCCGGTGAACAGCCAGGCGTGCGTCATCTTCGACGCGGGGGGCGGCGGGGTGTCCGAGGCGGCCGCCGTCACCAGGGCGTCCGCGTCCCGCGCGGCCGCGTCCAGCGACGTGATCACGCGCTCCTGACCGACCAGGTCGTCCCACACGGCCATGGGGATACCGCCCTTCCTCGAGCTTCAGCCCCATTGTGCCGGGCGGCACCGACAGTCCGGGCATCCCGGACCCGCGGGCGGCTCCCTACCGCCTGCGGCCGCCCCGGCGGCCCCGTCCGTCCTCGTCGTCGTCCCGCCCGCCGAGCAGTTCGTCGGCCAGCGACGGCAGATCGTCGAGCGGGGTCTCCTCCGCCCAGTCGGAGCGGGGGCGGCGGCGCGGCCGGCCCTCCTCGTCGATCTGCGGCAGCTCGGCCGTGCGCTCCGCGGAGCTCTCCGGCGCCGGCCGCTCGTCACGGAAGTAACCCGGCGGCACCCGGTCCGCAGGGTTCCGCGCGTCCCCGGAGGGGTCCGGCACCTGCGGCAGTACGGCCGTCTCGTCCGAGGCGCCGACGGGCGGCTGCGGCAGCACCGCGGTCTCCTCGGCGTCCGAGGACGAGGGCGACGGCGACGGCGACGGCGACGGCGAAGTCGGCTTCGACGTCGGCGTGGACGGTTCGGACGGAACCGCGGGCAGCACCGCCGTCTCCTGGGCGGCCGACAGGTCCTCGATCCGCACCACCGGCGTCGGCACGGTCACCTCGTTGTCCGGGACGTCGTGGACGTCCGGGGCGGCCGCGGCCGGCTTGGTCTCCTCGACCTTGCGGAACTGCACCGTCCGGCCGGTCTCCGCGGCGGCGGCACTGGCCCGGGCGGCGAGCCGCCGGGCCTCCTCGGCCCGCAGCAACGCCTCCTCGGCCTTGCGCTGCTTCTCCAGGCGCCGCTCCTCGGCCTCGGCGCGCAGCCGCGCCTCCTCCTCGGCCTGCCGCTGGCGGCGCTCGTCCTCCGCCTTGCGGGCCGCTTCCTCGGCGAGCAGCCTGACGCGCTCCTCCTCGGCCTTGCGGCGCGACTCCTCGGCGCGCTTGCGGGCCTCCTCGGCCTGGCGCTCGGCCTCGATGCGCTGCGCCTCCTCCAGCTCGCGGCGCTTGCGCTCCTCCTCCTCGGCGCGCAGCTTGGCGAGCTGCTCCTGCCGCTCGCGCTCGACGCGCTCCTCCTCGGCCTTGCGGGCGGCCTCTTCCTCGGCCTTGCGGCGGGCCTCCTCCTCGGCGGCCTTGCGGGCCTCCTCGCGGGCCTGGATCTCGGCCTCGGAGAGCGGGAGCAGCGTGTCGAGGCGGTGGCGGATGACGGTGGTGACCGCCTCCGGCTCCTGCCCGGCGTCGACGACGAGGTAGCGGCCGGGGTCACCGGCGGCCAGGGTGAGGAAACCGGAGCGCACGCGCGCGTGGAACTCCACCGGCTCCGACTCCAGCCGGTCGGGCGCCTCGGTGAACCGCTCGCGGGCGGCCTCCGGGTCGACGTCGAGCAGCACGGTCAGGTGCGGTACGAGACCGCTGGTGGCCCACCGGTTGATCCGGGCGACCTCGACCGGCGACAGATCGCGGCCCGCGCCCTGGTAGGCGACGGACGAGTCGATGTACCGGTCGGAGATGACGATGGCGCCGCGCTCCAGGGCGGGGCGGACGACGGTGTCGACGTGCTCGGCGCGGTCGGCGGCGTAGAGCAGCGCCTCCGCGCGGTGGGACAGGCCCGCCGAGGAGACGTCGAGCAGGATCGAGCGGAGCCGCTTGCCGACCGGGGTGGCTCCCGGCTCGCGCGTGACGACGACCTCGTGGCCCTTGTCCCTGATCCACTCGGCGAGCGCGGCCGCCTGGGTGGACTTGCCGGCGCCGTCGCCGCCCTCCAGGGCGATGAAGTAACCGGTGGTGGCGGGGGCCTGCGCCGGGTCGTGCCCGCCGAGCAGCGCGTCGCGCAGGTCGTGGCGGAGCGGTACGCCGCTGCGGTCGTCGGCCTTGGCGAGGACCAGGGCGGCGACGGGCAGCAGCAGCGCGCCGACCAGCATCAGCGTGAACGCGGCGCCGCCGTGCGCGAAGACGAACTTGCCGTTCTCCAGGCGGTGCGGGCCGATCAGCGCGGCGAGGAGCGGGGCGAGCAGGGCGCCGAGTGCGAGGGAGACCCGTACGACGGCCTGCAGGTGCTCGGTGGTGCGGGACCTGCGGTACTCCTCGGACTCCTGGTCGAGGAGGGTGTGCCCGGTGTTGGCGGCGATGCCCGCGGTGACACCGGAGAGCGCGAGGATGAGGATCACGGTGGTGACGTCGGGCACGAGCCCGGCGACGAGCAGGCCGATGCCGGTGAGCGCGATGGCGAGGGCCAGCAGGCGGCGCCGCGAGAGCGACGGCAGCACGGCCGGCGCGGACCTGATGCCGACGACGGTGCCGCCGGTGAGCGCGAGCACCAGCAGCCCGAAGGTCACCGGGCCGCCGTCCAGGTCCTTGGCCTGGAGCACGGACACGGCGACGGCGGCCGAGACGGCCCCGGCGACGGCGGCGCAGGCCAGGACGAGCAGCGGGATCGCGCCCGTACGTCCCTTGTCCGGGCCGGTGGCGGTCCGAGGCCGGCGCAGCCCCTCAAGGGGCGACCGCGCGCGCGGGGTCTGCGTGTCCGGCAGTTCGAGGAAGAAGACGACGGACAGCGAGGCGGCGAAGAGCCCCGCGGCCACGTACGACGAGAGGGCCGCCTGGTGCAGGTCGAACCAGTCGAGGCCCGCGCCGATCAGGTTCTGCACGAGGGAGACGACCAGCAGGACCGCGGCCGCCAGCGGTACGGCGACGAACGCGGTCCGCAGCGACAGGCGCCTCAGGGCGTCCATGTGGTCCGGCAGCGGGCGCACGGCCGCGCCCTCCGGGGGCGGCGCGGGCAGCAGGGCGGGCGCCGCGCTCTCCTTGGCGACGGTCCAGAACCGCTCGGCGACCCCGACGACGAAGGCCGTCACGAGGATCAGCGCCAGCGCGTTGTCCGGGGTCCAGTCGATCCACAGGGGCGCGACGATCAGCAGCGCGGCCCGCAGCCCGTCGGCGCAGACCATGGTCCAGCGCCGGTCGAGCGGGCCGCCGGGGGTGGTCAGTGAGGTCAGCGGTCCGAGCAGCACGGCTCCGAAGAGCAGGGTGGACAGGACGCGCGCCCCGAACACCGCGGAGACGGCGAGGGCCACCCCGCGGTATCCACCGCCGAACGACCCTTCGGAAATGGCCGCCTGAAGCGTGAGCACCACCAGCACAAGCAGCCCGAGGACATCACCGACTCCACCGACGAGCTGCGCCGACCACAGTCGTTTCAACTGGGGTACGCGCAGGAGGGCGCGCACGGCGCGCTCTCGGGAGTCCGCTACCAGGGCGTCGTCTGGGGCCGTGTGGGGGGCCGTTGGCTGCTCGGCACGGGTCATTCGTCCAGCCTATCGGGACCGACCGACACTCCGTGGGCCCGGTCCGAACAAATGGACGCCCCCGGTACAACTCCCGGGGGCGTCCGTGTGTCTACGTACGAAGGCCGCTTCGGCAAACCGTGCCCTACCTGGCAAACCGGTCCGCCGCGGCCACGGCGTCCTACTCGTCGACCGCCTGGGAAGCAGCCGTCTTCTTGGCTGCGGCCGTCGTCTTCTTCGCCGTGGTCGTCTTCTTCGCGGTGGTCTTCTTGGCCGCCGTCTTCTTCGCGGTGGTCGTCTTCTTGGCGGCGGTCTTCTTGGCCGGCGCCTTCTTGGCGGCCTTCTTCGCCGTCTTCTTGGCGGGCCCCTTGGCCCGCTTCTCCGCGAGCAGCTCGTAGCCGCGCTCGGGCGTGATGTCCTCCACGGAGTCGGCCGCCCGCAGGGTCGCGTTGGTCTCGCCGTCGGTGACGTACGCGCCGAAGCGGCCGTCCTTCACGACCACGGGCTTGCCGCTGACCGGGTCCTCGCCCAGCTCCTTCAGCGGCGGCTTGGCGGCCGCGCGCCCGCGCTGCTTGGGCTGGGAGTAGATCTCCAGCGCCTCTTCCAGCGTGATGGTGAAGAGCTGCTCCTCGGCCGTCAGCGAGCGCGAGTCGGTGCCCTTCTTCAGGTACGGCCCGTAGCGGCCGTTCTGCGCGGTGATCTCGACGCCCTCGGCGTCGGCGCCCACGACGCGCGGCAGCGACATCAGCTTCAGGGCGTCGTCGAGGGTGACGGTGTCGAGCGACATCGACTTGAACAGCGACGCCGTCCGCGGCTTGACCGCGTTCTTGCCGGTCTTCGGGGTGCCCTCGGGGAGCACCTCGGTGACGTAGGGGCCGTAGCGGCCGTCCTTGGCGATGATCTGGTGGCCGGACGCCGGGTCGGTGCCGAGCTCGAAGTCGCCGCTCGGCTTGGCGAGCAGCTCCTCCGCGTACTCGACCGACAGCTCGTCGGGGGCGAGGTCCTCGGGGACGTCCGCGCGCTGGTGGTTCTCGGAGTCCCGCTCGCCGCGCTCCACGTAGGGGCCGTAGCGCCCGACGCGCAGCACGATGTCGTTGCCGACGGGGAAGGACGAGACCTCGCGGGCGTCGATCGCGCCCAGGTCGGTCACGAGCTCCTTCAGGCCGCCGAGGTGGTCCCCGTCGCCGTTGCCCGCGTCGGCCGCGCTCGCGTCGCCCGAGCCCTCGCCGAAGTAGAACCGCCGCAGCCACGGCACGGCCTGCGCCTCACCGCGCGCGATGCGGTCGAGGTCGTCCTCCATTTTGGCGGTGAAGTCGTAGTCGACGAGCCGGCCGAAGTGCTTCTCCAGCAGGTTGACGACGGCGAACGACAAGAAGGAGGGCACGAGGGCCGTCCCCTTCTTGAAGACGTAGCCGCGGTCGAGGATCGTGCCGATGATCGACGCGTACGTCGACGGGCGGCCGATCTCGCGCTCTTCCAGCTCCTTGACGAGCGAGGCCTCGGTGTAGCGGGCCGGGGGCTTCGTCGCGTGGCCGTCGACCGAGATCTCCTCGGCGGACAGCGCGTCGCCCTCGGTGACCTGCGGCAGGCGCCGCTCACGGTCGTCCAGCTCCGCGTTCGGGTCGTCGGCGCCCTCGACGTAGGCCTTCAGGAAGCCGTGGAAGGTGATCGTCTTGCCGGACGCGCTGAACTCGGCGTCGCGGCCGTCGGAGGACGTGCCGCCGATCTTGACCGTGACGCTGTTGCCGACCGCGTCCTTCATCTGGGAGGCGACGGTGCGCTTCCAGATCAGCTCGTAGAGCCGGAACTGGTCGCCGGTCAGGCCGGTCTCGGCGGGCGTGCGGAAGCGGTCGCCGGACGGGCGGATCGCCTCGTGCGCCTCCTGCGCGTTCTTGACCTTGCCGGCGTACGTGCGCGGCTTGTCCGGCAGGTAGTCCGACCCGTACAGCTGCGTGACCTGGGCACGAGCGGCCGAGACCGCCGTGTCCGACAGGGTCGTGGAGTCGGTACGCATATAGGTGATGAAGCCGTTCTCGTACAGCTTCTGGGCCACCTGCATGGTCGCCTTGGCGCCGAAGCCCAGCTTGCGCGAGGCCTCCTGCTGCATCGTCGTCGTACGGAACGGGGCGTACGGCGAGCGGCGGTACGGCTTGGACTCGACCGAGCGGACCGCGAACGACGTGTTCTCCAGGGCGGCGGCGAGCGCCCGCGCGTTCGCCTCGTCCAGGTGGAGCGTGTTCGCCGAGTTGCCGCCCTTGATCTGGCCGAGCGAGTCGAAGTCGCGGCCCTGCGCGATGCGCTTGCCGTCGACCGCGGACAGCCGGGCGACCAGGGAGGACGGGTCGGACGGGTCACCGGCCCGGCCGGTCGCGAAGGTGCCGGTCAGGTCCCAGTACTCGGCGGAGCGGAAGGCGATGCGCTCGCGCTCCCGCTCGACGACGAGGCGGGTGGCCACCGACTGGACGCGGCCCGCCGACAGCCGCGGCATGACCTTCTTCCACAGGACCGGCGAGACCTCGTAACCGTACAGACGGTCGAGGATGCGGCGGGTCTCCTGGGCGTCGACCATGCGCTTGTTCAGCTCGCGCGGGTTGGCCACGGCGGAGCGGATCGCGTCCTTGGTGATCTCGTGGAAGACCATCCGGTGGACGGGAACCTTGGGCTTCAGGACCTCGAGGAGGTGCCACGCGATGGCTTCGCCCTCGCGGTCCTCATCGGTGGCGAGGAAGAGTTCGTCGGAGTCCTTCAGCAGGTCCTTGAGCTTCTTGACCTGGGACTTCTTGTCGGCGTTGACGACATAGATCGGCTCGAAGTCGTTCTCGACGTCGACGCCGAGGCGGCGCACCTCACCCGTGTACTTGTCGGGCACCTCCGCGGCGCCGTTGGGGAGGTCGCGGATGTGCCCGACGCTCGCTTCGACGACGTATCCAGGGCCGAGGTAGCCCTTGATCGTCTTCGCCTTGGCGGGCGACTCGACGATGACGAGTCGGCGGCCGCCCTGTGCGGTCTCGCTGGTCGGGGACAACTTCGCTCTTCTCTCCGGTCGGCGGTCTGGGCCGTTCTCTGGCCGCGGCTGGCGCCGCTGATTGGCACTGCTGCGGAGTGTGACGGTACCTCCCGCCGGTGTGTCAAACGGGAAAAGCACGCAGCAGCCACTCGGAACGGTAACCCGACTCCTCGTGATCCTGCCCCCGGACCGGGGAGCGGAGCCACACGCTCCGGGTACCCGCGTCCTCACTGTGTGTGCCACACATCTGCGCCGGGCGGCCCGATTCCGGTCACGGGTCCCGCCCCGCGCCCCGTCCCGGATCCTGCCCCGAGCATCCCGGCCGGGCGCCGGTCGAGGAGGTCGCTGCCCGCCCTCACTCCCCGTCCCGGAGCGGTCCTGACAAGATGGCGGGTGGCTGGGGGAGCCCGCGGGAGCCTCCGGCGCGTCCCCAGGCTTCCCGATCGCAGGAGCACCCCGATGTCCGACAGCAATCCCTACGGCCAGCCGCCGAAGGACCAGAATCCTTACGGCCAGCAGCCCCCGCAGCCGCCGCAGGCCCCGCCCGGCCAGGGACCGTACGGCTATCCGCAGCAGGGCTCGCCGCAGCCCGGCTACGGCTACCCCCAGGCGGGCTCCCAGCCCGGTGCCGGGTACGGGTATCCGGGCGGTGCTCCCGGTGGCGCGCCGGGCGGCTACCCGCCCCCGCCGGGCCCCGGCATGGGCATGGGCATGGGTTACGACCCGAACGCGCCCTACGGCTACGACCCGTACGGTCGGCCGTACTCCGACAAGTCCAAGGTCGTCGCAGGCGTGCTGCAGCTCTTCCTCGGCGGCTTCGGCGTCGGCCGCTTCTACATCGGCAACGTCGGCATCGGCCTGGCCCAGCTGTTCACCTGCGGCGGCCTCGGCATCTGGGCGCTGATCGACGGCATCATCCTGCTGACCAGCAACAACACCACGGACTCGAACGGCCGTGTCCTGCGCGGCTGACGGCCCGAACCGGGTCAGGTCCCTGTGGCGGCACCCTGCGACGGCCCCCGTGGGGGTGCTCGCCGCGGGCGCCGTCGGCGCGCTCTATCTGTACGGCACCAACCCGCACGAGGCGGGCCACTGGCTGCCCCGCTGCCCGTTCCGGTGGGCCACCGGGCTGCTCTGCCCGGCGTGCGGCGGCACCCGCATGGTGTACGACCTGATGCACGGCCAGTTCTCGGCAGCCTGGCACGACAACCGGGCGCTGCTCATCGCCGCCCCGTTCGCCCTCGCGCTGCTGGGACGCTGGGCCTGGGAAGGGCTGCGCGGACGCCGCTGGCAGCCCCGGATCCCGGTCCGCGGCCAGGCGGCGATCCTGGCGACCGCGCTCGTCTGGACCGTGCTGCGCAACGCCTTCTGACGCGCCCTCAGCGACTGCGCCGCGCGGCGGCATCGGGCGGTACCGCGACTCACCCGCACCGCGATCCCCTCAGGTCACAAACCTGCCACGAAAGCTTGTGATTGCGTCAAGCGCAGCCCAAGTACCTCTAAATTTGTGCATTCCGAGGCGCGCAACGTCCCCACACGGCGCATCTGCCTCACCACCACCATCCGCTCAGCAGCACGGCCGTGTGCCGTGCCTTGTGTTGTCCCCGAGGAGCATTGCGCATGTCCTACACCGAGCAGCCCGGCCAGCCCGGCCAGTCCGACCCCAACGCCCCGTACGGCTACGACCCGCAGGGCCGTCCGTACTCCGACAAGTCCAAGATCGTCGCGGGCGTTCTCCAGTTCTTCTTCGGCTGCTTCGGTGTCGGCCGCTTCTACGTCGGCAGCACCGGCGTCGCCCTCGGCCAGCTGTTCACCTGCGGTGGCCTCGGCGTCTGGGCCCTGATCGACTCGATCCTGTTCTTCACGAGCAACGACCGCACCGACAAGCAGGGCCGCGTCCTGCGCGGCTGATGCCCGGTACCCGAAAGGGCCCGCCCCGCGATTGCGGGGCGGGCCCTTTCGTACGTACGGCGCCGGGCGGTCACACCCGCCCGAAGCACCACACCGCGAGTCCCAGGGACACCGCCCCGACCACGCCGGTGAGCACCGCCGCGGCCACCGGGTGCGCGGCGTCCGTCACCGGCTCCCGGTGCAGGGTGCGCGCCCCCGTCCATGCCACGAGACCCGCTCCGAACAGCGCGAACACCGTGCCCGCGAAGAGCGCGGGGGTACTCTCCATCGCCTTGCCTCCCGGATCGCGGGTACCGGTCGCGGTACCCAGGCAGGCGACGGTGACACGGGCAGGCCAACCCCGGGTGAACTCTCGTACAGCGCCGGGCGAAGAGCGGTTAGCCGACCGTGTCGGCGGCCGGGCCCGCGGGCTCCAGGAAGCCCTGCTCGACCAGGGTGCGGATCTGTGCGGGCACCTGGTCGCGCAGCAGCACCGGCTCCTCGCCGACGAGTTGGGCGATGGCGTCCAGGATCGTGCCGGCGCTCAGCGACCCGTCGCACACCCCGGCGAACCCGGCGGCGACCGTGTCCACCTTGGTGGCCCGGCGCATCCCGCGGCCCTGCCGCAGCACGACGTGCTCCGGGTCCTCGGCGCCCGGCAGCCCGACCTGCTCCTGCACGACCTCACCGGCCAGCACGAAGGACGACTGGAGCAGCGCCGCGTCGTCGTGGGTGCGCAGCCAGTCGACCCGCTCGAAGTGCGCCCGCACGACGTCGCCGAGCGGCTGCTCGACGGGGTGCGGCCACTCCTCGACCACGATCGACGGCTCGTCATGGGCGGTGCGGCGCAGGGAGATCCAGCCGAAGCCGACGGCCTTCACCTTGCGTGCCTCGAACTCGTCCAGCCAGGCGTCGTACCGGGCCGCGTACTCCGCCGGGTCGGTGCGGTGGTCACCGGCGTCGCGCAGCCACAGCTCGGCGTACTGCGTGATGTCCTGCACCTCGCGCTGCACGATCCAGGCGTCGCAGCCGCGCGGCACCCACGAGCGCAGCCGCTCGGTCCACTCCTCCCCCTCGACGTGCTGCCAGTTGGCCAGGAACTGGGCGTATCCGCCTTCGTTCAGGTGCTCCCCCGCTCCCTGAACGATCGAGCGGCACAGATCGTCCCCGCTCATCCCGCCGTCGCGGTAGGTGAGCCGGGCGCCGGGCGAGATCACGAAGGGCGGGTTGGACACGATCAGGTCGTACCGGGCGTCGTCGCCGTCGCCGACGGGCTCGTACAGCGAGCCCTCGCGCAGGTCGGCCGCCGGGGCGCCGGACAGCGCGAGGGTCAGCGCGGTGATGTGCAGGGCACGGGAGTTGAGGTCGGTCGCGGTGACCCGGGTGGCGTGCCGGCCGGCGTGCAGCGCCTGGATGCCGGAGCCGGTGCCGATGTCGAGGGCGGCGCCGACGGGCGTGCGGACGGTGATCGCGGCGAGCGTGGTGGACGCGCCGCCGACGCCGAGGACGACTCCCTCGTCGCGCGAGCCGATGCCGCCCGCGCCGCCGACGGCGCAGCCGAGGTCGGACACGATGAACCAGTCCTCGCCGTCCGGGCCGCCGTACGGGCGTACGTCGACGGTCGCGGCCAGCTCGTCGCCGCCCGCCTCCCGCAGCCAGCCGCTCTCCAGGCACAGGGCGACGTCGAGGACGGCGGCCAGCCGGTCGCGGGCGACGGGCTGCTGCAGCAGGAAGAGCCGGACGAGCGTCTCCAGGGGGCGATCGCCCCGGGTGGCGCGCAGCGCGGGCACGGTCTCGCTGCGGGCGAGCGCGGCGTAGGCGGGGGCTCCGAGCAGGTCGAGCAGCCCGTCGGCGGTGAACTCGGCTTCGAGGAGTGCCGCGCGCAGGGCACGGGTGCCCTCCGGGCGGTCGGTGGTGGGCAGGGGGGCGGCAACGGGAGAACTCACGCCGCCCATTGTGACGCGTCCGCCGGGGTGGAGGTGGTTCGCACGGCTGCGGGCCGGTGGGGCTTCTCGCGCGGTTCCCCGCGCCCCTGAAGCATGCGCTTCGCGCAGCTTCCCCTGAGCGAGCGAAGCTCGCTTCCAGGGTCGCGGGGAACCGCGCGAGCAACCACGACGCGACCGGCAGACGCGAGACGACAGGCGACCCGACAGACGCAGAGGCGGCGGCCCGGACAGACGACACCCCCGGCGCGGCGCACGGCGGCGCAGCCCCGGGGGCGGGTGAAACAGGGCCGGACTACGAGGCCGACGGCGTAGCGGATGCGCTCTTGCAGCTCTCCTGCTTCGCCATCGCCTTGCCGACGTCCCCCTCCTCCAGGTTCTTGAGCGCGTCGCTGCCGCTCTGGCTGAGCTTGTCCAGCTCGCCCGCGATGCCCTTGAGCCCCTCGGCGAACTTGGCCTGGTCGTCGGTGTCCAGCTTGTCGACCTGCCCCTTCAGGTCCGCGTAGGACTTGGAGATCTTGTCCAGTTCCTCGACCGCGTCCTGCTGCTTGGTCTTGCCGTCGTCGACCGGCGGGGCGCCCGCCTTGTCGACCGCGTCGCCGATCGCCTTGTAGGCGTCGGACATGTCCTGGAACGCCTGGGCGTCCGTCTTCTTCACGTCGGCCGGCGCGCTGTTGTCCGACGTCTGCTTCTGGATCGCCGCGTTCGCGGACTCGATCTTCTTCGCCTGCGGCTGGACCTTGTCGCAGACCTGCTTGGCCCAGGAGTCCAGCTTCTCGTTGCTGTCGTCGCTGCAGCCCGACAACGCCAGTACCAGTACCGCACCGCCGGACAGTGCGGCTGCAAGCTTCTTGTTCACCGGGTTGGTCCCTTCCATGGCTTACGGCCCCGGAACTTACACGCCGAGCACACGACAAGTGCACCTCGGGCGTTCGATACGACCGCTTTCTTGACCTTTAGCAGCCATTTGCACCAAGGGAGAGAAGGCTCACGGGTCGCGCGGCGGAAAGTTCACCGCGGCCCCCGAACACGCAGGTGGGCGGGGAGCGCGCCAAAGCGCGCTCCCCGCCCCTGGGTTGATGCCGGGTCAGGTCTACCGGTGCTGCGACACCACCTCCGGGTCCGCCTGCTCGGGCACCCGTCCGGGTTTCCCGTCGTCGTCCGGGTCGTCGCCGACCACGATGCCGCGTCGCTTGGAGACGTACACCGCGCCGATGATGACGCCCAGCGAGACGACGGCGATCACGACCCGCACGGGCACGCTGGCGTCGTCGCCGTAGCTGAATTTGACGACCGCGGGCGCGATCAGCAGCGCGACGAGGTTCATCACCTTCAGGAGCGGGTTGATGGCCGGGCCCGCGGTGTCCTTGAAGGGGTCGCCGACCGTGTCGCCGATGACGGTGGCCGCGTGCGCCTCGCTGCCCTTGCCGCCGTGGTGGCCGTCCTCGACGAGCTTCTTGGCGTTGTCCCACGCGCCACCGGAGTTGGCCAGGAACACCGCCATGAGCGTGCCGGTACCGATGGCTCCGGCGAGATACGCGCCGAGTGCGCCGACCCCGAGGGTGAAGCCGATCGCGATCGGCGCCATGACGGCGAGCAGGCCGGGCGTGGCGAGCTCCCTGAGCGCGTCCTTCGTGCAGATGTCGACGACGCGCCCGTACTCCGGCTTCTCGGTGTAGTCCATGATCCCGGGGTGCTCGCGGAACTGCCGCCGCACCTCGTAGACCACCGAACCCGCCGACCGCGAGACGGCGTTGATGGCGAGCCCGGAGAAGAGGAACACCACCGCGGCTCCGGCGATGAGCCCCACCAGGTTGTTGGGCTGGGAGATGTCCATGACCAGGTTCATCGGCCCGCCCTCGCCGACCTTCTCGCCGACGTCGCTCGCGGCCGTGAGGATCGCGTCGCGGTACGAGCCGAAGAGCGCGGCCGCCGCGAGGACGGCCGTGGCGATGGCGATGCCCTTGGTGATGGCCTTCGTGGTGTTGCCGACGGCGTCGAGGTCGGTGAGCACCTGCGCGCCCGCGCCCTGGACGTCGCCGGACATCTCGGCGATGCCCTGGGCGTTGTCGGAGACGGGCCCGAAGGTGTCCATGGCGACGATTACCCCGACGGTGGTCAGCAGCCCGGTGCCGGCCAGCGCGACCGCGAACAGCGCGAGCATGATCGACGTACCGCCGAGCAGGAACGCGCCGTAGACGCCGAGTCCGATCAACACCGCGGTGTACACGGCCGATTCGAGCCCCACCGAGATGCCCGCGAGGACCACGGTCGCCGGGCCCGTCAGGGAGGTCTTGCCGATGTCCCTGACGGGGCGCCGGGTGGTCTCGGTGAAGTAGCCGGTGAGCTGCTGGATGAGGGCCGCGAGCACGATGCCGATGGCGACCGCGATGACCGCGAGGATCCGCGGGTCGCCGTCCTTGGCCCGGATGGCGGCGTCGGTGACCCCGTCCAGGTCGGCGTACTTGCCCGGCAGGTACAGGAAGACGGCCGCGGTCACCAGGGCGAGCGAGATCACCGCGGAGATGAAGAACCCGCGGTTGATGGCACTCATGCCCGAGCGGTCGGTCCGGCGTGGCGCGACGGCGAAGATGCCGATCATCGCCGTGACGACCCCGATCGCGGGCACGATCAGCGGGAACGCGAGCCCGGAATCGCCGAAGGCCGCCTTGCCGAGGATCAGCGCGGCGACCAGCGTGACGGCGTACGACTCGAAGAGGTCGGCGGCCATTCCGGCGCAGTCGCCGACGTTGTCGCCCACGTTGTCGGCGATGGTCGCGGCATTGCGCGGATCATCCTCCGGAATGCCCTGCTCGACCTTGCCGACCAGGTCGGCGCCGACGTCGGCGGCCTTGGTGAAGATGCCGCCGCCGACCCTCATGAACATGGCGATCAGCGCGGCGCCGAGCCCGAATCCCTCCAGCACCTTAGGCGCGTCGGCGGCGTAGACGAGCACGACGCAGGAGGCGCCGAGCAGTCCGAGCCCCACGGTGAACATGCCGACGACGCCACCCGTGCGAAAAGCGATCTTCATTGCGTGGTGCGAGACCGCGGTGAGATCTTTTTCCGGCTCACCCTCCGCCGGTGTCGCTTCCCTGGCCGCCGCGGCCACACGCACATTACTGCGCACCGCCAGCCACATTCCGATATAGCCGGTGACCGCCGAGAAGACCGCGCCGATCAAGAAAAAGATCGAACGCCCGGCGCGCTGATTCCAGTCGTCGGCCGGCAGCAGCAGGAGCAGGAAGAACACCACGACGGCGAATACACCGAGGGTGCGCAACTGTCGCCCCAGATACGCTTTCGCGCCTTCCTGCACCGCGGCCGCGATCTCTTGCATGGATGGAGTGCCCTCGCCGGCCGCGAGCACCTGACGCACCAGGACCCCTGCGACGGCGAGCGCCGCGAGCGCGACGAGCGCGATGACGATCACGATCAGTCGGTTGTCGTCCGTCAGAACTGCGGCTGCGAGGCTTGCGAACTGAGAAGGCTCCGCCATTCGTCCTCCTTGACGCTTGGGCTGAGCTCAAGATGTGGACGGATTGTAGGGAGCGGAACCTGATCTCAACAGGGCGCCGCAAACGGAATTGTTCTCCACCAGAAGAATGATCTATAAACCCCGCTAATTCACTGAGGGCATTAGCGTAGGCGAACGATCTAGAAACGTGATCGAGGAAAATCAAGAAAGCCCCTGATCGCCTTTACGGTGATCAGAGGCTTGAGAAAAAACACACAAGCGGAGAGCTGTGGCCCTGGGCTATGCGGCCCAGGGATGTGTGGCCAAGGGCTACGGGAGCAGGGTCGTGGGCAGCGTCGGCCAGCTCATCCGGATCAGGCCGCCGTCCGCGTCCGCAGTGACCTCGACATCGTCGACGAGGCCGCTGATGACCGCGAGGCCCATCTCGTCCTCGCCCTCCGCGTCCGGATCACCGGCCGCGCCGGGGGCTCCTGGAGCCGCGACGGTCGCGTGCGGTGCCTCATCCCCGACCTCGATGGAGAACTGCTTCTCCTCCTCGATCAGCGCCACCCGCACCGGCGCCGTGATGCCGCCCGCCTGGTGCAGGCCGACGGCACGGGAGCAGGCCTCGCCCACGGCGAGCCTGACCTCGTCGAGCACGGCCTCGTCCACGCCTGTCCTGCGCGCCATCGCGGCCGCCACCAGGCGGGCCGTGCGGACGTGCTCGGGCAGAGGGCTGAAGCGGAGTTCGACGGTGGCCATGCATCCCCCTCGGACGTACGGGCGTGCTCTCGGGGACCGGGCACGGTTCTTGGCCGCCCGATCCCCGTCTCTCTATCGATCTTCCCGCGACGAGCCGACCCATTCACCCGGCTGGTGCGCCGGACGGCCCGGTCGGGTCGCCGGCTCAGTCGGTCGCCGCGACGGCTTCCTCGACCGAGGTGTGGATCGGGAACACCTTGGTCAGACCGGTGATCCGGAAGATCTTGAGAATGCGCTCCTGGTTGCAGACCAGGCGCAGCGAGCCCTCGTGGGCACGCACCCGCTTGAGACCGCCGACCAGCACGCCGAGCCCGGTGGAGTCGAGGAAGTCGACGCCCTCCATGTCGACGACAAGGTGGAAACTGCCGTCATTCACCAGCTCGACCAGCTGCTCGCGCAGCTTGGGCGCGGTATACACATCGATTTCTCCACCGACCTCGACGACCGTACGATCGCCGACGGTACGGGTCGACAGGGACAGGTCCACGGATCCTCCAGCACCTTGCTATCGAGCGGTCGCCCCTCGGGGACACCTCGGCTTGATCCCCCGGGACGGTTCGCCAGCCGCGAAGGCATTCAATCACTTACCAGCAGGCATGCACGACGCCTTGGAAGCATTGTCCGTCACGCCAGTGACAGACTCGGAGCCGATGGCCAAGAATCACCGATCCGAACGACCCGCGGCCTCCGACGCCTCCCGCCCTGCTCCCGGGGCGATTCTGGACAGGCTCACCACGGGTCCGAGCAGGGCTGCGCGCATCACCCATACGGAGCACTTGCCCCCTCGTCCGGGACGTCATGCCGTCTGGCCGGATCGGATCCGTGCCGAGGTCGTCGCAACCGTCCAGGAAGCCGGTATCGAGCACCCCTGGGCCCACCAGGCACTGGCCGCGGAGCACGCGCTCGACGGCGATTCGGTGGTCGTGGCCACCGGAACGGCCTCCGGGAAGTCCCTGGCGTACCTCGTCCCGGCCCTCTCGGCGCTCCTGGACGGCTCCGAGGCGCCGAACGGCCGCGGGGCGACCACCCTCTACCTCGCCCCGACGAAGGCGCTCGCCGCGGACCAGTGCCGATCGGTGAAGGAACTTTCACAACCGCTGGGCACGGCGATCCGGCCGGCGGTGTACGACGGCGACACCCCGTTCGAGGAACGGGAGTGGGTGCGCCAGTACGCCAACTACGTCCTCACCAATCCCGACATGCTGCACCGCGGCATATTGCCCTCGCATCCGCGCTGGTCCTCCTTCCTCAAGGCCCTCAAGTACGTCGTCATCGACGAGTGCCACACCTACCGCGGCGTCTTCGGCAGCCATGTCGCCCAGATCCTGCGCCGCCTGCGCCGCCTCTGCGCCCGCTACGGCTCCGATCCGGTCTTCCTGCTGGCCTCCGCCACGGCGGCCGATCCCGCCGTCGCCGGACAGCGCCTGACGGGCCTGCCGGTCGTCGAGGTCGCCGACGACGCCTCTCCCCGCGGCGAGCTGGTCTTCGCCCTCTGGGAGCCGCCGCTCACCGAGATGCAGGGCGAGAAGGGCGCCCCGGTGCGCCGCACGGCGACCGCCGAGACGGCCGATCTGCTCACCGACCTCACCGTGCAGGGCATCCGCTCGGTCGCCTTCGTACGGTCCCGGCGCGGCGCCGAGCTGATCGCGGTGATCGCCCAGGAACGCTTGGCCGAGATCGACCGCTCGCTGCCGCGCCGGGTGGCCGCCTACCGCGGCGGCTACCTCGCCGAGGAGCGCCGCGCCCTCGAAGCCGCCCTGCACTCCGGCGAACTCCTCGGCCTCGCCGCCACCACCGCCCTCGAACTCGGCATCGACGTCTCCGGCCTCGACGCCGTGCTGATCGCCGGCTATCCAGGCACCCGGGCCTCCCTGTGGCAGCAGGCGGGCCGGGCGGGCCGCTCGGGCCAGGGGGCGCTCGCGGTCCTCGTGGCCCGTGACGATCCGCTGGACACCTACCTGGTCCACCACCCGGAGGCCCTCTTCGAGCAGCCGGTGGAGTCGACGGTCCTCGACCCCGACAACCCCTACGTCCTGGCCCCGCACCTGTGCGCGGCCGCCTCGGAACTCCCGCTCACCGAAACGGACTTCGCCCTGTTCGGCCCAGCGGTCGACGACCTCCTGCCGCAGCTGGAAGCGGCGAAGCTGCTGCGCCGCCGCTCCGGCACCAAGGCCTGGCACTGGACGCGCCGCGAGTCCGCCGCCGACCTGGCCGACATCCGCGGCGAGGGCGGCAACCCCGTCCAGATCGTCGAGGCGAGCACCGGCCGGCTCCTCGGCACGGTCGACGCGGGCTCGTCCCACACCACCGTCCACGACGGAGCCGTCCACCTCCACCAGGGCCGCACCTACGTCGTCAAGCACCTGGACCTCGACGACAACGTCGCCCTGGTCGAACCTGCGAACCCCACCTACTCCACGACGGCCCGCGACACCACGGCGATCTCCATCCTGGAGACGGACGTCCAAGTCCCCTGGGGCGACGGCTCGTTGTGCTACGGATCGGTGGAGGTCACCAACCAGGTCGTCGGCTATCTGCGCCGCCGCCTGATCACCGGCGAAGTCCTCGGCGAGACCAGACTCGACCTCCCTCCTCGCACGCTGCGCACCCGGGCGGTGTGGTGGACGGTCACCGAGGACCAACTGGACGCCGCCCGCGTGAACCCCGAGATCCTCGGCGGCGCGCTGCACGCCGCCGAACACGCCTCCATCGGCCTGCTCCCCCTCTTCGCCACCTGCGACCGCTGGGACATCGGCGGCGTCTCGATCCCGCTGCACCCCGACACCCTGCTGCCGACGGTCTTCGTCTACGACGGCCACCCGGGAGGGGCGGGCTTCGCCGAGCGCGCCTTCCACACCGCCAAGGAGTGGCTGACCGCGACCCGTGAGGCCATCGCCTCCTGCGAATGCGAGGCCGGCTGCCCGTCCTGCATCCAGTCCCCCAAGTGCGGCAACGGCAACGATCCGCTGCACAAGCGGGGGGCCGTCCGGCTTCTCACGACGCTGCTGGAACAGGCGCCGTAGGGCGTTCCGCGCTCTCTCGGGTCGGGGTCTGCCCCGGGCCGGCCGGTACCGCCCCACCGGGTTCCCCCGGTACCACCGGTACCGCCCCGGCGGGTCCCGCCCGCGCCCGTACCTCGGCCGCCAGTACTCCGCTGCCCGCTCCCGCCGTCACCTCGGCCACCTCCCCGCGGACGGCGCACCGCACGACTCTCGCCCCCTGTGCCCGGGCCACCCGGTCGGCGAGCGCGCAGGCCCGCGCCGGGCCTTTCGTCCACTGGTCGGCCGCCGCCAGTGCGGCCAGGTCGGCCGCGCCGCCCGCGCGGTGCCGCAGCTGCACCGCCTGTCCCAGAGCGAGGACCCCGCCGAAGACGGCGCCCACCGCGGCCATCGCCATGACCACCCAGACGGTCGCGGACCCTCGGTCTCCTCTCAGCCGTGAACGCCGTCCCGTGCTGTCCCGACCCGTCATGTCGTCCCCTCCCAGCCCTGCCCGGGGGCGGCGTCCGGGGCGGTCGTCTCCTCGGCCGCGGCGACGGCCTCCGCGCTCAACTCCACGCCGAGCGGCCCCGGCCCGGCCGCCCGCGCCAGCACCGTCACCCGGACCAGCTCTCCCTCCCGCCTCACCTCGACCCGCGCGCCCCGTGGGGCGGCCTCCCGGGCGGCAGCCACGGCGGCGCTCTCCGGCTCCTGCCGGGCCACCGCCCTGGCCCCGGTCCGCGCGGCGTCCACGCAGCGGATCTGCTCGGACGCCGCCACCACCGCCCAGACCAGCGCCATCGTGAACGCCACGAGCACGGGCAGCACCACCGCCGCCTCCGCCGTCACGAACCCACGGTCCCGGTCCCGGCCCGTTTCAGAACGAGCCATGGAGTGCCTTCGCCACCAGCGACTCCAGCGTCGACTGGACCACATCGCTCGTCACCACCTGGTAGAGCACCCCGGCGAAGCCGACCGCCGCGATCAGCCCCACCGCGTACTCCGACGTGACCATTCCGGCGTCCCTGCGCGCCGCCGACCGCACGTCCCGCGCCCACGTGCGCAGACCTCGCCGCAGCCGCCGGCACATGCTCGTCGCCCTCGTCCCACGCGTTCCGTTCATCTCAACCCCCGTACGAATCAGTGAACTTACGAATCAGTGAGCTTCGGAGATCCGGCCGTTCCGGATCTCCCTCTGCTTCTCAGCGGCCGCCCAACATCCCGTCGCCGAGGCCGATCACCACCGGCAGCACCCCGATCACGAGGAATGCGGGCAGAAAGCACAGGCCCACCGGAGCAGTGACGGCCACCGCCGCCCGGCGCGCCACCGCCGTCGCTCTGCGCCCGCGCTCCGCTCTGCACTCGGCGGCGATCCGGGCGGCCGGTGCCGCCGCCGGCGCACCGGAATCACCGGCCCGCTCCAGCAGCCGGACCAGCACACCGGCGCCGGGCACGACGGCCAACTCCCGCCATGCCAGATGCGGTTCACCACCGAGCCGCACCTGCGCCGCGCCCCGCGCGAGCCCTCTCCCGACAGGCCCGCCCAACGACTCCCCGACGACCCGCGCCGCCTCCACCGGATCCGCTCCGGCCGCGACGCAGGCGGCCAGCAGATCGGCCGCCAGCGGCAGTTGGCGCACCGCCTCGGCTCCGTCGCCCGCCCGGGACGTCGCCGCCCGGTCCCGCAGCCACCGCCACACCACGGCACCCGCGACGGCCCCGACGAGCAGTCCCGCCGCCCCGCCGACCACCACGTACCCGGCGCTCACGGCACCGGCCACCGGAGCCCACCGGCGCACCTCGCCCGGCACCCGGAAGCCCCGCCGGGCCGCGTCCACGGCGGCGACGTCCAGCACCAGCCGCACCCGCCGCCGCAACTCCCGCTCCCGCCACCGCGTCCCGGCCGCCCGCGCCAGCCATGCCACCGCCAGCGCGGCGCACAGCACCACCCCCAGCCTGTGGACAACGTCCATGCCCCTCACCGCTCCCACTCATCGATCCCGATCCACTCGTCCAGCCGCGTCACGGCACCCCTCACGCCTCCGCCCCTCGCACGATCCGCAACGCCCACCACAACCCCGCCCCCTCCAGCACCCCGCCCACCACCAGGCACCCCACACCGGCCCCGGTGTGCAGCAGCACCCGCAACGGCCGCGCCCCCAGAACCGATCCGAGCAGCAGCCCGAGCACCGGCAGTCCGGCGAGCATCACCGCCGTGGACCAAGGACCCGCCAACTGAGCGCGCAGCTCGGCCCGCTGATCCCGCTCCGCCCGCAGCGCATCCGCGAGCCGCTCCAGCCCGGCCGCGAGTCCGGCGCCCCGGTCCACCGCCACGTGCCAGCACGCCGCAAGCCCGTGCAGCCCCTCGGCGCCCGGCTCCCCGGCCGCCACCCGCAGCGCGCCGGGCACGTCCCCGCCGAACCGTGCCGCGGCCGTCACCGCCGCGCCCGCGGCCCCGGACAGTGCGCCCGACTCCCGTACGGCGACGGTCAGCGCCGCGCCCGGCTGCCGTCCCGCCCTGACCTCTCCGGCCAGGACCTCGCACAGCCGGATCACCGCGTCCCCGCGCCGTTCCCGCGCCCGCAGCGCCGCTCTTCCCCGCCTGGCCCGGGCCGCCGCAGGCACCGCGCAGACGCCCAGGACCAGTGGCAGCGGCGAGGCCCCCGCGACCCCGACGACCGCACCGATCACCGCGCATCCCCACTCCGGCCGCCCGCGCAACCACCTCCACCACCGCTCGCCCGTACTCCGCCAGGCCGGCACCGCACCCGCACCCGCCGTCTCGCCGAACACCGCACGCACCCGCCGTGCTTCGGCCTCCCGCACACGCAGGGCCCACGCCACGACCGCCGCCCCGATCAGCCCCACCGCCACGACACCGGACATCTCCACTCCCGCTCCCGCCCGTCACGTCCCTCACCGTCCTCAGCAGCACCGCGCCCCTCACTCCAACCGCACCCCCAACAGACCGCCCAGCCGCTCCCACCCCTCGCCCGGTGCGAACCCCCGCTCGCGCCACTCCAGCGCGGGCACGGCCCTCACCCACCCCTGCGCGTCCCGCTCCAGGACCCGCACCTGCGCCACCCGGCGCCGGCCGCCCCGGTCCCGTACGAGATGCAGCACCACCGACACCGCGGCCGCCAGCTGGCTGTGCAGCGCCGCCCGGTCGAGCCCCGCCGCCGTCCCCAGCGCCTCGAGACGGACCGGCACGTCGCCCGCCGCGTTGGCGTGCACGGTGCCGCAGCCGCCCTCGTGGCCGGTGTTGAGCGCGGCCAGGAGCGAGACGACCTCGGCGCCGCGTACCTCGCCGACGACGAGCCGGTCCGGCCGCATCCGCAGCGCCTGCCGCACCAGGTCGTCGAGGCCGACGGCGCCCGCCCCCTCCTGGTTGGCGGGCCGGGCCTCCAGGCGCACCACGTGCGGGTGGTCGGGGCGCAGCTCGGCGGAGTCCTCGGCGAGGACGATGCGCTCGTACGGGCCGACCAGGCCGAGGAGCGCGCTGAGCAGCGTCGTCTTGCCGGTGCCCGTGCCACCGCTGATCAGGAACGACAGCCGGGCGTCGAGCAGCGCCCGCAGCACCCGGTCACCGCCCGGTGGCACCGTCCCCGCCGCCGCCAGCTCCTTCAGGGTGAACGCCCGGGGGCGTACGACCCGGAGCGACAGGCATGTGCACCCGACCGCGACCGGCGGCAGGACGGCGTGCAGCCGGGTCCCGTCGGGCAGCCGCGCGTCCACCCAGGGCCGGGCGTCGTCGAGGCGGCGCCCCACCACGGCGGCCAGCCGCTGGGCCAGTCGCCGGACGGCGGCGGCGCTCTCGAAGGCCACGTCGGCCCGCTCCAGGCCGCCGCCCCGGTCGACCCAGACCCGGTCGGGCGCCGAGACCAGCACGTCCGTCACCGCGGGGTCGGCGAGGAGCGGCTCCAGAGGGCCCGCTCCGACCAGCTCGGACCTCAGCCGGCCCGCGACGCCCAGCACCTCGGCGTCGCCGAGGACCCGGCCCTGGGCTCTGAGTGCCTCGGCCACGCGTGCGGGCGTCGCCTCCGACCCGGTCTCCGCGAGCCACTGCCGGACCCCGTCGAGCATCCGCGCCCCGACCACCGCGCTCATGGCGTCTCCCCCTGCTCCACGGCCACCGGCACTCGCTCCCAGAAGCCCGTGCAGAACCGCCGCAGCGGCCCGCCGGACGCCGCCTGGGGTGTCCGTCCCGCCAGCACGCCCGCGTCCAGCGGAAGCTCTCCGGCCAGGGGCAGTCCGAGCAGCCGGGCCACCTCGTCCGCGTCCAGCGCGCCGGAGCGCCGCGCCCCGCGCGCGGGCGCCGTCACCACCCGCAGGTCCCGCACCACCATGCCCACGCTGTCGGCCACCCGCCGGGCGGCGGCGACGGCTCGCAGCTCCGGCGGCACCACGAGCAACGCCAGATCGAGCTGGGCCAGTGCCTCCACCGTGCTCGCGTCGATCCTGCGGGGCAGGTCCACCACGACGGCCCCGCCCCTGCGCCGCCCCGCCGCGAGCACCACGCGCATCGCCTCGGGCGGCAGCGCCGTCAGGTCGCCGCGGTCCCAGCTGAGCACCCGCAGGCCGTGCAGGCACGGCAGCGACTCCTCCAGCGCGGTGGCGCCGACCCGGCCGCGGGAGTGGACGAACGCGGGCCAGCGGAGCCCGTCGGCGGCCTCGCCGCCGAGCAGGACGTCGAGGCCGCCGCCGATCGGATCCGCGTCGACCAGCAGGGTGCGCCGCCCCGCCGCGGCGGACGCCGTCGCGAGCCCACAGGCCAGCGTCGAGGCACCGGCCCCGCCCCGGCCACCGAGGACGCCGACGGTCAGCGCGGGCCGCCCCACGCCCTCCGCGACGTCGGCGATCCGGTCCATCAGCCACTGCTCGGCGTCCGGCAGCATCAGGACCTGCTCGGCGCCGATCTCCACGGCCCGCCGCCACACCCCGGGGTCGTCCTGGTCCCGCCCGACGAGCATCACCCCGTCCCGCCGGGCCGCGCCGCGCAACCGCTCCGCCGCGTCGCCCCCGACCAGCACCAGGGGTGCCGCCTCCCACCGGCCTCTGCCCTCCGGCGCCCCGTGCCCCACCTCGGGCCGCACCCCCGCCGCCGCGCACAGCCGCAGCAGGTCGTCGAGGAGCCCCACGTCCTCCGTCACGATCAGCGGCACCCGCCGCCCGCCCCGCGGGTCCACCGCGCTGACCTCCACCACGATCCGATCCCCCGTCTCTCGCCCTGCCGCCCGCCCCACGGGCGGACCGGTCCGCGGCGAAGCCACCGGCGCCGCGGCACCGAATACCGGGCACCGGCGCGGCTCGTCATAACGAACGGGTCAGGAACAGCGACCCGGACTTCGCCTGCGGAATCACCGTGCAGCGATCCCGGAAATCATGTGGATCTTGGTCAAAAACTGTGGACTCGAGAAGGGTTGTGAATATCCCACTCACCCATACCGGTGACATCGCGGAGCCGACCCGAGAACGGGCCCAGGAACCTCGTGGGGAACGGCCCCCGGAACCACCCCTGCCCCCTTCCGGAAGCCCCGCCCGGACCGCCGGGGAACCCGCTCGCCCCTCCGCAGCGCACCCTTTTCGTCACTGACCGTGACCATCGAGCCACGGGTCGACGTCGGGCCGCGGGGGCGGAAATCATGGCGAACGGGCAAGAAAAAAGGACCCGAAAACGGGTCCGGACATGCGACGACCCCCGCCGGGGGGGAGAGCGGGGGTCGTCCCCACGGTCCGACTCGGGGGGGGAGGAGCCAGACCGGGTTAGCACGGTCGCGAACGATCCGTGACTTCCATGGTGTACCCGAGAGCCTTCTCAGGCAAACCCACGCGCCACAGCTTACGCCGAATGGTGGGCGCCTATGCTCGGGCTTGTGGAAAACCACTCCTTGCACCACTCCATGCCCCGCACAGCGGCGTTCTTCGACCTGGACAAGACCGTCATCGCCAAGTCGAGCACGCTGACGTTCAGCAAATCGTTCTACCAAGGCGGACTGATCAACCGCAGGGCCGTGCTGCGCACGGCCTACGCGCAGTTCGTCTTCCTGGCCGGGGGCGCCGATCACGACCAGATGGAGCGGATGCGCCAGTACCTGTCGGCGCTGTGCCGCGGCTGGAACGTGCGGCAGGTGCAGGAGATCGTGGCCGAGACGCTGCACGACCTGATCGACCCGATCATCTACGACGAGGCGGCGTCCCTCATCGAGGAGCACCACACCGCAGGCCGGGACGTGGTCATCGTCTCCACCTCGGGCGCCGAGGTCGTCGAGCCGATCGGTGAACTGCTGGGCGCGGACCGGGTGGTGGCCACGCGCATGGTCGTCGGGGACGACGGCTGCTTCACCGGCGAGGTGGAGTACTACGCGTACGGGCCCACCAAGGCGGAGGCCGTCAAGGAACTCGCCGCCTCCGAGGGATACGACCTCGCGCGCTGCTACGCGTACAGCGACTCGGCGACCGACCTGCCGATGCTGAGCTCCGTCGGACATCCGTACGCGGTCAATCCGGACCGGGCGCTGCGGCGCGAGGCGCTCGCGCGCGAGTGGCCGATTCTCGACTTCCACAAGCCGGTCCGCCTCAAGAAGCGGCTGCCGCACCTCTCCGCCCCGTCGCGTCCGGCGCTGGTCGCCGCGGCCGCGCTCGGTGCGGCTGCCGCGACGGCGGGCCTGGTCTGGTACGCCAGTCGACGCCGGGCGCTCCCGAACACGTAGGGGAAAGCGCTCGACCCCCGCCCGATTCGCACCTTTTTGAACCTAAAAGTAAAGAAGTGCGGCCAGGGGTATCGCATCCCTCGGGCGAGGAGTACAAAGGAGTCAACGGCCCGCGAGACCAGGGACATCCGAGAGGATCACCTACACACGCAGAGAAGGCCCCACGGACCGAGCATGAACACCGGGCACCCACGCGACGTCGACCCGTCGATTACGGGCCAGCCGCACCAGGCGACGGGCAAAGAACCCGACCTGATGGGCAACACTTCGAGGACGCTTGGTAACCCAGTGGCCATGCCAGCGGCGGTACGAGGACTCGTACCGCCGCAACCCTGTTCAGGCCGCGCCGCGCTGCAGCGCCTCGCACACCGCGGTCGACTCCCGGACCCCCAGCTCGACCGCCCTGCCGCAGTGCGCGATCCAGGCGGCCATTCCGTCCGGCGTTCCGGAGACATAGCCTTCGAGCGCGGCCGTGTACGCCGCGCGCCCCAGCTCCGCGTGGCCCACCTCGGCGGGACAGATCGACTTCGGGTCGAGGCCGCTGCCCACCAGGACGATGCGCTCGGCGGCACGCGCGACCAGGCCGTTGTGCGAGGCGAAGGGGCGCAGCGCGAGCAGTTCGCCGTGCACGACGGCGGCGCTCACCAGGGCGGGCGCCGCGCTGCCCGCGATGATCAGCTGAGCGAGCCCTTCGAGGCGGCCGGCCACCTCGTCCGCGTCCGGCACCGGCAGCTCGACGAGCGGCTCGTGCACGGGCTCGCCGGGCGTGCGCGGCCGGCCCACCGTCTCGTCCTGGTCGGCCGCCGCGACCAGGTGCAGGCGCGCGAGCACCCGCAGCGGTGACTGCCGCCAGATGGACAGGAGTTGACCCGCCTCGGCGGTCAGCCGCAGGGCCGCACCCACCGTGGGCCCCTCCGGGTCACCGTCGGCGCCGCTGAAGTCGGTACGCCGGCGGACCTCTTCGAGGTTCCAGTCGGCGCCGGACAGCGCCGCGCTGCCGCGCGCGCCGCGCAGCGCCGCCTCGGAGGTGACCTCGGTGCTGCGGCGCCGCATGACCCGGTGCCCGTAGACCCGGTCCACGGCTTTGCGCACGGAGTCCACGGAGTCGGCCACGCCCGGCAGGGTCGCGAGCGCGGCGAGGGGGTCGGCTGTCGTACTCATGAGTACGACCCTACGGTCCCGGGGCCCGCACCCCACGAAGGAGTGGTCTTCTTCACGCGCGAGCACCACGAAAGGTGACAGCGGCGCTACGCTTCGTGAACATGAAGATCGCTTTCGTCGGGAAGGGCGGCAGCGGCAAGACCACGCTGTCCTCGCTCTTCATCCGCCACCTCGCCAGCACCGGGTCGCCGGTCATCGCCGTCGACGCCGACATCAACCAGCACCTGGGCCCGGCCCTCGGCCTCGACGACGACGTCGCCGCCGACCTGCCCGCGCTCGGCGCGCGGCTGCCGCTCATCAAGGACTACCTGCGCGGCTCGAACCCGCGCATCGCCTCCGCCGACACCATGATCAAGACGACGCCGCCCGGCGAGGGCTCGCGGCTGCTGCGGGTGCGCGAGAACAACCCGGTGTACGACGCCTGCGCCCGGGAGGTGGAACTCGACGGTGACGCCGTGCGTTTGATGGTCACCGGGCCGTTCACCGAAGCCGACCTCGGTGTCGCCTGCTACCACTCCAAGACCGGAGCGGTGGAGCTGTGCCTGAATCACCTGGTCGACGGCCGCGGCGAGTACGTGGTGGTCGACATGACCGCCGGCTCGGACTCCTTCGCCTCGGGCATGTTCACCCGCTTCGACATGACGTTCCTCGTCGCCGAACCGACACGCAAGGGGGTCTCCGTCTATCGCCAGTACAAGGAGTACGCCCGGGACTTCGGCATCGCCCTGAAGGTCGTGGGGAACAAGGTGCAGGGTCAGGACGACCTCGACTTCCTCCGCGCCGAGGTCGGCGACGACCTGCTCGTCACCGTCGGGCACTCGGACTGGGTACGCGCCATGGAGAAGGGCCGCCCGCCGCGCTTCGACCTCCTGGAGGAGCCCAACAGGGCTTCCCTGCGGGCGCTTCAGGACGCGGCCGACGCGACGTACGAGGCCCGGGACTGGGAGCGCTACACGCGCCAGATGGTCCACTTCCACGTGAAGAACGCCCAGAGCTGGGGCAACGAGAAGACCGGGGCGGACCTGGTGTCACAGGTCGACCCCGGCTTCACGCTTCAGGAGAGCTTCACGGCGACTGCCTGACCTCGGCTACGACGTGGCGGCCGGTGCGCCCGGCACCCCCTTGGGGGCCGGGGCCGGGCTGCCGCCGTTGAGGAAGGCCGGCCAGCCCTGCCCGGGGGCCTTGCCGACCGGCAGTTCGGCCAGCTTGCCCAGGGTCTTGGTGTCCTGGGCGTCGAGCCAGTCGGCGAGCTGGTGGAAGGACACGCAGCGGACGTCCGGCTTGTTGCAGACCCTCTCCACGGTCTGCTCGACGGCGCGCATGTAGGTGCCGCCGTTCCAGGACTCGAAGTGGTTGCCGATGATCAGCGGGGCGCGGTTGCCGTTGTAGGCGCGGTTGAAGCCCGCCAGCAGGCTGTCGCGCATCTGGTTGCCCCAGTAGGCGTGCTTGGCGGGGTCGCCGTGCATGGTGCCGGACTGGTTCACGGCGAAGTTGTAGTCCATGGTCAGCTGCTCGTAGGAGTGGCCGAGGAACGGCACGAGCTGCATGGACAGGTCCCACAGGCCGTCCTTCTTCTTCGGCCAGACCTGGTTGTTGACGCCGCTGGTGTCATAGCGGAAGCCCAGTTCGTGGGCCGCGCGCATGAAGTTCTTCTGCCCTTCCAGGCAGGGCGTGCGGGCGCCGATGAGTTCCTTGTCGTAGTCGAAGGGCAGGGGCGCCGCCTTCTTGAGACCCGTGTTGGTCTTCCACGACTTAACGAACGACTTGGCCTGGGCGATCTCGCTCTTCCACTCGGCCACCGACCACTGGCCGACGCCGCCGTCCTTGCCGCAGAAGTGGCCGTTGAAGTGGGTGCCGATCTCGTTGCCCTCGAGCCAGGCGCCGCGCACCTGCTCCGCGGTGTCCTTGATTCCCTTGAGGTCGTTGAAACCGATGTCGGAGCGGCCCGGCGAGTGCTGCGGCGCGTGGTACTCGCCCGCCTTGTCCTCGGGGAGCATGTACACCCCGCTGAGGAAGTACGTCATGGTCGCGTTGTTCCTCTGGGCGACCTTGCGGAAGTGCGAGAAGAGCTTCTGGCTGTCCTCGCCCGCGCCGTCCCAGGAGAAGACGACGAACTGGGGTGGCTTCTGCCCCGCCTTGAGGCGGTCGGCTCTCGGCAGATGCGGCTGGCGACCGGTGTACGCGGTCGAGCCGTCGCCGATGAGGCGGAGCACGCTGCCCGGGGTGCCCTTGTGGGGCGCGGCGGCCTTCTTCGGGCCCGGGGCGCCCTGGTGCGGCGGGGCGTCCGTGCCGCAGCCGGCGAGGGCTGCGGCACAGGCCGCGGCGGCGGTGATGCCCGCGGCGAGCCGCAGGGCCGGGCGGGGAGCGATCCTTCGGGTGGCGGCCATCTTCCGCCCACCTACTTCCTGGAGTCGGCTGACAGGAGGTGAATGCGAGAAATGCCCGCTTCCGGCGGGCGGCGCCGTCACCGTCACACGAAGGCCGCACACGTTTTGTACGACAAGCCGACCAAAGTTTTAGTTCACTACTCAGAGTGAAGCCTTGCCCCATTTGCCCTTTTAATCACGCCAGGATCTTTACTCTGCATTACTATTCGTTTACCGAGCGTTGATACCCAACGTTGATTTTCATCCCGCCGCTGCACGCCGTGAACCACGGCCGCGACCGACCCCGCACACCACCGGGGTCCCCCACGTTCCGCGACCGCGCTGCACCCCGGAGGAGACGGGAAACATGTCAGCCTGCGTACCCACCCGCGCCAGTGACTCCGAACGACCGGGCGAGCCGACAGACGCCGCCCACCCGGCCCACAGCCCCCCGCCGGCGCCCCGCCGCCGCTTCCGCATCGCGGGCGCCGACCTCTCGGCGTCCATCGCGGTCTTCCTGATCGCCCTCCCGCTGTCCCTCGGCATCGCCCTGGCGACCGGCGCGCCCCTGGAATCGGGGCTGGTCGCCGCCGCCGTCGGCGGCATCGTCGCCGGTGTCCTGGGCGGCGCCCCGCTCCAGGTCAGCGGCCCCGCCGCGGGCCTGACCGTGGTCACCGCCGAGCTGATCCAGCGCTACGGCTGGCGGACCACCTGCGCCATCACCGTGATGGCGGGCGTCGCCCAGCTCGGGCTCGGCTGCCTGCGCGTGGCGCGCACGGCGCTCGCCGTCAGCCCCGCCGTGGTGCACGGCATGCTCGCCGGCATCGGCATCACCATCGCCGTCGCCCAGGTCCACATCGTCCTCGGCGGCACCCCCCAGAGCTCCGTGCTCGCCAATCTGGGCGCCCTGCCCGCCCAGCTGGCCCACCTGCAGCCCGCGGCACTCGGCATCAGCGTCCTCACCATCGCCGTGCTGCTCGGCTGGCCGAAGATCCCGGGGCGCGTGGGACGCGTCACCCGCAAGATCCCGGGCGCGCTCGTCGCCGTGACCGCCGCGAGCGTCACCGCCGCGCTGTTCGGACTGCGCCTGCCCGAGGTCGACCTGCCGTCCTGGAGCAGCCACGCGCTGGCCGGTCTGCCGGACGGGCCGGTGCTCGGCATCGCCGCGGCCGTGCTGACCACCACCCTGGTGTGCAGCGTGCAGTCGCTGCTCGGCGCCGTCGCCGTGGACAAGATGGCCGCCGCGCGGCCCGATCTGCCGCCCGCGATGCGCCGCTCGAACCTGGACCGGGAACTGCTCTCCCAGGGCGCATCGAACATCGTCTCCGGCTCGCTCGGCGGGCTGCCCGTCGCGGGCGTCGCGGTGCGCTCGACCGCGAACATCAACGCGGGCGCCGTGAGCGGGAACTCCGCGGTGCTGCACGGCGTTTGGGTAGTAGCGGCCACCCTCCTCCTGGTCCCCGTCCTGGAGCTGATCCCGCTCGCCTCGCTCGCCGCGCTGGTGATGATGGTCGGGATCCAGATGGTCTCCCTGCACCACATCCGCACGGTCACCCGCCACCGTGAGGTGCTCGTCTACGTCGTGACCACCCTCGGCGTCGTCGTCTTCGGCGTACTCGAAGGCGTCGGTCTCGGTGTCGCGGTCGCCGTCGGCGTCGCGATGCAGCGTCTCGCGCGCACCCGGATCACGCGCGAGGAGGACGCCCGCGGCGTCCACCATGTGCGCGTCCGCGGCCAGTTGACGTTCCTGGCCGTGCCGCGGCTGAGCCGCACCCTTCATCAGGTGCCCCACGGGGCCGACTGCGTAGTGGAGTTGGACGGATCATTCATGGACCATGCCGCGTACGACGCCCTGCAGGGCTGGCAGAAGGCCCACACCGCCCAGGGCGGCCAGGTCGAGGTGGCCGGGCGCGGCGGCGCGCGGATCGCCGAGCCCGCGAGCGCCTCCCACGCCTGCTGCCGCCCCTGGACGCCCTGGCGCAACCACCACTGCGACGACCGGCCCCACACGCACACCCCCAAGGAAGCGGCACCGCCGCGCGGTGGACACCATCTGGCGAGCGGCATCAGCGCGTTCCAGCGGAACACGGCGCCGCTGGTCCGCGGTGAGCTGGCCCGGCTCGCGCGGGAGGGGCAGAAGCCCACGCAGCTCTTCCTGACCTGCGCCGACTCCCGGGTCGTCACCTCGATGATCACGTCGAGCGGCCCCGGTGACCTCTTCGTCGTGCGGAACGTGGGAAATCTGGTGCCGTTGCCGGGCGCCGAGAGCGGGGACGACTCGGTCGCCGCCGCCATCGAGTACGCCGTCGACGTCCTGAAGGTGCAGTCGATCACCGTGTGCGGGCACTCCGGATGCGGGGCCATGCAGGCGCTGTTGAGCAGTCCGCCGTCCGCCCCCGGGGCGCTCACCCCGCTCAAGCGGTGGCTGCGGCACGGGAATCCGAGCCTGGAGCGGATGGGCGACAAGGGACTGCCCTGGGCGCGGCTCGCCGGCCGGGCCCCGGCCGACGCGGTCGAGCAGCTCTGTCTGACCAATGTCGTCCAGCAGTTGGAGCATCTGCGGGCGCACGAGTCGGTCGCGCGCGCCCTGGAGGAGGGTGCGCTCGAACTGCACGGGATGTACTTCCACGTCGGCGAGGCCCAGGCCTACCTGCTGGAAGAGCGTGATCCCGTCTTCGGCCAGGTCGAGGCGGCCGCCTACGAGGACAGCGGAGCGGCCCGGGCCTGAACCGGCGCTTTCCCGGATCCGTGGGATAAGTGAGAGCGTGTGGCTCCCGGCACCGCCGGGAGCCACACGCACGAACCCCTCGCTTACAGGTCTAAACCAATTCTCGGACACCCCTTGTCACCAGGGGGCGACGTCTGATGAGCTGTGGCCTGGGACACAACGGACACCTTGGGAAAGGCAGAAGCCGTGAGCAACGAGAGCCTGGCCAATCTTCTGAAGGAAGAGCGACGCTTCGCGCCGCCCGCTGACCTGGCAGCGAACGCCAATGTCACGGCCGAGGCGTATGAGCAGGCCAAGGCTGACCGGCTCGGTTTCTGGGCCGAGCAGGCCCGCCGCCTGACCTGGGCCACCGAGCCGACCGAGACCCTTGACTGGTCGAACCCGCCGTTCGCGAAGTGGTTCGCCGACGGCAAGCTGAACGTCGCGTACAACTGCGTCGACCGCCACGTCGAGGCGGGCAACGGCGACCGGGTCGCCATCCACTTCGAGGGCGAGCCCGGCGACAGCCGCGCGATCACCTACGCGGAGCTGAAGGACGAGGTCAGCCGCGCGGCGAACGCGCTGACCGAGCTGGGCGTGCAGAAGGGCGACCGGGTCGCCGTCTACCTGCCGATGATCCCCGAGGCCGTCGTCTCTATGCTCGCCTGCGCGCGCATCGGCGCCGCGCACTCCGTCGTCTTCGGCGGCTTCTCCGCCGACGCCATCGCCAAGCGCATCGAGGACGCCGACGCCAAGCTCGTCATCACCTCCGACGGCGGCTACCGCCGGGGCAAGCCCTCCGCGCTCAAGCCGGCCGTCGACGAGGCGCTGACGCGCGTATCGGTCGACAAGGTCCTCGTCGTGCAGCGCACCCAGCAGGACGTGGCCTGGACCGAGGGCCGCGACGTGTGGTGGCACGATGTCGTCGGCAGGCAGTCCGCGGAGCACACCCCCGAGGCGTTCGACGCCGAGCACCCGCTGTTCATCCTCTACACGTCCGGCACCACGGGTAAGCCGAAGGGCATCCTGCACACCTCCGGCGGCTACCTCACCCAGGCCAGCTACACCCACCACGCCGTCTTCGACCTCAAGCCCGAGTCGGACGTCTACTGGTGCACGGCCGACATCGGCTGGGTCACCGGCCACTCGTACATCACCTACGGCCCGCTCTCCAACGGTGCGACGCAGGTCATCTACGAGGGCACCCCGGACACCCCGCACCAGGGCCGGTTCTGGGAGATCGTGCAGAAGTACGGCGTCACGATCCTCTACACGGCGCCCACCGCGATCCGTACGTTCATGAAGTGGGGCGACGACATCCCCGCGAAGTTCGACCTGTCCAGCCTGCGCGTGCTGGGTTCCGTGGGTGAGCCGATCAACCCCGAGGCGTGGGTCTGGTACCGCAAGAACATCGGCGCCGACACGTGCCCCATCGTGGACACCTGGTGGCAGACCGAGACCGGCGCCATGATGATCTCGCCGCTGCCCGGCGTGACCGAGACCAAGCCCGGCTCCGCCCAGCGCCCGCTGCCCGGCATCTCCGCGACCGTCGTCGACGACGAGGCCAACGAAGTACCCAACGGCGGCGGTGGCTACCTGGTCCTCACCGAGCCGTGGCCGTCGATGCTGCGCACCATCTGGGGCGACGACCAGCGGTTCATCGACACCTACTGGTCGCGCTTCGAGGGCCAGTACTTCGCCGGTGACGGCGCGAAGAAGGACGAGGACGGCGACATCTGGCTGCTGGGCCGCGTCGACGACGTCATGCTCGTCTCCGGGCACAACATCTCGACCACCGAGGTCGAGTCCGCGCTCGTCTCCCACCCGGCCGTCGCCGAGGCCGCCGTGGTCGGCGCCGCCGACGAGACCACCGGACAGGCCATCGTCGCCTTCGTGATCCTGCGCGGCACCGCCAACGCCGAGGACGAGTCCCTCGTCGCCGACCTGCGCAACCACGTCGGCTCCGTACTCGGCCCGATCGCCAAGCCCAAGCGGGTCCTCCCCGTCGCCGAGCTGCCCAAGACCCGCTCCGGCAAGATCATGCGCCGTCTCCTGCGCGACGTCGCGGAGAACCGCGCGGTCGGTGACGTCACCACCCTCGCCGACTCCTCGGTGATGGATCTGATCCAGAACAAGCTGCCGGCGGCCTCCAGCGAGGACTGAGCCCCAACGGCCACGTGAGGAACGGGCACTCGGCGAACGCGCCGGGTGCCCGTTTCGTGCGTATGGTGATGATCACCAGGTCCGTCTCGCTTGCACCCGTTAGGGTGAAGACCGCGTCACGAACGCGCCATGAAACTCACAGGGTGTGCCGGGAAGTCTGGTCGGCGATGTCATCAGCCGTACCCGACCGGAGGTCCCCTCGTGGCAGCGCCCCAGAAGCAGAGCAAGAACGACCGCACCGTACTCGGCCGGATCTCCCTGCCCGAGCGGAACGCCGTCGCCGAGGCGCTGCGCACCGAGACCGTCGGCGGCGTCCTGCTCCTCGCCGCCGCGGTCGCCGCCCTGATCTGGGCGAACGTACCGGCGCTCAGCCACAGCTACGAGACCCTCAGCGATCTCCACTTCGGCCCGTCCGCGCTCGGCCTGCACCTCTCCGTCGAGCACTGGGCGGCCGACGGACTCCTCGCGGTCTTCTTCTTCGTCGCCGGCATCGAACTCAAGCGCGAGCTGGTCGCGGGCGATCTGCGCGACCCGAAGGCGGCCGCGCTGCCGGTCGTCGCCGCCCTCTGCGGCATGGCGATGCCCGCGATCGTCTACACCGTCGTCGCCTCGGCCGGCGGCGGCTCCCTGTCCGGCTGGGCCGTGCCCACGGCCACCGACATCGCCTTCGCGCTCGCCGTGCTCGCCGTCATCGGAACGTCGCTGCCGAGCGCCCTGCGCGCCTTCCTGCTCACCCTCGCCGTCGTCGACGACCTCTTCGCGATCCTGATCATCGCGGTCTTCTTCACGAGCGACATCAACGTCGCCGCCCTCGCGGGCGCCTTCATCGGTCTCGCGGTCTTCTGGCTGCTCCTGCGCAAGCGGGTGCGCGGCTGGTACGTCTACGTGCCGCTCGCCCTGGTCATCTGGGGCCTGATGTACAACAGCGGCATCCACGCCACCATCGCCGGTGTCGCGATGGGCCTGATGCTCCGCTGCCACCGCGAGGAGGGCGAGACCCACTCCCCCGGCGAGCGCATCGGACACCTCGTCCGGCCCCTCTCGGCAGGTCTCGCGGTGCCGTTGTTCGCCCTGTTCAGCGCCGGTGTCGCGGTGTCGGGCGGCGCCCTGGGCGAGGTGTTCACCCGGCCGGAGACGCTCGGTGTGGTGCTCGGTCTCGTCGTCGGCAAGGCCGTCGGCATCTTCGGCGGTACGTGGCTGACGGCCCGGTTCACCAAGGCCTCGCTGCCCGACGAACTGGCCTGGGCGGACGTGTTCGCCGTCGCCTCGCTCGCCGGGATCGGCTTCACCGTCTCACTGCTCATCGGCGAACTCGCCTTCACCGACGACCCGCTGCTGACCGACGAGGTCAAGGCGGCCGTCCTGATGGGGTCGCTGATCGCGGCCGTGCTCAGCAGCGTGCTGCTGAAGATGCGGAACGCCAAGTACCGCGCCCTGTGGGAGACCGAGGAGCGCGACGAGGACCAGGACGGCATCCCCGACATCTACGAGCAGGACAACCCGGAGTACCACCTCCGGATGGCCGAGATCTACGAGAAGAAGGCCGCGGAACACCGAAGGCGTGCCGAAGTGGTGGCCGGGGCAGGCGACGAGGACGAGCGTCCGGCATGATCTGACAACGAGTCCGCACATACGGAGCACCGACAGAACAACAGGGAGTACGCGATGAGCGCACCCGACGGCAGCCCGGTCGGCGCCGAACGCAGTGTCGGCCAGCTGTTCGCCTCGGCGACGACCGAGATGTCCGCGCTGGTGCACGACGAGATCGCCCTGGCGAAAGCACACCTCAAGCAGGACGTGAAGCGCGGAGTGACCAGCGGTGGCCTCTTCATCGTGGCCGTGGCCGTGCTGGTCTTCTCCCTGCCCATGCTGAGCTTCGCCCTGGCGTACGCCATCAACGCCTGGACCGGAGGCTTCAACGGGCAGGGCGGCTGGAACCTGGCCTGGTGCTTCCTGCTGTCCTTCAGCGCCAGCCTGGCCCTCGCGATCCTGCTCGGCGTGATCGGCGTCGCCTTCGCCAAGAAGGCCAAGAAGGGCAAGGGCCCGCAGAAGGTCGCCGCCTCGGTCAAGGAGACGGCCGGCGTCCTGCAGCACGCCAAGCCGCACCCGCGCGAGGTGCCGCCCGCCGACCGTGTCCCCGAGGCCATCGAGGCTGTGGCACGCTCGTCTTCATGACGGACCCCGCCACTCCTTCGGCCGCACCGCCGCCCGCTTCTGTCGTACGCCTGGACGTCCCCGGCGGGAGAGAGGTGCTCCACCGGGACGTCGCCGCCAACGGCGCGCGGTTCCACATCGCCGAAATGGGTGACGGGCCGCTGGTCCTGCTGCTGCACGGCTTCCCGCAGTTCTGGTGGACGTGGCGGCATCAGCTCGGGGCACTGGCCGACGCGGGGTTCCGGGCCGTCGCCATGGACCTGCGGGGCGTGGGCGGCAGCGACCGGACGCCGCGCGGCTACGACCCGGCGAACCTGGCGCTCGACATCACGGGCGTGATCCGCTCGCTGGGCGAGCCGGACGCGGCGCTGGTGGGGCACGACCTCGGCGGCTATCTGGCCTGGACGGCGGCCGTGATGCGGCCCAAGCTGGTGCGCCGGCTCGTGGTGTCCTCGATGCCGCACCCGCGCCGCTGGCGCTCGGCGATGCTCGCCGACTACCGCCAGTCGCGCTCGGGCGGTTACGTCTGGGGCTTCCAGCGGCCGTGGCTGCCGGAGCGTCAGCTCGTCGCCGACGACGGGGCGCTGGTCGGCAAGCTCGTACGGGACTGGTCGGGGCCGCACCAGCCCGACGACGAGACCGTCCTGACGTATCAGCGGGCGATGCTCATCCCGTCGACGGCGCACTGTTCGATCGAGCCGTACCGGTGGATGGTGCGCTCCCTCGCCCGGCCCGACGGCATCCAGTTCAACCGGCGCATGAAGCGGCCGGTGCGGGTCCCCACGCTCCATCTGCACGGATCGCTCGATCCCGTGATGCGCACCAGGAGCGCGGCCGGATCCGGAGAGTACGTCGAAGCGCCGTACCGCTGGCGGCTGTTCGACGGTCTCGGCCACTTCCCGCACGAGGAGGACCCCGGGGCCTTCTCCAAGGAACTCGTGAACTGGCTGAAGGATCCCGAGCCCGACCGGTAGGGCCCCGAGCCCGGTCGGCAGGCCACTGGGTGACCGGTCGTGAGCGGTGGGTGAGTGCCCGGTATGCGGGCAGGAACACCTGTCCTACGAACAGCCAATTGCCTGCCGCATACCCAGATTTGGGGACCGTGGGGGAGATTACCGACCATGGGGCACGGGCAGACGTCGAGGTATGGGCTGGACGCACGATTACAGTGACGCAGCACGCAACCGCCGCCCAGCGATGACGCTGGGCACACCCCAGAGGGGAGCGCCGCAGGACGATCCGGCGCACGATCCCCGGCTGGGCATTCCGCGCATCCTGCGGCGTCGAGCCCGCTGGATGTCGGCGCGACTGCGGCACACCAGCCGCAGCTGAACTCCCCCGACCCGCACCGGAGTCCGGGACATCAGAGCGCGCAGGCGTCCGTGTCCACCTGCTGGGTCGCGGTGCGGCCCCGGGTGATGTCGGCGCCGATCTCGTCGGCGGTCAGGGCGTAGCCCGTCTCGTCGTTGTCGAGGGACTTCGCGAAGACCACGCCGTAGACCTTGCCGTCGGGGGTCAGCAGCGGGCCGCCCGAGTTGCCCTGACGCACCGTCGCGTACAGCGAGTACACGTCGCGCTCGACCGTGCCCCGGTGGTAGATGTCCGGGCCGCTGGCGTCGATCCGGCCGCGCACGCGCGCGGGACGCACGTCGTACGAGCCGTTCTCCGGGAAGCCCGCGACGATCGCGCCGCCGCCGCGCTGTGCGTCGGTGCGCGCGAAGCTCAGCGCGGGCGCCTTCAGTGACGGCACGTCCAGGACCGCGATGTCGCGCTTCCAGTCGTAGAGGACGACCCTCGCGTCGTACTTCACGCCCTCACCGCCTATCTGGACGGTGGGCTCGTCGACACCGCCCACCACGTGCGCGTTCGTCATCACGCGGCGGGAGCCGAAGACGAAGCCGGTGCCCTCCACGACCTTGCCGCAGCTGGGCGCCTGGCCGACGACCTTGACGATGGAGCGCTGGGCGCGCGCGGCGACCGGGCTGTTCGCCAGCGCCGGGTCGGGCGGACGGACCTCGGTGATCGGCTCGCTCGCGAACGGGCTGAATACCTGGGGGAATCCGTTCTGCGCGAGGGTGGAGGAGAAGTTCGCGAACCAGGAGTCCGCCTGCGCCGGCAGCGCGCGGGAGACGCCGAGCAGCACCTTGGAGCCGCGCACCTCCTTGCCGAGCGTCGGCAGCGTCGTCCCGGCGAGCGCGGAGCCTATGAGCCACGCCACCAGGAGCATCGCCGCCACATTGACCAGAACGCCGCCCGTCGCGTCCAGTGCCCGCGCCGGTGACCAGGTGATGTACCGGCGCAGCTTGTTGCCCAGGTGGGTGGTGAAGGCCTGGCCGACCGAGGCGCAGACGATGACGACGACCACGGCGACGACCGCGGCGGTGGTCGAGACGGCCGCGTCGTCGGTGAGCGCGCCCCACAGCAGGGGCAGCGCGTAGATCGCGACGAGGCCGCCGCCCAGGAAGCCGATCACCGACAGGACGCCGACGACGAAGCCCTGGCGGTAGCCGACGACCGCGAACCACACGGCTGCGGCGAGCAGCAGGATGTCCAGCACGTTCACCGTCTACAGCCCCGCCCTCGTCACGCCCCGCCTCGTCACGCCTCGCCTCACATCGCAGTCACCGGCATTGCACAGTACGGCGACCACCCTGTCATGAGCGCCAGTCGAGTGACACCGTGTTCTCCCGGTCCCACGGCCGCTCCCAGCCCGCGAAGTGCAGCAGTCTGTCGATCACGCCCGCCGTGAACCCCCACACCAGCGCCGACTCCACGAGGAAGGCCGGGCCGCGGTGGCCGCTCGGGTGGACCGTCGTCGCCCGGTTGGCCGGGTCGGTGAGGTCGGCCACCGGGACCGTGAAGACCCGGGCCGTCTCCGCCGGATCGACCGCCGCGACGGGGGTGGGCGTCCGCCACCATCCCAGTACGGGCGTGACGACGAATCCGCTCACCGGGATGTAGAGCTTGGGCAGGACGCCGAAGAGCTGCACGCCGTGCGGATCGAGGCCGGTCTCCTCCCAGGCCTCGCGCAGGGCGGCACGCAGCGGGCCCTCGGTGCGCGGGTCGCCGTCCTCCGGGTCGAGGGCCCCGCCGGGGAACGAGGGCTGGCCCGCATGGGATCTGAGCGAGCCCGAGCGCTCCATGAGCAGCAGCTCGGGGCCGCGGTCGCCCTCGCCGAACAGGATCAGCACCGCGGACTGCCGGCCCGCGCCGTCCTCGGGCGGCAGGAACCGGCTGAGCTGCTCGCCGCGGAGCGTGGCGGCGGCGTCGGCGACCGGGGCGAGCCAGGCGGGCAGGCCGTCCGTGTGCACGGTGACGTCCGGACCGCCGCTCCCGTCCGGGGTGTCGTCCACCCCGCCGATCCCGCCGACTCCGCCGATCCCGCTGATCTCGCTCACGTGCTTCATCGCAGCCCCCGTACCTGTCGTGATGGACCCAACGCCCGACCGCCCCCTCTTCGTTCCGCCTGCGCCGTCCGTCACCCGGACGTGGCACCGCCCAGCGGCGGGGCCGCGATGCCGCCCGCGTCCAGGTACCCCTGCGGCGGCTTGAGGCGCTGGCCCGGGAAACCGCCCTTCTCGTACTTGAGCAGCTTCTTCGCCTTCTCCGGGTCCGTCTCGCCCTCGCCGTACGCCGGGCAGAGCGGCGCGATCGGGCAGGCGCCGCAGGCCGGTTTGCGCGCGTGGCAGATGCGGCGGCCGTGGAAGATCACGTTGTGACTGAGCTGGGTCCACTCGCTCTTCGGGAACAGCTCGCCGACCGCCTTCTCGACCTTGTCCGGGTCGGTCTCCTCCGTCCACTTCCAGCGGCGCACGAGCCGGCCGAAGTGGGTGTCGACCGTGATGCCGGGCCTCCCGAACGCGTTGCCCAGCACGACGAAGGCGGTCTTGCGGCCCACTCCGGGCAGCTTGACCAGGTCCTCGAGGCGGCCCGGGACCTCACCGCCGAAGTCCTCGGACAGGGCCTTGGCGAGGCCCATGATCGACCGGGTCTTCGCCCGGAAGAACCCGGTCGGCCGGATCAGCTCCTCGACCTCCTGCGGGTCGGCCGCCGCGAGGTCCTCCGGGGTCGGGTACTTCGCGAACAGCCCCGGGGTCGTCTGATTGACCCTCAGGTCGGTCGTCTGGGCCGACATCACCGTGGCGACCAGCAGCTGGAAGGGGTTCTCGAAGTCCAGCTCGGGGTGGGCGTAGGGGTACGTCTCGGCGAGCTCGCGGTTGATCCTGCGGGCGCGGCGGACCAGAGCGGTACGGGACTCGGGCTTGGCGACGGCCTTCTTGGGCGCCTTGGGCGCCGCATTCTTCTTCGCGGGCATCTACTGGGCGGCCTTCCCCTGTACGGAACCGGGCTCCACGGCGACCGGAACGGCGCAGGCCACGGCCTCCGTACGGACATGTTCGCCCACAGCGGAAACGTGGTCGGCCGATCTCGTCTCGGCCCCCGCCGCCTGCGCTCTCACCGGGTTTTTGGACACCCGGCCAGCCTAAAGCCAGGCACCGACATCCGCCCCGGAGCCACTGGATCGGCCCCCGTTTGGCCCCCTCCCCCTCGGGTTGTGACGCAGGTGCGGCAGACTTGTAGCTGAGTGACTGATCACACTGTTTGGACCGTCCGGCAAAATGGGCAGTCGGGAGAGGCTTTCCCGACCGTTTCCCACAGTGCAGGCGACATAGGAGAGAAACTCGTGGACGACGTTCTGCGGCGCGCCCCGCTCTTCGCGGCGCTCGATGACGAGCAGGCCGCGGAGCTCCGCGCCTCCATGAGTGAGGTGACCCTCGCGCGCGGTGACGCCCTGTTCCACGAGGGCGACCCCGGCGACCGCCTGTACGTGGTCACCGAGGGCAAGGTGAAGCTCCACCGCACCTCCCCCGACGGCCGGGAGAACATGCTGGCCGTGCTCGGCCCCGGTGAGCTGATCGGCGAGCTGTCGCTGTTCGACCCCGGACCGCGCACCGCGACCGCCAGCGCGCTGACCGAGGTGAAGCTGCTCGGCCTCGGCCACGGCGACCTCCAGCCCTGGCTCAACGCACGCCCCGAGGTGGCCGCCGCCCTGCTGCGCGCCGTCGCCCGGCGCCTGCGCAAGACGAACGACCAGATGTCCGACCTGGTCTTCTCCGACGTGCCGGGCCGTGTGGCCCGTGCGCTCCTGGACCTGTCGCGCCGCTTCGGCGTGCAGTCCGAGGAGGGCATCCACGTGGTGCACGACCTCACGCAGGAAGAGCTGGCCCAGCTGGTCGGCGCCTCCCGCGAGACGGTGAACAAGGCGCTGGCCGACTTCGCGGGCCGCGGCTGGCTGCGCCTGGAGGCGCGCGCCGTGATCCTGCTGGACGTGGAGCGCCTCGCGAAGCGTTCCCGCTGACCCCGGCTCTGCCCGACGGGCCCCCGCCACACCTCGTGGCCGGGGCCCGTCGGCGTAGAACCAGGGCGCGGAACCACGGAAATACCGTGCCCCGGGCGTCTCTTCCCTGCAAAGTTGCCCCATGGCCGATCCGCACCGTGGGCTCGACGCCCAGGGATACATCGCGCGCGAAGGCTCCCTGGGCCGTGTCCAGGAGCCCTTCCGCCCCGTCGTGGCCGCCGCCCGGGACCGGCTGCTCGACGTCTTCGGCGCACGCCTGACGGGCGCGTACCTGTACGGCTCCGTGCCGCGCGGCACCGCGCGGCCGGGCCGCTCCGACCTCGACCTGCTGCTCGTGCTGCGCGCCGGGCCCACCGAGGCCGACCGCACCGACGCGCGGAGCCTCGACGCCGCGCTGGACAAGGAGTTCCCGCAGGTCGACGGCGTGAGCACGCTCGTGTACGGGCGGGCGCGGCTGCTGAGCGAGGCCGAGACGTACGACATGGGGTGGTTCGTGGCCTGTCTGTGCACGCCCCTGCTCGGGGAGGACCTCGCCGAGTACCTCCCGCGCTACCGCCCCACCTCGCGGCTGGCCCGGGAGACCAACGGGGACCTGGCCGCACGCCTGCCCCGCTGGCGCGAGCGGATCGCGCGGGCCGCCACCGCGGACGAGCGGCGCGCGCTCGACAGGACCGTCGCCCGCGGCCTCGTACGCACCGCGTTCACGCTCGTGATGCCCCGCTGGAACGGCTGGACGGGCGAGCTGGACCGGATGGCCGAGGTGTTCGCGGAGTACTACCCGCGGTGGGCGCCGCAGGTCCGGGCCGCGGCGGCGGCCGGGTACGCGCCCACCGGGGACACGGACGTCCTGCGCGGGTACACCGAGGAGCTCGGGCCCTGGCTCGCGGACGAGTACGCGCGCGTGCACGGCACGAAGGACGGCGGTCCGGAAGACGCCTGAGCGCGGAGTCGGCGCTCGGGGATCGCAGGGGACCACAGCAGGGGATCAGGGGAGGAAGCGCACCATGACCACACAGGCCGAGCTGGCCACCCGCTTCGAGGCCGAGCGCGGACGGCTGCGTTCCGTGGCGTACCGGATGCTCGGGTCGCTGACCGAGGCGGAGGACGCGGTCCAGGAGGGATGGCTGCGGCTGCAGCGGGCCGACGACGGCGAGGTGCGCAACCTCGGCGGCTGGCTGACGACCGTCGTCGGGCGGATCTGCCTCGACATGCTGCGGGCCAGGACGACGCGCCGCGAGGAGCCGCTGGAGGACGGGGACGGCGACGGGTTCCGGCTGCCGGATCCGGTGGTCAGGCCCGCCGATCCGGTCCACGAGGCCGAACTGGCCGACAGCGTGGGGCTCGCGCTGCTGGTCGTGCTCGACACGCTGGCGCCCGCCGAGCGGCTGGCGTTCGTGCTGCACGACATGTTCGCCGTGCCGTTCGAGGATCTCGCGCCGATCGTGGAGCGCACGCCCGCGGCGACCCGGCAGCTGGCCAGCCGGGCGCGCCGCCGTGTGCAGGGTGCCACCGCGCCGGCCGACACCGATCTGGCCCGCCAGCGCGAGGTCATCGGCGCCTGGGTCTCCGCGACCCGCGCCGGCGACTTCGAGGCGCTGCTCGAACTCCTCGACCCGGACGTGCTGCTGCGGGTCGACCAGGGGCCGGGCACGGCCGCGCTGCTGGTGCGCGGCGCCCTGGAGGTGGCCGGCCAGGCGGCCCTGTACGGGCGGATGGCCCCGGACACCTTCCCGGCGTTCGTCGGCGACGGCATGGGCATGGTGACGGCGCCCGGCGGCAAGGTCGCCACCGTCGGCTGGTTCACCTTCCGCGCGGGCAGGGTCGTCGGCGTCGACATCATCGTCGACCCGGACCGGATCGCCGCGCTCGGCATCGACTGGCCCGCGGCCTGATCCGGCGGGAGTCTCAGATCAGTCCGTGTTCGCGCAGGTAGTCGAGCTGGGCCAGGACGGACAGCTCGGCCGCCGGCCACAGGGAGCGGTCCACGTCCGCGTACACGTGGGCGACGACCGCGGCGGACGTCGTGTGCCCGTCCTCGACGGCGGTCTCCACCTGGGCGAGCCGGTGGGCGCGGTGCGCGAGGTAGAACTCGACGGCGCCCTGGGCGTCCTCCAGGACCGGGCCGTGTCCGGGCAGCACCGTGTGCACCCCGTCGTCGACCGTGAGCGAGCGCAGCCGGCGCAGGGTGTCGAGGTAGTCGCCGAGGCGGCCGTCGGGGTGCGCGACGACCGTCGTGCCCCGGCCGAGGATGGTGTCCCCGGTCAGCACGGCCCGGTCGGCGGGAAGGTGGAAGCTCAGCGAGTCGGCGGTGTGGCCGGGGGTGGGGACGACGCGCAGTTCCAGGCCGCCGGTCGTGACGACGTCCCCGGCCGCGAGGCCCTCGTCGCCGAGGCGCAGCGCCGGGTCGAGCGCGCGCACCTTCGTGCCGGTCAGCTCGGCGAACCGGCCCGCGCCCTCGGCATGGTCGGGGTGGCCGTGCGTGAGGAGGGTGAGCGCGATCCGGCGGCCCGCCTTCTCAGCGGCGGCGATCACGTTCTTCAGGTGGCCGTCGTCGAGCGGGCCCGGGTCGATCACGACGGCGAGGTCGCTGTCCGGTTCGGCGACGATCCACGTGTTGGTGCCGTCGAGGGTCATCGCGGACGCGTTCGGCGCCAGCACGTTGAACGCGCGGGCGGTGGCGGGGCCGGACTGCACCCCGCCGCGCGGCTGCCCGGGCAGGGCGGCGGCTTCGGTCATCGGTCAGTTGCTCCCGCCGGTCGGAATGTGCTTGGTGAACTCGTCGTGCCCGGGCCAGGACAGCACCACCTCACCCGCTTCGAGCCGGGCCTGTGCCAGTACGGGTGTCAGGTCGCGCCCCGCGGCGCCGGTCAGGGCGTCGCGGGCGGTCCCGTACGCGGTGAGGGTGCGCAGGGTCGCGATGGTGGGCGGCATCATCGTCAACTCGCCCTGGTCGTACGCCGCGGCGGCCCGGTCCGGGCGGATCCACACCGTGCGGTCGGCCTCGGAGGAGTCGTCGCTGGTGCGCTGGCCCGCCGGGAGCACGGCCGCGAAGAACCAGGTGTCGTAGCGGCGCGGCTCGAACTCGGGGGTGATCCAGCGGGCCCACGCGCCCAGCAGGTCGGAGCGCAGGACCAGGCCGCGCCGCTCCAGGAACTCGGCGAAGGACAGATCGCGGGCGATCAGCGCCTGCCGGTCCGCCTGCCACCGGTCGCCGGTGGTGTCGTCGACGACGCTGTCCGGGGCCGGGCCGGCGAGCAGCACGCCCGCCTCCTCGAACGTCTCGCGCACGGCGGCGCAGACGATCGCCTGGGCGTCCTTCTCCGGCACGCCGAGCCGGTCGGCCCACGTCTGCCGGGAGGGACCCGCCCAGCGCACCTGCCGGTCGTCGTCGCGCGGGTCGACGCCGCCGCCGGGATACGCGTACGCACCGGCCGCGAACGCCATCGACGTCCGTCTGCGCAACATGTGCACCTCGAGGCCGCCGGAGGCGTCCGGGGCGTCCCTGAGCAGCATCACGGTGGCGGCGCGGCGCGGGGTCGCGGCCGTCAGTGTGCCGGCGGCGAGGGCGCGGATGCGGTCCGGCCACTCCGGGGGGTACCACTGGCCGTTGGACATGGCCGGAGGCTATCCCGAGTCGACGGGATGTTCGAGGGGCCGCCGGTGTCCGGGGCTGGTCGCGCAGTTCCCCGCGCCCCTGAAAGGCCTCCGGCCTTGAGGGGCGCGGGCAACCACGACGAGAGCCGCGGCCGGGCACGACAGAAGGGGCTAGGCCTCCGGGACCAGCTCCACCTGGATCTCCACCTCGACCGGCGCGTCCAGCGGCAGCACCGCGACGCCCACGGCGCTGCGGGCGTGCACACCCTTGTCGCCGAGGACCTCGCCGAGCAGCTCGCTGGCGCCGTTGATGACACCGGGCTGCCCGGTGAAGTCGGCGGCGGAGGCGACGAAGCCGACGACCTTCACGACACGCGCGATGCGGTCCAGGTCACCGGCGACGGACTTCACGGCGGCCAGCGCGTTCAGCGCGCAGACCCGGGACAGCTCCTTGGCCTCGTCGGCGGTGACCTCGGCGCCGACCTTGCCGGTCAGCGTCAGCTTGCCGTCGACCATCGGGAGCTGGCCCGCCGTGTACACGTACACACCGGACCGCACGGCCGGCTGGTACGCGGCGACCGGAGGCACCACGGGCGGCAGGGTCAGGCCCAGCTCGGCGAGCCGCGCCTCCACCGCGCCGCTCACGCGCTCTTCTCCCGCTTCAGGTACGCCACCAGCTGCTCGGGGTTGTTCGGTCCGGGCACGACCTGGACGAGCTCCCAGCCGTCCTCGCCCCAGGTGTCCAGGATCTGCTTCGTCGCGTGCACCAGCAGCGGCACAGTCGCGTACTCCCACTTCTTAGCCATGGAGCCGACTGTAGCCGCCGAAGTCAGGCCAGGGCCTCCCGGGCGGATCCTGCTGGAGTCGCGGGGCCTGGCACGCACATCTGCGGCGTTGTCGTCGGTTGCCAACGCTCCGCGTTGTCGCCCTCCTCCGCCTTGCAGCTGCACGCACCAGCCCCCGCTTGCCTGCGTCGACCAGTCATTGGCCACCAATTGTCCAGCCGGATCCGCCCGGCAGGCCCTAGTCGTTCCTGAGGCTGCTGCGTGATCCGCCCGCGTTCTGGTTACGCTCGAATACGTGAGCAGGCTCCAGGTCGTCAGCGGCAAGGGCGGTACCGGAAAGACCACGGTCGCCGCCGCACTCGCGCTCGCCCTCGCGACAAAGGGCAAGCGCACTCTCCTCGTGGAGGTGGAGGGCAGGCAGGGCATCGCACAGCTCTTTGAGACGGAGGCACTCCCCTACGAGGAGCGGAAGATCGCCGTCGCACCCGGCGGCGGGGAGGTGTACGCGCTCGCCATCGATCCGGAACTGGCGCTGCTCGACTACCTCCAGATGTTCTACAAGCTGGGCGGCGCCGGCCGCGCCCTGAAGAAGCTGGGCGCGATCGACTTCGCCACGACCGTCGCGCCGGGCCTCAGGGACGTACTCCTGACCGGCAAGGCATGCGAGGCCGTACGGCGCAAGGACAAGCAGGGGCGGTACGCGTACGACTACGTCGTCATGGACGCCCCGCCCACCGGGCGCATCACCCGCTTCCTGAACGTGAACGACGAGGTCGCCGGGCTCGCCAGGATGGGCCCGATACACAATCAGGCCCAGGCCGTCATGCGGGTCATCAAGTCCCCGCAGACCGCGGTGCACCTGGTGACCCTCCTGGAGGAGATGCCGGTGCAGGAGACCCTCGACGGGGTCGCCGAACTGCACGCCGCGCAGCTGCCCGTCGGACGGATCATGGTGAACATGGTGCGACCCGCGATCCTGGGGGAACCCGCCCTGGCGCTGACCCGTTCGCCGTCCGTCGCACCGGACGTCACCGGGGCCCTGACGGCGGCCGGGCTCAGCGGCGCGAAGCGGCTCGTGGGGCCGCTGCTCGCGCAGGCGGAGGAGTACGCGGAGCGGTACGTCCTGGAGCGCGCCCAGCGCGAGCTGCTCACCGGGGCGGAGCTGCCGCTGCACGAACTTCCGCTGCTCACCGAGGGGTTGGACCTCGCGGGCCTGTACACGCTCGCCGAGGAACTGCGACGGCAAGGGATCTGAGGACCGCTTCGATGACGCTGAACCCGGCAACAGGCGCGCTCGAGATCGACCCGCTGCTCGACGACCCGGCCACCCGCATCGTGGTCTGCTGCGGCTCCGGCGGGGTCGGCAAGACCACGACCGCCGCGGCGCTCGGCCTGCGCGCCGCCGAGCGCGGCCGCAAGGTCGTGGTGCTGACCATCGACCCGGCCCGGCGGCTCGCCCAGTCGATGGGCATCGACTCCCTGGACAACGTCCCGCGCCGGGTGAAGGGCGTCGAGGCCACCGGCGACGCGGCGGGCGGCGAGCTGCACGCCATGATGCTCGACATGAAGCGCACCTTCGACGAGATCGTCGAGGCGCACGCGGACGGCGAGCGGGCCGAGGCGATCCTGAACAACCCCTTCTACCAGTCGCTCTCGGCGGGCTTCGCGGGCACGCAGGAGTACATGGCGATGGAGAAGCTGGGCCAGCTCCGGGCCCGGGACACCTGGGACCTGATCGTCGTCGACACCCCGCCGTCGCGCTCGGCGCTCGACTTCCTGGACGCGCCGAAGCGGCTCGGCTCGTTCCTCGACGGCAAGCTGATCCGCGTCCTGATGGCCCCCGCGAAGGTCGGCGGCCGGGCCGGGATGAAGTTCCTGAACGTCGGGATGTCGATGATGACGGGCGCGCTCGGCAAGCTCCTCGGCGGGCAGCTGCTGCGTGACGTACAGACCTTCGTGGCCGCGATGGACACCATGTTCGGCGGATTCCGTACCCGCGCGGACGCCACGTACAAGCTCCTCCAGGCGCCCGGCACGGCCTTCCTCGTCGTCGCCGCACCCGAGCGGGACGCGCTGCGGGAGGCCGCTTACTTCGTGGAACGCCTGGCAGCGGAGCGGATGCCGCTCGCCGGCCTGGTGCTGAACCGGGTGCACGGCAGCGGCGCCGACCGGCTGTCGGCCGAGCGGGCGCTCGCCGCCGCGGAAAATCTTGACGAGCGCCGCATTGTGGATCAGACGCCCGGGAAGGAAGAGGTTCGTACTCCCCCCGAGCCCGACCCCGAGTCAGCCTCTGAGCCAGTCTCCGAGTCAGATCAGCCGTCAGAACCCGTGTCAGATCCCGCGTCCGGCTCCCCCGCCGCAGCGGAGAATCCCGCACACCTGAGCACCGAACAACTGACCGCAGGGCTGCTGCGGTTGCACGCCGAGCGGATGCGGCTCGTCGCGCGTGAACAGCGCACGCGTGACCGCTTCACCGCGCTCCACCCCGAGGTCGCCGTGGCCGAGATCGCGGCGCTGCCCGGCGATGTGCACGACCTGGCAGGTCTCAGGGACATCGGAGACCGGCTCGCGGCCGGTGGCACTCCGGCCGGAGCTGAATGAGCCGTACGCGCCCGCACGTCGGCCGTGCGGCCGCGGCCCGGAGCCGGTCACGGCTCCGGTACTCCGGCACTCCGGTACGAAAGGGTGCGGCGCCGTCCTACCCGACGGCGGCGAACCTCTCGTACGTCTCGTCGTTGTCGAGCTCCGCGGGCAGCAGGCCCGCACTGCGCTCGTACTCCGTCCGCGCCGTCTCAAGCAGCCGGCGCCATGAGGTGACGGTCGGACGCCTGCGCAGCAGTGCGCGGCGCTCCCGCTCCGTCATGCCACCCCACACGCCGAACTCGACGCGATTGTCGAGCGCGTCCGCCAGGCACTCGGTCCGCACGGGACATCCCGTGCACACCGCTTTCGCCCGGTTCTGCGCTGCTCCTTGAACGAACAGTTCATCCGGATCGGTAGTGCGGCAGGCCGCCTGCGCACTCCAGTCGACTACCCAGCCCATACCGGCGCCGTCCTCTCCCGAATCGAGGCTCCCCCACGGCGGCAGCGGCATATTCACCGCCGCCAGTTGAGGACGTTACGGAAGGTGGGCACAGCGCAACACCCCCTTCGGGCCCAATCTTGAATGGCCCGAACGGACTATGCGTAAGCGGCAGATCACCCGACGGAGTGACCGGGAGACATGCGTAACAACCCCGGCAAATAGGGACACTTCCCTTGCGCCACAACGGGCGTCGGATGACACACAAGGCGGTTTCGGACAGCTTCCGGGCCTCGCGCCGGGGGTCGCGGCAGGCACAGGAATGACTACAAGAGGCACGTCAGAGGTAGGGAAAGAAATGCCGGGAACGTTTCGGGGCCGTCCCACGTCTTGATACGAGACCGCACTGCTGTGACAGTTGAGTGCAGCTTAGGCCAAGGCATATACGCCTGTCCGGAGAATCAGAACGTAGGCTGCCCTGCATGGGAAAGAAGCGCTCGGCCGGTGACGGCGGCGGTATGTCGCCGGCTCAACAGGCCGCCAAGTTCCTCGGTGTCAGCGTGCTCGCGGGAGCCGTGCTCGCCGGAATCGCGCTGCCCGCCGCGGGCGCGCTCGGCCTGGCCGCCAAGGGTTCGGTCGAGGAGTTCGACGAGACGCCGGCGGCGCTGAAGCAGCCGCCGCTCAGCCAGCGCAGCACGATCCTGGACGCCCGGGGCGGAAAGATCGCGACGGTCTACGACCGCGACCGCACCGTGGTGAAGCTCGACGAGATCTCCCCGTACATGCAGAAGGCGATCGTCGCGATCGAGGACTCGCGCTTCTTCGAGCACGGGGCCATCGACGCGAAGGGCATCCTGCGCGCCATCAACGCGAACGCGCGGGGCGGCGGCGTCTCCCAGGGCGCGTCCACCCTCACCCAGCAGTACGTGAAGAACGTCTTCATGGAGGAGGCGGGCGACGACCCGACGAAGCTGGCGCAGGCCACCCAGCAGACGATCGGGCGCAAGGTCCGCGAGCTGAAGTACGCGATCCAGATCGAGAAGGATCTCGGCAAGAAGAAGATCCTCACCAACTACCTGAACATCACGTACTTCGGTCAGCAGGCGTACGGCGTCGAGGCAGCCTCCCAGCGCTACTTCTCCAAGCCGGCCAAGGAGCTGAACGTCCAGGAGTCCGCGCTCCTCGCGGGCATCGTGCAGTCGCCGAGCCGCTACGACCCGGTCAACGACGAGGCCGAGGCGAAGAAGCGGCGCAACATCGTGCTGCAGCGCATGGCCGACGTCCACGACATCTCGCAGGCCGAGGCCGACAAGGCCAAGCAGGCGGTCCTCGGACTGAAGGTCAGCAAGCCGCAGAACGGCTGCATCACCGCGGTCAAGGGCGCGGCCTTCTTCTGCGACTACGTCGAGCAGGTCGTGAAGAACGACCCGGCCTTCGGCAAGACCAAGGAGGCCCGCGCCAAGCTCTGGAGCCGCGGCGGTCTGACCGTCAGGACGACGCTGGACCCGCAGGCCCAGGAGTCGGTCCAGGCCTCCATCAAGAGCAACGTGTACCAGACGGACTCGGTCGCCACGGCGGTCACGCTCGTCGAGCCGGGCACCGGCAAGATCCTCGGCATGGGCCAGTCGAAGCCGTACGGCTACGGCAAGAACGAGACGTCGATCAACTACTCGGTGAACTCGGCCTACCACGGCTCCAACTACGGCTTCCCGACCGGTTCGACGTTCAAGCCGTTCCTGGCGGCGGCCGCGCTGGAGAACGGCACGCCGATCACGCAGCAGTTCCCGGCGCCGTACCAGATGCCGTACCCGGACACCGTGCAGACGTGCAGCGGCAAGCCGTGGAAGAACGACGGCGGCTACAAGCTGGAGAACGAGAACGAGTCGGAGTCCGGCCCCTATCGCCTCAAGGAGGCGATGGAGAAGTCCATCAACACGTACTTCGTGGAGATGCTGGCCGACACCGGCATGTGCCCGGTCGTCCAGATGACCGACAAGCTCGGCGTGGTGCAGGGCAACGGCACGAAGGTGCCCGAGGTGCCCTCTTCGATGACCCTCGGTTCGACGGGTCTGTCGCCGCTGACGATGGCCTCCGCGTACGCCGCGTTCGCCAACGAGGGCACGTACTGCACCCCGATCGCCCTCGAGTCCATCACGGACGCCAACGGCAAGTCGCTGGCCGTGCCGAAGTCGAAGTGCTCGCGCGCCATGTCGACGCAGACCGCGGACAAGATCAATACGCTGCTCAGCGGTGTGACCGACTCCGGTACGGGTCAGCAGGCCGGCCTCTCCGACCGGGACAACGCCGGTAAGACGGGTACGACGGACGCCCGTAAGAACGCCTGGTTCGTGGGCTACACGCCGAACCTGTCGGGCGCCGTCTGGGTCGGCAGCGCCTCGCAGGGCGTCGAGATGGAGAACATCACGATCGGCGGCCGCTACCACGCCAAGGTCTACGGCGCCGACACGCCCGGCCCGATCTGGCGGGCGGCCATGACCGGCGCCCTGTCCGGCAAGGAGGCGCCGGGCTTCACCATGGTCGACATCCCCGACCCCGACAAGGGCAAGGACAAGGGCCGGGACAAGGGCGGCGACCAGGGTGGCGACCAGGGCCAGGGCGACGCCAAGCCCGGCGGCACCAACCCGGATCCGACCTTCCCCGACGGTCTGTTCCAGGGCCAGGGGAACGGCGGGAACGACAACGGCGGGAACGGGAACGGCGGCGGCTGGGGCCGGTAGCCGGGCCCAGGACCACAGCTGAAAGGGGCGCCCCCGCGGGGGCGCCCCTTTTCGTTCTCCGTGCGGCTGCGTTCTCCACGCGGCTTCGATCGCCGTGCGGCTCCGGCTCGGCCGGTGAGCCGTCGGGTCAGCCGACGAGCAGCTTCTTGACCGCGGCGGCGACCCGGCCGCCCTCGGCGCGGTCCCCGACCTTCGGCTTCACGATCTTCATGACCTGGCCCATGGCGCGGGGGCCCTCGGCGCCGGCCGCCTTCGCCTCCTCGACCGCCTGCCCGACGATCTGCTCCAGCTCGGCGTCGGACAGCTGCTGCGGCAGGTACTCGGCGAGCACCTCGCCCTCCGCGAGCTCACGGGCGGCGGACTCGGCACGCCCGCCCTTCTCGAAGGCCTCGGCCGCCTCGCGGCGCTTCTTCGCCTCCTTGACGATCACCGCCTGCACCTCGTCATCGGCGAGCTCGCGCTTCTCCTTGCCGGCGACCTCCTGGGTCGTGATGGCGGCGAGGGTCATCCGGAGCGTCGAGGAGCGCAGCTCGTCACGCCCCTTGATCGCGGCGTTGAGGTCTTCCTGCAGCTTCGACTTGAGCGTGGTCATGACGTGATTGTCGCAGGTGTACGGGGCGTCACGCCCGCCGATTTCCGGGGCCCCGCCCGTCTGACACGATGGGGCACATGCGCGCGCGATACGGGATTCCCCTGAAGGTCTCTGCTGGCATCGTGGCGGCGGGCGCCGCCACCGTCGCCTACTCCGCGGGTTTCGAGGCCCGCTCCTTCCGCCTGCGACGCGTCACGGTCCCGGTCCTGCCCCCCGGTATGCAGCCGCTGCGCGTCCTCCAGGTCTCCGACATCCACATGGTCGGCGGGCAGCGCAAGAAGCAGCGCTGGCTGCGTTCGCTGGCCGGGCTGCGCCCCGACTTCGTCATCAACACGGGTGACAACCTCTCCGACCCGGAGGGCGTGCCCGAGGTGCTCGACGCACTCGGGCCGCTGATGGAGTTCCCGGGCGCGTACGTGTTCGGCTCCAACGACTACTACGGTCCCCGGCCCCGCAACCCCGCCCGGTACCTGCTGGAGAAGGTGCAGGGCCGCCACGGTCTGAACGGCAACCCGCCGGTCGTCGGCGCCATCCACAACCCGTGGGAGGACCTGCGCGACGGCTTCGACGAGGCCGGCTGGCTGAACCTCACCAACACGCGCGGCACGCTCAAGGTGTCCGGCGTCGAGATCGGCTTCACCGGCCTGGACGACCCGCACATCAAGCGCGACCGGTACGCGGAGGTGGCGGGCGGCCCCACGGACGGCCCGGACTTCACGATGGCCGTGGTGCACGCCCCGTACCTGCGGGTCCTGGACGCCTTCGCCGCGGACGGCTACCCGCTGATCCTGGCCGGGCACACGCACGGCGGCCAGGTCTGCATCCCCTTCTACGGCGCCCTGGTCACCAACTGCGACCTGGACACCGACCGCGTGAAGGGCCTGTCGCGGCACACGGCGGAGGGCAACACCTCCTACCTCCACGTCTCGGCCGGCTGCGGCGCGAACCGCTACACCCCGTTCCGCATCGCCTGCCCGCCGGAGGCGACGCTGCTGACGCTGGCCCCGAGGACGCCCGCCCGGTAACCGTGCCGCCCCGGACGTACGGTGGATCGCATGATCACGCCGAACTCCGCCGCCTCCGTTCCGGCGGAGGCGGTCGTCCCGGTCCGCCGCCGCCCCGGCGCGGCGGCGTTCCGGTTCCTGACCGCCCTCGCGGCCCTGACCGGCATCGTCATCGACCTGACGATCAGCGACAGCGCGCTGCGCGTCCTGAGCTACTTCACGATCCAGTCGAACATCCTGGTCGCGGTCGTCCTCGCCCTCTCGGCATGGCGCGCCTGGTCGGCCCGCCCACCTCTCCCGCCCCTGGTGACGGGTGGCACCCTGCTCTTCATCTGCATCACGGGCCTCGTCTACCACTTCGTCCTGGCCAATTCCTCGTCCGGCTTCTCCATGACGGACGACCCGGACCACGTCATGACGGGCTGGCGCACGGTCTCGAACCAGCTCCTGCACACCGTGACCCCCGTCGCCGTGTTCCTGGACTGGCTCGCGCTCACCCGCCCCGGCCTCCTGCGTCTGCGCCACGCGGCCCTGTGGCTGCTCTACCCGCTGGCCTACTTCGGCTTCGCCCTGGTCCGGGGCGCGATCATGACCCCGGGCACGCCGGCCCGCTACCCGTACCCGTTCCTGGACGTCGACGCCCACGGCTACCCCGGCGTCCTCACCAACGCCGTCGTCTTCGGCCTGGCCTTCTACCTGCTGGCCCTGGCCCTGGTCGCCCTGGACCACATCAGGCCCGAGATCCGCTCCCCCCAAAACCGGATTTCGTCTCCGGGCCCCGGTGGGCTAAAGTAAACGACGTCGCCAGGACCTGCAGCACTGCGGGAAGCGGAGCAACGACATCGGGGTGTGGCGCAGCTTGGCAGCGCGCTTCGTTCGGGACGAAGAGGTCGTGGGTTCAAATCCCGCCACCCCGACAGCTGAAACACCAGGTCAGGCCCGGTACTGAGAAATCAGTGCCGGGCCTGATGTGCGTTGGGGGGCCAGTTTGGGGGCCCGACTTCGAGATCCGCTCGATGTGGACGATCCCGCTCCGGCCGTCGGACAGCCACTGTTCACGAGGACGCGCAGAGCCGCAGGCCTCGCATCGCCTGGGGCCCCGAGAGCTCTTCCCGTGAAGATCATGATCCGTCCCGCACTGGACGAGAGCGCCACGGCCGCGTGACGGTCCCGGCGGGCAGCGGCGGAGAGCCGGCAGCAGATCGCTTCATCGCACCTCCCCTGAGGCGCCGACCGCCGCGGCGTCGGCTCAGAAAAAACGTTGAGATCCCGGAGAATCAATTTCTGCTTTCGCGAAGGGAGAGTTTGGCGAGCCGCGTAGTAAGAGTTTTTCGCGCGCCGAGCGGAGTGGAAAAATCCGCCACTCGCCGACCGCCGAGACGTGCTACTGTCACTTCAGTTGCAGTTGTGGTTCCTAAAACTTAAAGCGCTCCGATCGAAATTTCCGAACGGAAGCGTTTTCGTGTTGGCCGGTAATTTCCGGCGGGGTGATCATTGCGGCGACACGGAATCCGCAGAGCGTGGATTTCGATGCACTGCCCCGAAGGAGACAGACATGGCCAATGGCACTGTGAAGTGGTTCAACGCGGAAAAGGGATTCGGCTTCATCGAGCAGGACGGTGGCGGCGCCGACGTGTTCGCCCACTACTCGAACATCGCCGCCCAGGGTTTCCGTGAGCTCCTCGAAGGACAGAAGGTGACCTTCGACATCGCTCAGGGCCAGAAGGGCCCGACGGCCGAGAACATCGTTCCCGCCTGACGCTGACGCGCAGTTTGCAGCTGGGGCCCGCATCCCTCGGGGTGCGGGCCCCAGCTGCATGGTTTTTCCGCAGCGGCTTCAGCGTCAACGGACGGTTCCGCGGGGACAGGGATCCGTCCCTGCACGCCGAAGAAAAATCGCCACCCCAGATCTCGCACCCCGGCACGCCAATCATTCGGTGCCCGCACCCGCGCGTTCTATTTGCCGGTCAGCTCCACTGCCGGATTTCACCGGTACATTCTTGCGATTCTCTGCGTCGCTCGCTCTGACGAGAATTCCTTGAAATGCGCCGCATCGAGGAAGGTTCCCGTATGAACCGCACACGCACGAACGACCGTTCCAGCCGCACCGGTGGAGGCAGTACCGATACCGGAAAGGGCGGGCGAAGCCTCGGTTCACCGGCCCCGCGCTGTTCCGGCAGGCCCGCCCCGTCCGGCGGTCGCGGCCGTCGGACCGCCGCGCCGCAAAGGGAGTTCGCGCTCCCCACGACGATCACTCCCGCGATGGACGCCGTGGAGGACTTCGCCGATCTCGACATGTCCGCGCAGTTGCTGGCCGAGCTCGGCAGGCAGGGCGTCACCGTACCGTTTCCGATCCAGGGTGCGACGCTGCCGAACTCCCTCGCGGGCCGCGACATCCTGGGCCGCGGGCGCACCGGCTCGGGCAAGACCCTCGCCTTCGGGCTCGCCCTGCTCTCCCGCACCGCCGGACAGCGCGCCGAGCCCCGCCAACCGCTGGGACTGATCCTCGTACCCACCCGTGAGCTCGCCCAGCAGGTGACCGACGCACTCACCCCGTACGCCCGCTCCGTCAGGCTCCGCCTGGCCACGGTCGTCGGCGGGGTGTCGATCGGCCGGCAGGCGGGCGCGCTGCGCGGAGGAGCCGAGATCGTGGTGGCGACCCCGGGCCGTCTCAAGGACCTCATCGCCCGTGGTGCGTGCCGGCTGGACCAGGTCGGCGTCATCGTGCTGGACGAAGCCGACCAGATGGCGGACATGGGCTTCATGCCACAGGTCACGGCGCTGCTGGACCAGGTGCACCCCGAGGGTCAGCGGATGCTGTTCTCCGCCACGCTGGACCGCAATGTCGACCTCTTGGTGCGCCGCTACCTGACCGACCCCGTCGTCCACTCGGTCGACCCGTCGGCCGACACGGTCACGACGATGGAACACCACGTTCTGCATGTCCAAAGCGCCGACAAGCACACCGCCACCACCGAGATCGCTGCCCGCGACGGCCGCGTGATCATGTTTCTGGACACCAAGCACGCCGTCGACCGGCTGACCCGGGACCTGCTCAACAGCGGCGTACGCGCCGCGGCGCTGCACGGCGGGAAGACACAGCCCCAGCGCACCCGCACGCTGGAGCAGTTCAGGACCGGGCACGTCACGGTGCTGGTCGCCACGAACGTCGCCGCCCGCGGCATCCACGTCGACAACCTCGACCTCGTCGTCAACGTCGACCCGCCGACCGACCACAAGGACTACCTCCACCGCGGCGGCCGCACGGCCCGCGCCGGCGAGTCCGGCAGCGTCGTCACGCTCGTGACGCCGAACCAGCGCCGCGGCGTGGTCCGGCTCATGTCGGACGCCGGGATCCGTCCGCACGTCACCCAGGTCCGCTCCGGCGAGCCGGAACTGCATCGCATCACCGGCGCCCGGACTCCTTCCGGCATTCCGGTCGTCGTCACCGCGCCGGTGGCCGAACGGCCCAAGCGCGGCGCCGCCTCCCGTGGCCGTCGCCGTGCCGCGTCGGCGAACCGGCGTGCGCCCGTTCAGCAGCGCCCAGCCGAGAAGGCGGCCTAGCACCTCCGTGATCAGGAAACCGATCCCTCTCTGCAGGAGACATCTTTTGACGCTCGTTCAGACGCAGCTCCGCCCGACGGACGCCGACGCCCCGCGCACGGCGGGGGTGGATACCCCGAAAGAAGCCGGACCACGGGTCTGGGGCGACATGACGGTCGAGGTGGCACTGTCCGTCATGGCCGGCGCCCGAGTCGGACACCTGCTCGTCTGCGACGAGGACGGCATGCGCACCGGCCTGATCACCCTGGCCCGGCTCACCGCCGTCCGTGACAGCACCGGATACACGGACCGGATCCGCCTGCGTGACATCAGCGGGGGCAGCGGACATTTTCCCTCGCCGCGGAGGACGCCCGAAGCCCAGCGCGGGTAGCGCTGCGACCCGTCCGGCGCACCGCCCGTGTGCGACGCACACGGCAGTGCCCCGGCCGCCCCATGCCCCACCCGCCGAATCAGCTCTCCACGATCGGTCCCCCCTCCCCCGCTCCTTGTGAGGTCCCATGCGCTGTGTCATCGCCCGCTTCCCGTTCGACCTGACCAGGGCCGGTGTGCTCGAGACGATGAAGGGCGTCAAGCCCGAGGCGGTCACCGAAGACTCGGTGACCATCGGGCGGCGGCAGTACCCCGTCAAGCAGGTCGGCCAGTTGATCACCCGCCAGGACCGCCGCGACTTCAGCGCGGGCGAGGTCGTCCGGGCCATGACCCGACTCGGGTTCACCTGCCGAACGATGCCGACGCCCGCGCCCGCGCCCGATCTCAGCCCGCTCCAGCGGGCCTCCGCCATGCTGGGTACCAGCGTGGCCTGAGGAGGCAGGGGCAGTCGCGAGACGACACCAGGACAGCAGCAGTGAGGGCCCGACCGGCACGACCGGTCGGGCCCTCACTGCGTGTCGAACCGTGGTCGTGCCGCTTGTCGCCGCAGCTCGGTCTCCCGAGCCGTCCCTACGCGAGCGACGAGGGTTACCTCATCGATGGACACCCGAAAATCTATCGTCGCTGGAGTAGACATTAGATCTGCACGCAGTTAAGGTTTCTCTTGTAGCCGAGATCGAGCAAGGCCGGGCAGATACGAACTGCCGGGCAGTAGTGCACGTATCACGGTGTGGTGGCGGAGTTTCGAAGCCAGGGCTGTTGCAGACGGCGACGGGACTGGCCACCGGACCGGGTGGCCCGCGGTGATCAGGGGCCGCCACAGCGAGAGAGTGAATGATCCAGAGGGAAGAACGGAGGAATCGATCGCCATCAGGATCGCCCGGGAGCACCACTGAGCCCGGGTACCGCAGGACATCGATAGGCAGGTGGTCTCCGGTCACGCATCCGCGATCCCCGCAACCCCGTCGGCAGTATGGGCGGTCGTGCGGAAACAGAAGGCCGACGCAGCATCGAGGTCGGCAGATGGTGTAGTAGTTCCTTCGGGGCCCTGGTGCCGTACGGCATCAGGGCCCCTCGACGCGTTCCACAGAGAGGTGAAATGACAGCAGACAATTCGCTGGGCCGTCTCGACGACGACGACTACCCCGCCTACACCATGGGCCGAGCCGCCGAGATGATCGGCGCGACTCCCGGCTTCCTGCGCGCCATCGGCGAGGCACGGCTGATCACGCCCCTGCGCTCCGACGGCGGGCACCGCCGCTACTCCCGCTACCAACTGCGGATCGCGGCCCGCGCGCGCGAGCTCGTCGACCAGGGCACCCCGATCGAGGCCGCCTGCCGGATCGTCATCCTCGAGGACCAGCTCGAAGAGGCCCAACGCATCAACGCCGAGTACCGGCGCGCCGCCGAGTCCTCCGATCCGACGACCACGGCCTGAGGCGAGCGCCGGTTCAGCCCGGTGGAACCGGCCCCGCCCTCCACGAGCAGCTGACCGGCCGGCGGACGCCCCCGCCGCCGAGGGCGGCCTCCGCATCCACGGATCCCCACGAGTTGCCACACCCGGAGTGAGTCGTGCCCCGGACCGCCCGGCACCACCGGCGGCGCACGTCCGCGTTCTCCGGCAGTCCGCGGCGCCACCACGCTCTTCGCCCCGGCAGGCAAACCGGTTGAGGAACCCGGGTGGTTCCCGGCGATACTCCGGCGTGAGCAGAATCGCTGAAGTCATCGTGCTGGCGCAGGACGCGGACGAGGTCATGGAGCCGCTGACCCGGGACGACGACACTCGTACCTGGAGGAGCACGTTCTACGAGATGCGGCCCGGCGGAATCTGGGGGTTCGGCTGGGGTGCGGAGTTCCTGAAGTGGGGCGGCAGATCCGGCCTGCTGAAAGACCTGGAGTCCCTGCCGTGGCCCAGGCCGGAGACGGTCCAGGTGCTGATCCACGACGAGGAGGACGACTGCTTCGGCTTGTGGATGATCCACGACGGCAAGCTGGTGGAGATACCTCTTCCTCGGACCCGGCGGGCCTACTGGTGTGAGCCTGATCAGCTCGGGGGTCTGCCCGACCCGGGCATCCTCAGCAGGACCGACATCCGACCCGTCGACTGGCCCGAGGACACCGATGAGGGAGGCCCGCCGCGACCGTCTGCCTGGTGAGAGGAGTCGGGACCACCCCCGGACGACGCCTGTCAGCCGACGGTCAGGACCGCGTTGCCGCGGATTCTGCGGCCGCGCAGGTCGGTGATGACGTCGGCCGTGTGGCTCCAGTCGCGTACGGTGCCGATCTCGGGGTGCAGGCGGCCGGTGCCGACCAGGCGTACCAGGGCGGTCAGGTCCTGGGCGTACGTCGCGTCCGAGGCCGTGTAGTCGAAGTGCGTGATGCGGGCCTGGTCCGGGCCCTTGAAGAAGTCGAAGAAGTCGAGTGTGACGGGCTCGCGGCTCGCCTGCCCGAACCACACCAGCTGTCCGCCCGGCGCCAGTCGGGCCAGCGCCCGGGGCAGGCTGGTGCCGCCGACCGACTCCAGGATCACGTCGTACGGGCCTGTCGCCTCGTCCACCGAGGTGAGGAGCCCGGCCGCCCCGAGCTGCAGCAGCCGCGCGCCGCGTTCGGCGGTGGCGGTGACCGCGGTGAGGTCCGCGCCGGAGGCGGCGGCCAGCTCGGTCAGGTAGTGGCCGACGCCGCCGCTCGCGCCGGTGAGCAGGACGCGGCGGCCTGCCAGCGGGCCCGCGGCGCGCAGCAGTCGCAGTGCGGTGATCCCGGCGAGCGGGAGGGCCGCGGCGGTCACGGCGTCGACGCTGTCGGGCAGTTCGGCCAGGCTCGTGGTGGGTACGGCGACGCGCTCGGCCCAGCCGTACGCGGGGGGATGGGCGACGACGCGGGTGCCCGCGGCGGGGCCGGTGCCGTCGGCCGCCGCCCGTACGACGGTGCCGGCGACGTCCTTGCCGGGGCGCCAGCCCGCCCAGCGGCGGTCGAGGCCGCCGTCGAGCTGGAAGGTCTCGCCGCGGTTGACGGAGTACGCCTCCACGGCGACGACGGTCTCGTCGGCGGCGGGGTCGGGCTCGGCGGCCTCACCGAGCACGACCGGCTTGCCGGCATCGGCGGCGGATCCGGGCAGCATGGCCTTCATGGTTCACAGCTCCTGGTGCAGGGCGTCGGGGCTCAGGCGAAGACGACGGTCCGGGCGTGCAGGGTGTCGAGGTGCTCGCGCACCGCGGTGATCCGGCCGTCCCGGACCGTGAAGACGGCCAGGCAGTGCTGGTCGTAGCGGCCGCCCGCCCGCGCCAGGCCCCGGGTGTTCCACTCGGCGAAAACCTGGTCGCCCTCCGCGATCATCCCGTCGAACGTGAACTCCATCGACTCCGGCACCAGCCGGGCCATCATCGCCGGTACGAACTCGCCGAGGATCTCGTCGGGGCCCGTCCACGTTCCCGACAGCGGCAGATCACCGGCGAGCGTCCAGGCCGCGTCGGGGGCGAAGAAGCCGCGCAGCGCATCCATGTCGCCCTTCACGAGGGTGTCCATGTATTCCTGGACAACTGCCTTGCTGGCCGCGGTGGTTGCGTTCTCGTTCATGGGTGGGGCCCTTCTCGTGGTGTGCTCTTTCCGACGCCTCGAACACTAGGAAGTCACCGCGGGGGAAGGGAAAGACCTGTTCGCACCGGGTCTAGAACAAACGGGCATAGATGCAGGTCAGGGCTGCTGTAGGGTGCCCGGCATGGCAGAGCTCCGTCGTCTTCGCTACTTCCTCGCCGTCGCCGAGGAGCGGAATTTCACCCGGGCCGCCGAGCGGTTGCACATCGCCCAGCCCGCCCTCAGCCGCCAAATACGCCAACTGGAACAGGAATTGGGCGTACGGCTCCTGGAGCGCACCACTCAGTCCGTGGAGCCCACCGAGGCCGGCCGGCTGCTGATGGACCGCGGGGCGGCGCTGTGCGACGAGGCCGACCGGCTGTGGCGCGACGTACGGGGATACGCGGCGGGGGCGAGCGGCAGCCTGTCCCTCGGCTACAGCGCGAGCACCGGCTACGAGACCGCGCCCACCCTGCTCGCCGCCCTGGCCGAGGCGCATCCCGGCATCAAGGCCGGCACCCGTCTGCTGCCCACCGGCGAGATCCTGGCGGGCGTCGCCGACGGCACCCTCGATGCCGGACTGGTCCGCTGCCCGCCGCCGACCCCGCAGCTGGTCCGCACCCTGGTACGGCTGGAACCCCAGGGCGTCCTCATGGCCGAAGGCCATCCCCTCGCCACGGGTGCGGTCGTCGACGTCTCCGCGCTCGCCGGCGAGACCGTGCTCACGCACGCCCGCGGCGACAACCCCGGGCACTACGACGCGATCGCCGGCATCTTCGTCCGCGCCGGGATCTCCCCGCGGCTGCGCGAGCGGCACCTGTCCTTCGACGCCGCCCACATGCCCGTCGCCCAGGGCGACGCGGTCTCCGTCGTCGGCGAGTCGGCCCTGCCCGGCCTGCCCGCGGGCCTGGTGTGGCGACCGCTGTTCCCGGCGGCGGCCATCGAGATCCACCTGCTCACGCGCGGGGACGCCGAACGGCCCACGACCGCACGGCTGTTGCGGGTCGCCGCACGCACCGCCCGCACCCACGGCTGGCTCCGCTCACCGTCCTGATCCGCTCCATCCGGTCCGGGCCCAAGTGGCGGCGGGCGACGGGATCTTACGGTGGTGGCGTCCTTCGCGGAGGTCTTCTCGCAAAGGGCAGGGGTCTTCTCCCCAAGGGCGGGGTACCTTTTCCGGCCGCCGAGTAGGCTCGGAACACGGTCGCCCCGGACCCGGCCCTCTCCGTGTAGTTCACCCCGCGCAACAGAGGCTCTGCGTACGTCATTGCACTGCCCGGCCTGAGGAGTTGGGGCGGATGAATCCGCACCCCGCCGCGTACGACGCTTCCGATCCGCCCACCCGGTCCGCCACCCTGGCGCCCTCCGTCCGCTTCACCGACTGCCGTGTCGTCCGCGCCCGCGGCGAGCTGGATCTGGCCACCGTCCACGTGCTGGAGTCCGCTCTGCGCCGTGCCCGTGCCGCGGCCGGGCGGCCCTGTCTCATCGTGGACCTGAGCCGGGTCACCTTCGCCGACAGCAGCATCCTCGAGCCGCTGTGCGAGGCGTGGGTCGACTGCCGGTCCAGGCACGGCTGGGCCCGGGTCGTCTACACCGACCGGGCGGCCGGGCTCGTCCTGCGGATCAGCGGTCTGGACTTCTGGTTCCCCGCCTACGCCAGTGCCGGGGACGCCTGGCTCGGCAGGCCCGCCCGTCCGGCGCCGGGCCGCCCGGCGCTCCGGGACGAGAAGGCGTAGAGGCACGACGGGGGCGCCGGCCGACGCCCCGCACCGGCCCGTACGGACCCTGCCAGATCGGAGTCAGGTGACCAGCGACGGAATGGCGGAGGTGATGCGATCCCTGCGCTCCGCACACGGCGACGATCGCGCACAGGTCGGCGCCCGGATGCTGGGCGTCGAGGGCGTCGCCGTGTCCGTGTTCCCGCAGCCGGCCGCCTCCGCCCCGGAGCCGTTGTGGTGTTTTCCCGGGCTGAGCCTGCGGTTCGAGGAGCTCCAGTTCACCGTCGGCGAGGGGCCGGGCCCCGACGCGGTGCGCGCGGGCGTACCCGTGCTGGAGCCGGACCTGCGCCGGGTCCGCCACGACCGGTGGCCCGCGCTGCTGCCCGCCGCACAGGAGCTCGGCGTGCACGGAGTGTGCTGTTTCCCGCTCGCCCTCGGCGGGGTGCGGCTCGGCACCCTGACCCTGCTCTGCGACGGCGCGCGCGGACTCAGTGCCCGACAGCTCACGGACACCGACATGCTGGTGGCGGCGCTGAATTCGGTACTGCTCACCGAGCGCGGCCCGCCGCTGCCCGACGGCACGGAGCCCGCGGGCGGCGACGAACCCCTGTGGCCCGTCGAAGGACTGCACCGGGCCGTGGTGCACCAGGCCGCCGGCATGGTCAGCGTCCAGCTGGCATCGACGATGGAGGAGGCCCTGGTACGGCTGCGGGCCTTCGCCTACGGCAGTGACCGGCCGCTCGGAGACGTCGCGGAGGACGTCGTGGCGCGGCGCATGCGCTTCGGCCACGACGAAGACAACGGATACGGGCCGTATTCGCCCGGCAACGGAGAGGGATGATCGGCATGGCCCGGGAACAGCGTCTCGCGGAAGTGTTCGTCGAGATCGCGGACTCGCTCATCGACGACTTCGATGTGCTCGACCTCCTGCAGCGGCTCACCACCCGTTGCGTGGAGCTGCTCGACGTGTCCGCCGCCGGCATCCTGCTGGCCGACGCCCACGGTGAACTCCAGGTGATCGCCGCCTCCGACGAGCACACCCGGCTGCTCGAAGTGTTCGGCCGGCAGCACGATCAGGGCCCCTGCACCGAGTGCTTCCGCACCGGCAGGGCCCGCGTCAACATCGACCTGCTGCGCCACGAAGCGACGGCCGCATGGCCCCGGTTCGCACCGCGTGCCCGTGAGACCGGCTTCGTGACCACGCACGCGATCCCGCTGCGGCTGCGCGACCGGGTGGTGGGCGCCCTGAACCTCTTCCAGACCGTCGCGCACCGTCTGAGCGGGGACGATGCCGTCCTCGCCCAGGCGCTCGCCGACATCGCCACCATCACGATCCTGCAGCAGCGCACGCTGGAACGGTCCCACGTCGAGAACGCCCAGCTGAACGGCGCGCTCACCAGCAGAATCCTGGTCGAGCAGGCCAAGGGCGTACTCGCTGAACGCTGGAACACCTCGGTCGACGACGCGTTCGTGGCGCTGCGCGGGTACGCCCGTACTCATCACCTGCGGCTGACGGACTTCGCCCGGAGCATCGTCGACGGCAGCTTCGACACGTCCTCGATCACCGCCCCCGGGGCGGACGCCTGACCGTCACCACGGCCGCCGCGCGCACTACGGCAGGGCGTGGCGTACGACGCGGGCCCACATCGACGCGTACTGGCGCCACAGCGGTCCGGTGACGTACGGCAGGCCGTGCCGGGCGCAGATCTCCCTTACGTGCGGGGCGAGTTCGGCGTAGCGGTTGCTCGGCAGGTCGGGGAAGAGGTGGTGCTCGATCTGGTGGCTGAGGTTGCCGGTGAGGATGTGCAGCAGCGGGCTGCCCTCGATGTTCGCCGAGCCCTGGATCTGCCGCACGTACCACTCGCCCCGGCTCTCGCCCTCGATCTGCTCCTCCGTGTACGTGAAGGTGTGCACGTCCGCGGGGAAGTGGCCGCAGAAGATGACGGTGTGCGCCCAGACGTTGCGGGCCGCGTTGGCAGTGACGTTGCCGAGCAGGCACGGCAGCGCGCTGGGGCCCGCGAGGAGGGGGAAGAGGAGGTAGTCCTTGGCCGACTGGCGAACCGCCTTGCGCACCAGGCCGGTCACGTCGCCGAGGAAGGACCGCAGGCTCTTGCGGCCGGACGGCACGGCGTCCGCCTCCAGGTCGTAGAGGGCGATTCCCCACTCGAAGACGGGCGCGAGCAGGGCGGTGAGGAGCGGCTGGATCAGGTGGACCGGGCGCCAGGGCTGGTCCTCGGCCATGCGCAGGACGGTGTAGCCGAGGTCGCGGTCGCGGCCGACGACGTTCGTGTACGTGTGGTGCAGGTGGTTGTGGGTGTGTTTCCAGGCGTCGACCGGGGTGACGAAGTCCCACTCCCAGGTGGTCGAGTGGATCGCCGGGTCGCCGAGCCAGTCCCACTGGCCGTGCAGGATGTTGTGGCCCAGCTCCATGTTCTCCAGGGTCTTGCCGAGCGCGAGCAGGGCGGTGCCCGCCACCCAGGCGGGCGGGAAGAGGGAGACGGCAAGGGCGCAGCGGCCGGCCACTTCGCAGCCGCGCTGCACGGCGATCACGGTGTGGATGTAGCGGGCGTCGGCGGGGCCGCGGTCGGCGACGATCCGGGCGCGCAGGCGGTCGAGCTCCCGGCCGAGGTCCTCGGTACGGAGGGCGTCGGGGGCGGGGGTGGGTGCGGGGACGGGCAGGGCCATGAGGGCTCCTCGGAAGAGGGTTGCGTGGTGCCGGGCCTCAGAGATCGAGCACCAGGGGGCCGGCGGCGCCGTTGACACAGGTCTGGATCAACTCGCCCGACGCGTCGCGCAGTTCACCGGAGCGCAGGTCGCGCACCCGGCCCTCGACGAGCGGTACGAGACAGCCGAAGCACAGGCCGCGGCGGCATCCGTACGGCATCGGCACGCCCGCCGCCTCGCCGGCCGCGAGGATCGGCGTGCCCGCGGCGGCTTCGGTCTCGACGCCGCTGCGCGCGAACCGCACCCGGCCGCCGACCGCGCCCTCGCCGGGCGGCCGCACGGGCGTGAGGTGGAACCGTTCAAGGCGCAGCCGGTCCCGCAGGCCCGCGGCGGTCCACTGCCGCTCGGCCGCGTCGAGCAGTCCGTCCGGGCCGCACACCCAGGCGTCCCGTTCCCGCCAGTCCGGGCAGGCTCCGGCGATCCGCTCCGGGGTGAGGCGGCCGTCGTGCCGGGTGTGGCTGATGCGGACCTCCAGCCAGGCCGACCGGGCGTCCAGCGCGGCCAGTTCGTCGCGGAAGAGGCACTCGGCCGGTGTCGGCGCGCTGTGCAGGAGCACGGTGTCCGGGGCGGCGCGGCGGCACCGGGCGAGCGTGCGCAGCATCCCCATGACCGGCGTGATGCCGCTGCCCGCGGTGACGAACAGGATGCGGTCCGGCAGCGGCTCGGGCAGCGTGAACTCGCCCTGCGCGGGCCCGAGTCGGAGCACCGTGCCGGGCGGCGTCCGGTGCACCAGGTGCGGGGATATCCGGCCGTCGGGGCGGGCCTTGACCGTGAGGGTGACGGCGCTGTCGACGGGCGGCGCGGTGATCGAGTACGTACGCCAGTGCCGTACGCCGTCGATCTCCACCCCGACCGGGAGGTACTGCCCGGCGCGGTGGCCCGTCCAGCCCCTGCCGGGACGGATCGTCAGCGTGGCCGCACCGGGTCCCTCCGGCCGAACGGCACTGACTCTGCCCGCGGGGTGCCGCGCCGACCACAGCGGATCGAGCAGGCCGAGGTAGTCGTCCACGGCAAGGGGGCTGGTCAGCCGGTTCATCGCCCACGTCCACGGCAGGGAGGGCGGTGACCGGAACAAGCGGACCATGCGGGCTCCCCCTCGGCGCGGGCCCGGCGCCGTTCGGCGGGCGCCGCGGAACCCGAGCGAAGCACACAACGCGCGGCGCACCACACTGCCGTCGGAGGCTTCCCGCCATGCGGCGCGTGGCGCGTTCGCCACCGGCCCCGCCCGGGTGCGCCGTCGTGGAGGTGGCGCGGAGGCCCGTCGGCGGCAGCAGTCCGCAGAGCACGGGCCGAGGGTGGCCTCCCGGGGGCGACGTGCGGGGCGTACGGGCAGCACGCGCCGGGGCGGCCGGAGTGGACACCGGCCATCGTGAGGGCGTCGCGGCGGTCAAGTCGGTCCGGAAAAGGGTGAGTCCGATTCTCGTCACGGCGATGCGGGCGGCACCTCGGCGAGAGGGAACCGCAGCCCGGCCCCGCCGTCGCTCACAGGGAGAAGGCGCCTGCCTTGGCCGCCGCCACGGCCGCGGTCGCCGAGCGTTCCGGGAGGTGCGGGTCCGCGGCCGTGCGCAGGAGGACCAACCGGTGGTAGAGCGGGGCGGTGGCGGCGATCAGCAGGGCGTGGGCGTCGGTGCGGCCGCAGGGGAGTTCGCCTCGGGCCGCCGCACGCTCGACGAGGATCTCGCACTGGGCGTAGCGGTCCGCCCACAACCGGGTCTGGGCCCGTGCCGCCCGCTCGGAGTGGAACGAGGCGGCCATCAGCGCGACGGCGAACGACGGCTGTACGACGAGGGATTGCTGGATCTCCTCGTTGAGGGCGGTCAGGTCGCCGTGCAGGGAGCCGGTGTCCGGGGGCCGCCAGTCGGCCTCGCCGGCCGCGTCGATGACGTCGACGAGCAGGCCGCCCACGTCGTGCCAGCGCCGGTGGACCGTCGTGCGGTGCACGCCCGCACGCGTCGCGACGCCCTCCACCGTGAGGCCTTCGTGCCCGCGTTCGGCGAGTTCGGCCCGTACCGCGTCGAGGACCTGGGCGCGGACCCGGGCGGTGCGGCCACCGGGGCGGCGGTCCGGTGTCGCGGCAGGGCCGTCCGTCATCGCAGATCCCGCATTCCGCATCCCGTGTCTCGTATCTCGTATCTCATATCTCGTACGCATCCGGGGCGTGCGAGCATCCTAGTCTTAATGCGACAGGTGTAGCAGTAGTGGTCCAGCCGAGAGGAACCGTCATCGCGATGCCGCCCGTTCCCGCCGATCCGACGGTCCTCCACCCGATGCCGGACCAGCCCCGCGTCGTGCTGCTCAAGCCCTTGGTGACGTCCCCGCTGATCGAGGTCGGCGCGTACTCGTACTACGACGACCCGGACGAGCCGACCGCGTTCGAGACGCGCAACGTCCTGTACCACTACGGGCCCGAGAGACTCGTGATCGGGAAGTTCTGCGCGCTGGGCACCGGCACGCGCTTCATCATGAACGGCGCCAACCACCGGATGGACGGCCCCTCCACCTTCCCGTTCCCCACCATGGGCGGCTCCTGGGCCGAGCATTTCGACCTGCTCACGGGCCTGCCGAATCCCGGGGACACGGTGGTGGGCAACGACGTCTGGTTCGGCAACGGCGCGACCGTGATGCCCGGCGTCCGCATCGGTCACGGCGCGATCATCGCCACCGGGGCCGTCGTCACGCGTGATGTCCCCGACTACGGCATCGTCGGCGGCAATCCGGCCCGTCTCCTCCGCAGGCGCTACGAGGACGAGGACATCGCGCGGCTGCTCGCGGTGGCCTGGTGGGACTGGCCCGCCGAGCACATCACGGAGCACGTGCGCACGATCATGTCCGGGTCGATCGCCGAGCTGGAAGCAGCCGCGGCGCGGCGCCCCGCGTAGTGCCGCGCGCCCGCGCCTGCCGGTGCGGGTCAGTCCGCCAGGCGGGCGAGGGCCAGTTCGTGTGCGCGGTCGAGGGCGTCGGCCGCGGCGCAGGCGATGTCCGGCCGGACGCCGGTGCCCTCCCAGTTCGTCCCGGACACGGGGTTGACGGCGCGGCCGACGGGGACGGTGGCCTCCAGGTGGGGGTGCACGGTCCAGCCGTTGCACGGGTGGGCGCCGCCGCGGGTGGGCTCGCCGACGACCACGGCGCGGCCGAGCTGCTGGAGGTCGTACGCCAGTTCCTCGGCGGCGGAGAAGGTGGTCTCGCCGGTCAGCACGTAGAGCGGCTTGCTGCCGCCGAAGCGTGCGCCGGGGACGTGGGGCAGGCTCCAGGACTGCTCGGTGCGCTCGCCCTCGCGCCAGTACATGCTGTTGAGGTGGGTGCGCTCGTCGAGGAGGTAGCTGCAGGCGAAGGCGACCGTGTCCGGGTCGCCGCCCCGGTTGGTGCGGAGGTCCACGATCAGCGCCCGGGCGCGGGAGGCCAGGGTGAGCGCGGCGGTCAGCGGTTCGGCGGCCCACTCCAGCGGAAACAGCATCGGGGCCAGCTCCACCACGGCGACCTGCCCGTCGAGCAGCTCCACCCGGGGCGCACCGCCCAGCGAGGTGTCGAAGTCCCGGCGCATGGCGTCCAGGGTGGCCGCTCCCCGCTTCGGGGGGACCTGGTCGGCGTGGTGCTTCAGTCTCAGGTGCCGGTCGTTGTTGACCGATTGCAGGTCCGCGGTGACCAGCCGGGCGAGTTCCTCGGCGTCGTCCACGTCGTAGGCCCCCTCGGCGAGGCGGCGGCGCAGCAGGGCGGCGAGCTGCTCGGCCACGTCGGGGAAGACGTAGTGCTCGGTCAGCAGCCGGGCCGTCTCGTCGATGACAGGTGCAGGGCGAAGGTTCGTCAAGGTCGTCATGGCAGGGAGTAGAGCACCCCTCTTGCGAAAGCGTCAATAACTTTAGACACTTTAGGTATGAGCGATCAGCCTTCCCACCCGCAGCCTCCCGAGGACGTCCTGGAGATCGGCGCGTCCGCGCAATTCGCCGCGCTCGCCCACCCGTTGCGCCAGCGGCTGCTCTTCGCCCTGGGCCAGCGTCCGGCCACCACCAGCCGGCTGGCGGCGCAGCTCGACGCCAAGAAGGGCAACGTGGCGCACCATCTCAAGGTGCTCCGCGAGGCCGGTCTCGTCCACGTTGCCGAGACCCGTCAGGTACGCGGCGGCACCGAGCAGTACTACCAACGCACGGCCCGCCGCATGGTCGTCGCCGAACCTCAGGCGGCAGGCACCGCGGCGATGTTCGCCGCCGTCGCCCAGGAACTGGACCGCTCCCCCGTCGAGCCCCATCTGACCCTCCGCCACCTGCGCCTCAGCCCCGCGAGGGCCAGGCAACTCGGCGACGCCCTGACCGAGTTGGTCGACGAGGCCGCCGAGGACGCGGACGACGAGCCGGTGCACGGGGTGCTGGTGACGCTCTATCAGCAGTCCGGGCCGACCGGCACCGGCGGTTCCGCCTGACACCGGCGGAACCGCGGGCGGGGCCTCGTCACCGGAGAACCACCGTGACGCCGAAGGCTTCGAGGACCTGAACGATCTCCTCGAAGTAGCTGAGGCCCCTCTCGGGATCCCAGATGTCCTGCGCCAGCGCCCTGCGGGCGACGTCGGCGTGGCGCCAGACCAGGGTGAAGGGGGCCGTCACGCCGAAGCCGCCGTGCAGGCAGTCCCGGAAGGCGTTCCATTCCCGGCCGTAGTAGCCGCCGGGCCCCGCCAGCGCCTCCCCCAGGGCGCAGTGCAGGCCGGGGGCGTCGGTGACGTACGTACCGTCGAGGTGATGGACGCCCCCGGACCGGTCCGGGCCCTGTCCGCTCATGCCGACGGCGGTCAGGTCGAGCCACTGGGACCTGGCCTCGGCGGAGAGCGGGGCCCATCGATTGCGGGTGACCGGGACGCCCCGCCACCAGGTCTCCCAGACATGGCGGGCCGACAGCGGAGGCCGGTCGTCGCCGCCGTCGGCGAGCTCGATGTCGAGGAGGATGCCGCCCAGCACCGAGGGCCGCGCCGTCTCGATGCGCAGGCCCACAGGGTGCCGGTACATCACACGGCCGGTACGGTCCAGAGCCCACAGTCCCGCCCAGGCCCGCTCCCACTTGCGGGGCCGCCGCAGGACGGCGAGCAGCGGTTCGGCGGGCTCGCAGCCGATCAGCGTCAGCGGCGTGGGCGCCGGGGCGTCCCGCGTCGCGAACAGGCCGTCCACGGCCAGGCAGCGGCCGACCGGGACCGTGGGCCCCGTGGGGCCTGCGAACAGTTGGAACCGCGGTGTCGCCGACAGGGTGCGCACCCAGGGTTCCTCTTCCTCGACGCCCGCCCCGACCACGACGTCCACCAAGGCCGGGTCCGCACGGTTCGGCCGCTGCGCGACGACGACGCAGTCCACCAACGACCACCACTGCACCGGCTGTTCCTCGTCCCAGACCTCGACGCACAGGTCACCGAGCAGCGCGCTCGCCGCTCCGTCCGGCACCAGCGCGGCGCGCAGCAAGCCCTCGGGCGCGCATCCCCGCAGGGTCAGAACCTCGCGCGGTGGCGGCACCTTGTCCAGGAACATGCCCTCGACACCCGCGCACCGCCCCCAGAACTCGTCCCGGCCGTCCTCGTCCTCGTGGACCACGAGGTACTTCACCGGGAAGTCCCGCTCCCAAGCGACGTGTTCGTCGACCCGCACCCAGCCCCCGTACCTCCGAACGCTTCTGTCCGCGCACGATACGGCGCTGCCCAGCGGCCACTCCAACGGGTTTTCCCCGCCCCCTCCGGCCCGGCTGCCCCCCCCATCGACCGACCACCGGCCCCCACTGAAGCGCATCTACCAGGACGACTTGGTGACCCCGGGCAGGAAGCCCGCGTGGGCCTGTTCGCGGACCCTTACCCGGGACATCCCGAACTTGCGCAGGTGGCCCCTGGGGCGGCCGTCCACGCTGTCGCGGTTGCGGACGCGGGTGGGGCTCGCGTCGCGGGGCTGGCGGCTCAGTTCGGCCTGGGCCGCGCGGCGTTCGGCGGGCGTCGAGGACGGGCGCCGGACGATCTCCTTCAGCTCGGCGCGGCGGGGTGCGTACCGGGCGACGACGGCCTTGCGGCGCTCGTTCTTGGCGATCTTGCTCTGCTTGGCCATCAGACCTTCCCTCCCCGGGCGCGGATGCGCGCGACGGCCGCTTCCACGCCGATGACGTCGACCGTCTTGATGCCGCGGGCGCTCAACGTCAGCCGCACATGGCGCCCTTCGCCGGGCAGCCAGTAGCGCTTGCGCTGGATGTTCGGGTCGAAGCGGCGGGAGGTGCGCCGGTGGGAGTGGGAGATGGAGTTGCCGAATCCCGGCTCGGCGCCGGTCAGTTGGCAGCGGGCGGACATGGAGTGACCTGCCTCTCGTGCGTCACGGCCTTATTGATAATGGAAACCATTCCCATATAGTAGCCCCATGTCTCGCATGTCTCGTACCGAACTCCTGCCGGTCGTCCTCGTCGGCGGACTGCACGCCGACGCCCGCCGCCATGTCGTCGAGCGTCTGCTGACGGCCGTTCCCGGGAGCGTCGCCCTGCATCACGACCTCGCCACCGCGGCTCAAGGGACCGTGCGCCGCATCGTCCGCGACGCCTCCGGAGTCCTGGCCACCGGCGACGCACCCCTCGTCAACGACTGCGCCTGCTGCGCCCTGCGCGAGGACCTCGTACCGGAGCTCGACCGGCTGGCCGCGGAGGGCACGACCCGGCTCGCGGTCGTCGAGCTGTGGGACTCGGTCGAGCCCAAGGCCATGGCCGAGGTCGTCGCGGCCCACAGCGGGGACGAGCTGCTGCTCACCAACGTGATCACCGCGGTCTCCCCGGCGCTCGTCCTGCCCTACCTCGGCAACGGCGACGACCTCGCCGAGGCCGGACTCGCCGCCGCCGCGACCGACCGGCGCACCGTCGCCGACACCTGGGCCCGCCAGGTGGAGTACGCGCCCGTGCTCGCCCTCGTCGACGACCCGGAGGCGGACGAGCAGGACCACGCCCTGCTCACCCAGCTCCACCCCACCGCCCGCCGGGTCGACGCGGCGTCGGGCGAACTCGCGGCGCTGGCCTTCGCCGGGTTCGACGTGGAGGCGGCCGCCTCGGCCCAGCATCCCGCGTGCGCGCTGCTGCCCCAGGAGGCGGACGAGGCGGGTGTGGCCACGCTGGTCTGGCACCAGACCCGGCCCTTCCACCCCGAACGGCTCTACGAGGCGCTGGAGGACCTCTGCTGCGCCGCCGCGCGCAGCCGGGGCCGGTTCTGGCTCGCCGACCGGACCGACAGCCTGCTCGCCTGGGACTGCGCGGGCGGGGCGCTGTGCGTGGAGAGCGCGGGGCCCTGGCTGGCCGCACTGCCCGACGCGGGCTGGGAGTCGATGCCGCCCGTGCGGCGCGCGGCCGCCGCGATCGACTGGCATCCCGAGCACGGGGACCGCTGCCAGCACCTCGTCTTCACCTCGCCCGGCCTCGACCGCGGCGGCATCGAGCGGCTCCTCGACTCCTGCCTGCTCACCGACTCCGAGTACGCGGCCGGGCCGGAGGGATGGCGCCACCTCCCGGCGTCCTTCGCGCCGTTCCTGGACGCCTGAGGCGCGTCACCCGGTCCCCGCCCCGTCCCTCCCGTAAGGAAGAAGTCCCGTGCCCCGACGCACCACCACGCGCAAGTCCCCGAAGCCCCGCTCCCGTCCGCTCCTCGGCGCCGACGTCACCCGCATCGACTACAAGGACACCGACCTGCTCCGGACGTTCCTCTCCGACCGGGGCAAGATCCGCAGCCGCCGGGTCACCCGGGTCACCGCGCAGCAGCAGCGCCTGATCGCCGCCGCCGTCAAGAACGCCCGCGAGATGGCGCTCCTGCCGTACTCCAGCCGGCCGGGACCGGCGGCCGGTCAGTCCGTCAGGTCGAGTCCCGCCAGCTGAGCCCTGCTGCTCACGTTCAGCTTCGGGAAGGCCCGGTAGAGGTGATAGCTGATCGTCTTGGGGCTCAGGAAGAGCTGGGCCGCGATGTCGCGGTTGGTCATGCCGGTGGCCGCCAGGCGGACGATCTGACGTTCCTGGGGGGGAGAGGCGGGCAAGGGTGTCCGTGGTGCGGGCCGACCGGGGGGCCGTCACGCCGGCCGCTCGCAGTTCCGCCCGGGCACGGTCCGCCCAGGGGGTCGCGCCCAGGCGTTCGAAGGTGTCGAGGGCGGCGGCCAGATGGAGGCGGGCGTCCGTCTTGTGACGTTCCCTGCGCAGGCGCTCGCCGAAGAGGAGGCGGGTTCTCGCCGCCTCCCAGGGGCGGCCGCTCTCGGCGTGGCCGCGGACGGCCCTGGTGAACAGGTCGTGGGCCGTGCCCCAGTCGGGCTCCAGGAGGGCGCGGCAGCGGTGCAGCACCGCATCGGCCCAGGCGAGACCGGACGCGTCGGCCCACTCGGTGAACTCGGCGAGGGGCGCGTCGGCGGGCACCCCCAGCCGGGACGCGGCCTCGACGCGGTCGGGGGCGAAGTAGACGCTCTGGATCTGGCGGCGGACCGGGCCGGCCCGGGTGGCGTCCAGGCGTTCCAGCGCCTCCGGGAAGCGGCCCTGACCGAGGTCGCCGAGGGCCAGCGCCCACTCGGCCCAGGCCAGGCTGTTGGCGATGCCCGTGGCGTCGAAGTGGTCGTGGCAGCGGGCGGCGAGTTCCGCCGAACGGGCCTGGTCACCACGGACCGCCAGGATCCAGGCGAGCATCCCCTGGAGGTAGCCGGCCCGGTTGGGCTGGCCGGTGTCGGCGGCGGCCCGCAGCCCCTCGACCGCCGTCGCCTCCGCGTCCCGGAACCGGCCGAGGTACAGCTCGGACGCGGCGAGCGTCAGATGCGCGAGCGGCAGCCAGCCGAGATCGCCGCGGGCCCGGCAGTCGGCCGCGACGGCGGCGGAGATCTCCCGCCCCGCGTCGAAGTCGCCGACCAGGCCCGCGACGAAGGCCGCGTTGATGAGCAGGGCCGGGGAACCGGAACGGTTGCGGCGGCCGTCGGCCACCAGGGCCCGCAGGGCCGGCAGCGCGGTCGCGGGCCCGTCCTCCAGGAACACGGCCGCCCCCGTCACCGCCGCCACGGCCGGGTCGAGGCCGTCCTCGGGGCGCAGCCGCAGCGTCGCGAGGCGGTCGGCCGCCGCGCGCAGCCGGGCGGTGTCACCGAGCTGCCAGGCGTTGCGCGCCGCGTCCACGAGCATCATGCCCGCCGCCACCCGCGCTTCCCCGGTGTTCCCGGCGGACGCTCCCGTCACGGCGTCCGCCGCGCCGAGCAACAGGTCGTGGGCCGTGCCCGGGTCCCCGTCGTCGAAGGCCGTACGGGCGCGCAGGGCCTGCAGACGGGCGCGGGTGCGCGGGTCGGCCGTGTCGCGGCCGGCGGCTTCGGCCAGGGACTTGGCGCGGGGCGTCAGTCCCGCGTCGGCGGCTGCCTGCGCCGCGGCGGCCAGCCTCATGGCGCGCAGGGCCGGATCGCCGGTCAGCGCGGCGGAGCGTTCCAGCGCGGCGGCGGTGCCCGCGTGGCCGTGCCGCTCCTGGGCCCGTCCGGCGGCCCTCTCCAGGGCGGCCGCCGCCTCCTCGTCGGGGCAGGTCGCGGCGGCGGCCAGGTGCCAGGCCCGCCGGTCCGGCCGGTCCCGCAGTACGCCGGCGAGGGCCCGGTGAGCGGCGAGCCGGGCCTCGTAGGAGTCGGCGCGGAAGACGGCGCCGCGCATCAGCGGGTGGACGAACCGGATGCGTCCGGCGTCGACCCGGATCAGACCGGCCCGCTCGGCCTCGCCCAACGCGCCCGGCGCGGCGCCCAGTTCAGCGGCGGCGCGCAGGATCGCGTCGAGGTCGCCGCCGTCCTCGGCCGCGGCGACGAGCAGGGCCGTACGGGCTCCGGCGGACAGCTCCGCGATGCGGGCGCCGTACGCCTCCTGGATGCGGTGCGGCAACGGCAGCGGCTCCAGGCCGAACGCGTCTCCCGTGCGGGCCAGTTCGAGGAGGGCGAGGGGGTTGCCCGCGCTCTCCGCCATGACGCGGCGGCGCAGCGGCGGGCTCAGCCGCGGTGAGCGGTCCTCGAGGAGTCGGGCGCTGCTGTCGGGGTCGAGGCCGGCCAGGCACAGTTCGGGCAGCCCGGCCGGGTCGAAGCCGGGGCGGGCGCCGAGGACCAGGGCGATGCCCTCGGCCTGGAGGCGGCGCGCGGCGAACAGCAGGGCGCGGGCAGAGGCGTGGTCGAGCCAGTGCGCATCGTCGACCAGGCACAACAGAGGTGCGTCGGAGGCGAGTTCGGACAGCAGGGACAGCACCGCCAGGCCGACCATGAGCTGGTCGTCGGTGCTTCCGGGGCCGGTGCCGAACGCGGCCCTGAGGGCGGCCGCCTGTGGTGCGGGCAGGGAGTCGACGCGGTCGAGCACGGGGTGCAGCAGCAGATGCAGCGAGGCGAACGGGATCTCGGCCTCGGTCTCGATGCCCGTGGTCGTGACGACGGCCGTGCCGTGGGTGCCGCGCGCCCGCTCCTCGGCGTACTCCAGGAGCGCGGTCTTGCCGATACCCGGCTCGCCCCGGACGACGAAGACCCCGCTGCGGCCGGCGGCGGCGCCGACGAGCAGCGCGTCGAGCGCCGCCTGTTCCGCCGCCCGTCCGCGCAGCGCCGAACGTCCCGCAACTGCCATGTGCCCAACCCCCGTTGACCAGCCGTCCGGGGCGATCCTAGTCATCTGTCCGGTACCGGGCCCGGAGCTCGCGCCCGTAGCGTCCCGAGCACGGCACCCCGGGAGGAGACAGCCCCCGGCGGGACGACCAGGACGGACGTGCATCGCGGTGAAACCCCTCGACAGCCTCGACACATCAGTGGTGCTGGAGTCGGTGAGCAGGAGCTATCCGAACGGCGAAGACCCGGTCACCGCGCTCGACGACGTGACGGCCCGCTTCGGCCACGGCACGTTCACCGCCGTGATGGGTCCCTCCGGCTCGGGCAAGTCGACGCTGCTGCAGTGTGCCGCCGGGCTCGAACGGCCCACCTCGGGGCGGGTCGTCGTGGCCGGGCAGGACCTGGCACGGCTGAACGACAGGAGGCTGACGGAGCTGCGGCGGGACCGGATCGGGTTCGTCTTCCAGGCGTTCAATCTGGTGCCGTCGCTGACGGCCGAGCAGAACGTCGCGCTGCCGCTGCGGCTGGCCGGGCGGCGGCCCGACCGCGACGCCGTCCGACGGGGTCTCGCCGCGGTGGGGCTCGCCGACCGGGCGGGGCACCGGCCGGCCCAGCTGTCCGGCGGCCAGCAGCAGCGCGTCGCCGTCGCGCGGGCGCTGGTGACGCGGCCGGCCGTGCTGTTCGCGGACGAGCCGACCGGCGCCCTGGACGCGACCACCGGTCGTGAGGTGCTGCGGCTGCTGCGGACCGTGGTCGACCGGCACGCGCAGACCGTGGTGATGGTCACCCACGATCCGGCCGCGGCGGCCTGCGCCGACCGGGTCCTGTTCCTCGCCGACGGGCGGATCCGCGACGAACTCACCGCCCCGGACCCCGACTCCGTCGTCGCCCGGATGCTGCTGCTGGAGGCGTCGTGCTGACCCTCGCGCTGTCCACACTGCGCACCCGCTGGGTCTCCTTCCTGGGCAGCTTCGCCGCGCTCTTCCTCGGCACAGCGCTGATCGCCGCGATGGGCCAGGTCCTTGCCAGCACCGTCACCACTCCCGACCGGGGCCCGCAGCGGTACGCGGCGGCGCCGGTCGTCGTCGTCCCCGACGGGCGGATCACCGTGCACGGCAGGCAGGGAGCGACCGGGGCGCCGCGCGCCGAGCCGCGCGGGCTGCCCGCGGCACTCGCCGCCCGGCTCCCCGGCGCCGTCGTGGACCGGATCTTCCCCGCCCGCCTCGCCGGCGGCCCGCCCGCCGTCGGCCGGCCCTGGTCGGCCGCCCGCACCGCGGCGCAGCGGATCACCGAGGGCCGCGCCCCGACGGGCGACGGCGAGATCGCGGTGAGTACGTCGGCCCGCGCGGCCGGTACCGGTGCGACGGTCGGCGACCGGGTCGGCGTCGTCACGGCCGACGGCACCGGGCGCTACACGGTGGTGGGGGTCACCACGGCGGGCCCGCAGGGCACGGTGTTCTTCAGCGACGCCCGCGCCGCGACGCTCTCGCCCCGGATCGACGCGCTCGCCCTGTGGGAGCCGGCCGCCCGGGTACGGGCCGCGGTCGGCGACCACGAGACCGGCCCCCGAGTGCTCACCGGCCAGGACAGGGCACTGCCCGACCCGGCCCGCGCCGAGGACGACCGGGCCCGGAACAACGCCGCCACGGTCGTCGGGATCGCGGGCGGGTTCGCCGCGTTCGTCGCCGTGTTCGTCGTGTCGTCCACCTTCGCGTTCGCCGTCTCGCAGCGCCGCCGCGAGTTCGCGCTGCTGCGCACGGTCGGGGCGACCCGGCGGCAGGTGCGGCGGATGGTGCACGCCGAGGCGTGGTTCCTCGCGGTGGCCGCCGCCGCGCCGGGCGCGCTGGCCGGGCCGCTGGCCACCCAGCCCGTTCTGGACCGGCTGATCCGGCTCGGGATGGCGCCCGCGTGGACGGTGCCGAGCGATTCCGTCGTCCCCTCGCTCGTCGCGTTCCCCACCGGTGTCCTGGTCGCGCTGCTCGGAGCGGTGGCCGCGGCGCGGCGGGCCGGGCGCGTGGCCGCGGCGGAGGCCCTGCGCGAGGCAGCCGTCGAGTCGCGGGCGATGACGCCGACGCGCTGGGTGCTGGGTGCGGGGGCGCTCGGCACGGCACTGGTCTGCATGGCGGTGACCGCGGTCGGCGACCCCGCGTCGGCCGCCAGCAACAAGACGGCCATGCCCAACGTCATGCTGCTCGTCGCGGCCGCGGGACTGCTCGCCCCCGTCGCCGTCCGCCCGGTCACCCGGCTGCTCGCGGCGCCGCTGGAACGGCTGCGCGGCGCGACCGGCACCCTGGTGTCCGCGTCCGTGCTGGCCTCGGCCCGGCAGACCGCGATGACGGCGGCGCCGGTACTGGTCACGGTGGGTCTTGCCGCCGCGCTGCTCGGCGGGGCCGCGACGGGCGACGACGCGAAGGCGGCGATGCGCACCGAACCCGTACGGGCGGACTATCTGGTACTGCCCGACGCGGGATCCGGCCTCGACCGCCAACTCGTGCAGCACCTACGAGAGTTGCCCGGCGTGGACGTCACCACCACGACACCGTCCAGCCTGTACACCCTGGAGGGCGACACCGTACTCATCCGGCGTCCGGTCGAGGCCGTCGACCCGAGGACACTCCCCTCGGTGCTCGATGTCCCGCTCTCGGCAGGCTCGTTCGGCGCTCTCGACGCACACGGCGTCGTGGTCTCCCCCACCTGGGGCGTGGGGCTCGGCGACCGGGTGAGGGTGTGGCGGGCCGACGGCAGCAGGGCTTCTCTGACGGTGGTCGGCCTGCTCGGGGTGGGCGCGCCCGCCGACGCCTACGCGACGCGCGCCCACGTTTTCTCCGCGCTGCCGTCGGTCGCCTATGTGAAGCTGCGCGCCGGAGCGTCCCCCGCCGGCGTCGAAGCCGCCCTGCGCAGGGCCACGGACGGGCACAACGCGCACGCCGTGACCCGGGCCGCGTGGGCCGCCGACACCGGCGCGGGCGGACGGTCGGCCAGCCGTGTCGGCCTCCTCGCGGTCCTCGCGATCATCCTCGCGTACACCACGATCGCCCTGGTCAACACGGTGCTGATGGCGGTGGCCGACCGGGCGCCCGAGCGGCGGGCGCTGCGGCTGCTGGGCGCCCGGCGCGGCCAGATCCTGCGGTGCGTCGCGGCGGAGGCGCTGCTGGTCGTGGCGATCGGCGTGGTGCTCGCCTGCGCGACGGCGGCGATCGGCCTGGGCGGCCTGTGGATCGCCCTGGTCCGGATCGCCGGGCCGCTGGGCGTCAGCCTGCCGTGGGCGACGGTCGGCGCGGTGACGGCGGGCTGCGCGGTCGTCGCGGTCCTGGCCTCGGTCGGGGCGGCCCTGCTCACCGACCGCCCCGGCGGCCGGACCGCGCACGGCTGACCCGCGGATGCCGTCCTACGAAGCGGTCCGCCCCGGCGCCGACGCCTCGGCCCAGTCCCCCTCCCACAGGGCGGCCCGGACCAGCTCCGCGGAGCGGATGGTCCGGGTGCCCCGGGAGACGGTCAGGCGGACCTGGGCGCCGGTCGCGATGCCCCGGGAGGCCGCGGGCAGTGCCCAGGCCGTGGTCAGGTCGGTGCCGCCCTCGTCCAGGGCCAGGAAACGCGCCGCCTTCCTGTCCTTGCGCCACTCCACCCGCAGCACCTCACCGGTGATCGTGTGCGGTGCGCGCAGTTCCAGGCAGGCCAGGACCAGCAGATACGCGGCCAGCGCGCCGAAGACCGCGATCGCCGCCCACTCGACGGGGGCCGGGCCCTCCTGGGCCGCGACGTCGTGGAACCAGCCGTGGTCGGCGCTCGCGAAGTTGCCGGGCATCATCGCCAGGAACGCCAGGAACGCCGTCCAGCGCCGGAACTTCCCGGCCACGATGATGCCGAGCAGCGCGCTGCCCACCCAGCCGGCGCTCAGGATCAGACCGGGGCGGCGCAGGGTGCCGTCGCTGTGCGCGTCGGCCGCGAGCGGCCAGTCGGGCTGGCGCAGCACCGCGAAGGCGCACAGGGCCGCCGCGACCAGGCCCGCGGCGGCCGCCAGCTGGAGCAGCCGGCCCTTCGAGGCGCCGAAGCCGGGCAGCAGCCGCGGGTAGCGGATCCGCACCGGGCGCCAGGTGCCGCCGTAGCTGGACCAGACGCGGCGCCGGTCGCCCGCGTCGAAGCCGAGGAGGCGGCCGGCCAGGCTGGTGACGCCGAGCGCGGTCCCGTACGCGAGGTAGCGGTCCCAGACGGTGACGGCGGCCGGGGGCAGCCGGGCGAAGTCCTCGTGCGCGGTCAGCCAGGAACGCAGTCCGGCCCAGTGCCCGGCGCGCTCCAGGCCGCGCGGGGTCGCGCGCTCGCCCAGCGCCTTGGCGAGCAGCCAGAACATCGCGGACGCCGGGAGCACGCCGACGACGAACGCGGCACGGACGCCGTGGTGGCCCATCAGCGCGGCCAGGCCGAACAGGACGCCGGGCACGCAGGCGAGCAGCATCAGCCCGGCGGCCAGCCACGACGCGAACCGGGAGCGGGACAGGCCGCGCAGCCGGGCCTCGGCGACGATGTCCTTGCGCAGTTCCGCGTTGAAGGCGGCGGCGCGCTTGGCGTCGCGGAAGGCGATCGCCCCGATGGGGGCGCCGCCCTCGGTGGTCCGGCTGATCACGCGCTCCAGGACGCGCCGCTCGTAGGGCAGCAGGTCCTGCGCGGCCCGGCCCTCCTCGGTGACGTGCACGGTGCTCGCGACCGGGTCGTCGGCGGGCTGGCGCACCTCGACGAGGCCGCGGGCGGCCAGGTCGAGAAGGGTGGCCCCGGCGGCGTACTCGACGCCCCGCCAGTTGTTGCCGAGGAAGGTGACCACGGCCGGGGACTCCGGGTCGGGCCCGAACTCCTGGGTCGCGGGCGCCGGGGTGACCGTGCCGTTGCGGGTGGCGAGCAGCGCCAGGCCGAAGAGGACGAGCCAGAGCACGATCAGGGCGGCGCCGCCCCAGTAGAGCTGTTCGGTGTGGCTCATCAGAAGCGCACCTGCACGACGTCCTGCGGCGCGCCCGCGGCCTCGAAGTACTCGCGCCGCCCGTGCCCGCCGCCGAAGCCCGACACGACGTTCCCCGGGAAGCTCTCCAGGGCGGTGTGGTAGCTCTGCACGGCGCTGTTGTAGAACTGCCGCGCGTACGCGATCTTGTCCTCCGCGGACCTCAACTCGGCCTGCACGGTGGCGAAGTGGTGGTCCGCCTTCAGCTCGGGATAGCTCTCGCCGAGCGCGAACAGCTTGCCGAGCGTCGCGGTGAGCGTCTCCTCTGCGGCCGCCCGGTCGGTGACGCCGAGGTCGCCGCTGACAGCAGCCCCGCGCGCGGCGGTGACCGCCTCGAAGGTGGACTTCTCGTGCGCGGCGTAACCGCGCGCGCCCTCGACGAGATTCGGGATCAGCTCGTGCCGCCGCTTCAGCTGCACGTCGATCTGCGCCCATGACGCCTGTGTCTGGTTCCGCAGCCGGACGAGCCGGTTGTAGGTCCTGACGACCCACCATCCGACGACCACGACCAGCACCACCACGACAGCACCTGCGATGACACCCATTGGCGTCGCCCCCAAAGCCCCTGAAAGATCCGGCCCCCCTGGCCGATCGTCGAGATCTTAATCGGAAAGCCCGAATGCCAGTTCCTTTTAATGTGGCGCCTCGGCGGGCCGGTCCGGCGGCCGGTCCTACACTCCGCGGATGACCTTGAACTGGGAACAGGTGGTCGTCCACACGGCGGACCCGGCGGCCCTGGGCCGCTGGTGGGCCGAGGCGCTCGGCTGGGTGGTGACGTACACGTCCGACGACGAGTTCGAGATCCGCCCGGAGGCGGACCGGACACCGGGCATCGACTTCGTCCGCGCCGACGAGGTCACCCGGCACCGGGGTCGGCTGCACCTCGACTTCCGGCCCGACGACCAGGCCGCCGAGGTGGCCCGCCTGGAGGCGCTCGGCGCTCGGCGCGTCGACATCGGCCAGGGCGAGCAGGCCTGGGTGGTCCTGGCCGACCCCGAGGGCAACGAGTTCTGTGTGCTCGCCCCGCACGGGCAGGGGTGATCCGGCCCACTGCGGGGCTCCGCGGCCGCATGTACCCTGGTGGGAGCAAGCGAAGGGGAGTAGCCCCGCGAACCGGTCGTCGACACACTGGAACCCCAGGGTTCCCGGTGGCCGGGCCCGCGCCGAGAAGGCCGGGTGGGCGAGACCTTCGACCAGGCAGCATGCCCATGTGCCGCTGCCGGGTCGAGTGGTCCCCCGGTGCGGGTGGGTTCACGGGCCCGGTGATGGCCCGTACAGAGAGAACCGACTTCCGATGCATCTCGATCCCGTGGCGATCGTCACCGCCTTCGGCCTGATCTTCCTGGCCGAGCTCCCGGACAAGACCATGTTCGCCTCACTGGCCATGGGCACCCGGATGAAGCCGATCTACGTGTGGTTCGGCACCTCCGCGGCCTTCGCCGTGCACGTCGCCATCGCGGTCGGCGCCGGTTCGCTGCTGGGCCTGCTGCCCGGCTGGATCGTGAAGCTGGTCTCCGGCCTGATGTTCCTGTTCGGCGCCTTCATGCTGCTGCGCGGCGGGGACGACGAGGACGCGGACGACGAGGCGGGCGCGAAGACCGTCACCGGGTTCTGGCCGGTGTTCGGCACCGCCTTCATGGCCGTGTTCATCGGCGAGTGGGGCGACCTGACCCAGATCACCACCGCCAACCTGGCCGCCACGAACGGCACGTGGTCGACCGCGATCGGCTCGTTCCTCGCGCTGATCTCCGTCTCCGGTCTCGCCCTGATCGCGGGCCGGTTCATCGCCAAGCGGGTGCCGCTGAAGACGGTGCAGCGCGTGGGCGGTGTCTGCATGCTCGGGCTCGCCGTGTGGTCGTTCGTGGAGATCTTCGCCTGACCCTCCGCTGATCCCCGCCCGACCCTTGTGGATACAGGAACGTATCGAATACGTTCCTGTATCCATTTGTGGTTGGAGACCCCTCAGCGGGTCGAACGCTCCGGACGAGGTGACGGATGGCCGTGACCGGCACGGTGACGAAGCGGCGTGCGCGCACGCGGCAGCGGCTGCTGGAAGCCGCCTTCGGCGTCTTCGCCGAGGAGGGCTTCGGCCGCTCCACGGTCGAACAGGTCTGTGAGCGGGCCGGGTTCACACGCGGCGCGTTCTACTCCAACTTCTCGTCCCTGGATGAGCTGTTCCTCGCCTTGTGGGAAGAGCGGTCGGCGCGGATGCTCGACGATGTGCGGGCCGCGCTGGACGGTCTCGACCCGGCCGATCCCGAGGCGGCCGTGCGCGCGGCCGTCGAGGCGACCCCCGTGGACGACGCCTGGTACCGGATCACCGCCGAGTTCACGGCGCACGCCCTGCGCAATCCCGGCCTGCGGCGCGTGATGGCCGCCCGCGAGGAGGCGATCCGGGAGGCCGTGCTGCCGGTGCTCGTGGCCGCCCTGGAGCAGTTGGGGCGCCGGGTCACCGACCGGCGGGCCCTGGGTGACGCGCTGGTCGCCGTGCACGACGGGACCGCCGTGCAGGTGCTGCTGCAGCCCGACGACGGCGCCGTACGGGACCGCAGGCACGCCCTGTTCATGAACGTACTGACCGCCTACAGCACCCCCTTGGAGAGCGCATGAGTGACACCAACGCCGATGTCGCCGACGTCATCGTCGTGGGAGCCGGGCTCGCCGGGCTCGTCGCCACGTACGAACTGACCCGCGCGGGCAGGCGCGTCGTCCTGGTCGACCAGGAGAACGCCGCCAACCTGGGCGGGCAGGCCTTCTGGTCGCTGGGCGGTCTGTTCCTCGTCGACAGCCCCGAGCAGCGGCGGATGGGCATCAAGGACTCCTACGAGCTGGCCCTCGCCGACTGGCTGGGGTCGGCCGGCTTCGACCGGGAGACCGAGGACCGGTGGCCGCGCAAGTGGGCCGAGGCGTACGTGCGGTTCGCGGCCGAGGAGAAGCGGGACTACCTGTACGGGCTCGGCCTGAAGGTCACCCCGAACGTCGGCTGGGCCGAGCGCGGCTCCGGCACCGCGACCGGGCACGGCAACTCCGTGCCCCGCTTCCACCTCACCTGGGGCACGGGCCCCGAGGTCGTCCGCGTCTTCCGCGAGCCGGTCCTGGAGGCGGCCGAGCGCGGCCTCGTCACCTTCAAGTACCGCCACCAGGTGGACGAGTTGATCGTCGAGGACGGGGCGGCCGTCGGCGTACGCGGCTCCCTGCTCGCCCCCTCGGACGAGCCGCGCGGGGTCGCCTCCTCCCGCGAGACCGTCGGCGACTTCGAACTGCGCGCGAAGGCGGTCGTCGTCACCTCCGGCGGCATCGGCGGCAACCACGACCTGGTCCGCAAGAACTGGCCGGCCGACCGGGTCGGCCCGGCGCCCGAGTCGATGGTGACGGGCGTGCCCGCGTACGTCGACGGCCGCATGATCGGGATCACCGAGAGCGCCGGCGCCTCCGTCGTCAACCGCGACCGCATGTGGCACTACACGGAGGGCCTGAAGAACTGGGACCCGATCTGGCCCGGCCACGGCATCCGGATCATTCCGGGCCCGTCGTCGCTGTGGCTGGACGCCACCGGCAAGCGGCTGCCCGCGCCGCTGTTCCCCGGGCACGACACACTCGCCACGCTCCAGCACATCACCGCGACCGGCCACGACCACACGTGGTTCATCCTGACCCGGGCGATCGTCGAGAAGGAGTTCGCGCTCTCCGGCAGCGAGCAGAACCCCGACATCACCGGCAAGGACATGAAGCTGGTGCTCCAGCGGGTGAAGAAGGGGGCACCGGGTCCCGTCCAGGCGTTCCTCGACAAGGGCGAGGACTTCGTCGTCCGCAGGAACCTGAAGGACCTCGTCGCGGGCATGAACGAGCTGACGCCGAAGACCCCCGTCGAGTACGAGCAGGTCGAGCGGGAGATCGTGGCCCGCGACCGCGAGATCGAGAACGGGTACAGCAAGGACCTCCAGCTCATGGCCGTCCGCAACGCCCGCTCCTACCTGCCCGACCGCCTCACCCGCGTCGCCAAGCCCCACCGGCTGCTCGACCCGGCGCAGGGCCCGCTGATCGCCGTACGCCTGCACGTGCTGACCCGCAAGACGCTGGGCGGCCTGGAGACGAACCTCGACTCGCAGGTCGTCCGCGGTGACGGTTCCGTCTTCGAGGGGCTGTACGCGGCCGGGGAGGTCGCCGGGTTCGGCGGCGGCGGCGTGCACGGGTACAACGCGCTCGAAGGCACCTTCCTCGGCGGCTGCATCTTCTCCGGGCGGGCCGCCGGGCGGGCGCTCGCGCGGAGCCTCGCGTGACCAGGACCGCGCTCGTGACGGGCGCCTCGTCGGGGATCGGGGCGGCCGTCGCGGCCGCGCTCGTCGCGCGCGGGTACCGGGTGTACGGCACCAGCCGCGATCCCAAGGCCGTCAACTCCCCTGTCGAGGGCGTCACGTACCTCGCGCTGGACCTCGCCGACGAGGCGAGCATCGAGGCCTGCGCGGCCGCCGCCGGGGAGGTCGACGTCCTCGTCAACAACGCCGGTGAATCGCAGAGCGGCCCCTTCGAGGAGCTGCCGATGGACGCGGTGCGGCGGCTGTTCCAGCTGAACGTGTTCGGGGCCGTGCGGCTCAGTCAGCTGGTGCTGCCCGGGATGCGGGAGCGGGGGCGCGGGCGGGTGGTGATGATCGGTTCGATGCTGGCCAGCTTCCCGCTCGCTTACCGGTCGTCGTACGTCGCGTCGAAGGCCGCCATCAAGGGTTTCGCGCTCGCCGCGCGGCGGGAGTACGCGGCGTACGGGGTCGGCATCACGACCGTCGAGCCCGGGTCGATCGCCACCGGGATCAGCGAGCGGCGCACCCAGTACGTGGCGCAGGACTCGCCGTTCCGCGCCGCCTACGACACCATGCTCGCCGCGCTCAACCGCAATGAGGCGCAAGGGATCTCGGCCGAGAAGGTCGCCGCGAAGGTCGTCTCCGTGGTGGAGTCGGGGCGGCTTCGGCCGTTCTACGCCGTGGGGAGCGGGGCGCCGGTGGTGTTCGCGCTGCGACGGGTGCTGCCGCGGGGGGTTTCGGAGCGGATGGTTGCCCGGAGGCACGGGTTGCGGTGACGCCGTCCTTCGTCCGGGGCGTCCGTCGTGGCTGGTCGCGCAGTTCCCCGCGCCCCTGAAAGGCCTGCGGCCTTCAGGGGCGCGGGGAACTGAGCAGACGGGTCAGCCGGTGCCGGGCAAGCCCGTTGCCGAGGCGTAGGAGAAGCCGAGGACGAGGAGTGCGGCGAGGGCGCAGACGGCGGCCTCGGCGCGGAGCACGAGGGTGCGGCGGGCCCGCCGGCCACGGTGCAGCAGCTGGTTCAGGGCACGTTCGGCGCCGTGGTGCAGCGGGCGCGAATCGGCGTAGCGCGGATCGTCGCCCGGCACGGGATCGGCGGCGCGGAGCAGGGCCAGTTCATCGGTCACGGGCTTGGTCTCCTGCGGTGACGGTCATGTTCATCCGGTCGATCTCGGCGCGCAACCGGCGCCGGGCACGGTGCAGCCGCATCGCGGCGGCGCTGCGGCTGCACTCCAGGGCGACGGCCAGTTCGTCGACGCCCAGCTCCTCCCAGGCGGTCAGGCGCAGCGCCTCCTGGTCGGCGGGGTTGAGCCGGGCCAGCGCCTCGTGGATCCAGGCGCCCGGGTCCTCGGTGTCGGGGCCCGCCACGATCTGCCGGTGGTGGGCGCGTTCGTGGTGCCCGATGCGGTCGAGCAGGCGGCGGCGTCGGCCCAGGCCCCGCACGGTGTTGGCGAGGCAGTTGCGGGCGACGGCGTACAGCCAGGGCAGCGGTGTCTCGGGCGGCAGCTCAGCACGGCGCCGCCACGCTATGGAGAAGACGTCGGCGACGACCTCCTCGACCTCGTGGGCGGCCCCGGGGTCCAGACGGCGCGCGACGAAGCGGCTGACCGCCCAGTAGTGGGCGCGGTAGGCCGCCGCGAAGGCGTCGTCCGTCGTCCTGCCGCTCATGCCTGTGCCCGTGGTGCGTCCGTGCTCATGCCCGGTCTGTGTCCGGCTCCGCCCCGATGTTCACAGGCGCGGTGTGTGATCTTTCGGGCGGGGTGCGCGGTGACGTGCGGGGCGGGCCCGGACACGTACCGGGCATGAGACGTAGGAGAGGGACGAAGGGCTTCACCGCGGTGCGGTGGCTCACCACCACGGACCACAAGACGATCGGCACGCTGTATCTCGTCACGTCGTTCGGGTTCTTCTGCCTGGCGGGGGTGCTCGCGCTGTTCATGCGGGCCGAACTGGCCCGTCCGGGCACGCAGATCCTGTCGAACGAACAGTTCAACCAGGCGTTCACGATGCACGGCACGATCATGCTGCTGATGTTCGCGACGCCGCTGTTCGCCGGGTTCGCGAACTGGATCATGCCGTTGCAGATCGGGGCGCCCGATGTGGCGTTCCCCCGGCTGAACATGTTCGCGTACTGGCTCTACCTGCTGGGGTCGCTGATCGCGGTGGGCGGGTTCCTGACGCCTCAGGGGGCGGCGGACTTCGGGTGGTTCGCGTACGCGCCGCTGTCCGACGCGGTGCACTCGCCAGGGATCGGCGCCGACATGTGGATCATGGGTCTGGCCTTCTCCGGCTTCGGCACGATCCTCGGCTCGGTCAACTTCATCACGACGATCGTGTGCATGCGCGCGCCCGGCATGACGATGTTCCGGCTGCCGATCTTCACCTGGAACGTGCTGCTCACCGGCGTCCTCGTCCTGCTCGCCTTCCCGGTCCTCGCGGCCGCGCTGTTCGCGCTGGAGGCCGACCGGAAGTTCGGGGCGCACGTCTTCGACGCGGCGAACGGCGGCGCGCTGCTCTGGCAGCACCTCTTCTGGTTCTTCGGACACCCGGAGGTGTACATCATCGCCCTGCCGTTCTTCGGGATCATCTCCGAGGTGATCCCGGTGTTCAGCCGCAAACCGATGTTCGGCTACCAGGGGCTGGTGGGCGCCACCATCGCGATCGCGGGGCTGTCGGTGACGGTGTGGGCGCACCACATGTACGTCACGGGCGGGGTGCTGCTCCCCTTCTTCTCCTTCATGACGTTCCTGATCGCCGTGCCGACGGGCGTGAAGTTCTTCAACTGGATCGGCACCATGTGGCAGGGCTCCCTGTCGTTCGAGACGCCGATGCTCTACGCGATCGGGTTCCTGATCACGTTCGCGTTCGGCGGTCTGACCGGGGTGATCCTCGCGGCCCCGCCACTGGACTTCCATGTGGGGGAGACGTACTTCGTCGTCGCCCACTTCCACTACGTGATCTTCGGGACCGTCGTCTTCGCGATGTTCGCCGGATTCCACTTCTGGTGGCCGAAGTTCACGGGGAAGATGCTCGACGAGCGGCTCGGGAAGGTGACGTTCTGGACGCTGTTCGTCGGCTTCCACGGGACGTTCCTGGTGCAGCACTGGCTGGGGACGCGGGGCATGCTGCGGCGGGTGCCGGACTATCTGGCGGTGGAGGGGCTGACCGGGCTCAACACGCTCTCCACGATCTTCTCGTTCGTCCTGGGCATGTCGTTCCTGCCGTTCCTCTACAACGTGTGGCGCACCGCGCAGTACGGGGAGCCGGTCGGCGTCGACGATCCGTGGGGGCACGGGCGTTCGCTGGAGTGGGTGACGTCGTGTCCGCCGCCGCGGCACAACTTCGTCGCCCTGCCGCGGATCCGTTCGGAGTCGCCGGCGTTCGACGCCGCCGCCGACGCCCGGGCCGAGTTGGTGCGGGGTGGGGTGTGATCCGGGAGATCGAGGGGTTCTTGATGGTGGAGGCCGCTCGGGCGGAGGGGCGGGTCGCCGCGCGGCGGTTCACCGAGCGGGTGCCGTGGCTGACGGAGACGCAGGCCGAGGATGTCCAACGGGCCTATGCCGAGGGCTATCTGGAGCTGCGGAGGGAGGTGTGGCGGGATGCCGTGGGTCGGGCCGGGGTGCTGCGGGACGAGTACGAGGAGCGGTATCGGGTGGTGCGGGGGCGGTTGCTGGCCGGGGCGTGGTTCGTCGGGGTCGGGGTCGCCGGGGTGACCGGCATCGTGGTGAAAATCCTGAGCAGCACCGGCTAGGCGCGGCGCCGTCGTGGCCGGTCGCGCAGTTCCCCGCGCCCCTGAAGGCCGCAGGCCTTTCAGGGGCGCGGGGAACTGCGCGAGAAGCCCCACCGGGCCGCAGCCGAACGCGACCTACTGCGGCCCGTACTTGCGCCCGGTCCGCGACGTCACCCCGCCCAGCAAAGAACGCGGAGTCACCTTCACCACACCCATCAGCGCCTTGTACCGCGGATCCGGGATCGACAGCGACTTGCCCCGGGACAGATCGGTCAGCGCCGCCGACACCAGCTTGTCGGCGTCGAGCCACATCCAGTTCGGGATGTTGTCGGTGCCCATGCCGGCCCGCTGATGGAACTCCGTCCGCACGAACCCGGGGCACAACGCCATCAGCCGCACCCCGGTACCGGCCAGATCCTTCGCGGCGCCCTGCGTGAACTGCACGACCCACGCCTTGGAGGCCCCGTAGGTGCCGCGCGGCACGAACGCGGCGACCGACGCCACGTTGACCACCCCGCCGCGCCCGCGCTCCCGCATCGCCGAGGCCGCCGCCGACGTCAGCCGCAGCACCGCCTCGCAGTGCACCTTCAGCATGGTCAGCTCGTCGGCCATGGAGACTTCGAGGTAGCGGCCCTTGTTGCCGAACCCGGCGTTGTTGACGAGCAGGTCGACCGCGTCCTTGCGGTCGCCCAGCCGCTCCTCGACCGCCGTGATGCCCTCGTCCGTGGCGAGGTCGGCGGTGAGCACCTCGGCCTCGATGCCGTGCCGGTCGTGCAGCTCCGTCGCCTGGTCCTGGAGGCGCTCGGTGTCGCGCGCGACGAGGACCAGGTTGTGGCCGTCGGAGGCCAGGCGCCGGGCGAACGCGGCGCCGATGCCCGCGGTGGATCCGGTGATCAGTGCCGTAGTCATGGCTCCAGGTTAGTGACGGCCCGGGGGTGCCGGTGATCACCGGCCGGGTCAGGAGCCGTACTTCGCCACGTACTCCCGCGCCGCCCGCAGCTCCTCCGGGTGCAGCGCCTCACCGGCCGCCAGCACGCTCGGCAGCAGCGACCGCTCCGTGGTCACCGCGCGGAACGCGAGCTGGACCGTCACCTCGTGATCGGGCCGGTGCACGATCTCGATCGGGTCCCCGGCGCGGATCTCGCCCGGCTCGATCACCCGCAGGTACGCGCCCGCCGCCCCCTCCTGCGTGAACCGCTTGACCCAGCCCTTCTCGCCCAGGTGCCCCTGGAACGTCCGGCACGGGATCCGGCTGGACGTCACCTCCAGGACCACCTCGGAGCCGATCCGCCAGCGCTCGCCGATCCGCGCGCCCGTGATGTCGAGGCCCTCGGTCGTCAGGTTCTCGCCGAAGGCGCCGCTGGGGACGGGCCGGCCGAGCGTCCGCTCCCAGGCGTCCAGGTCCTCGCGCGCGTACGCGTACACGGCCTGGTCGTCGCCGCCGTGGTGCCGCTTGTCGCACACCGCGTCCCCGGCGAGGCCGCTGCCGCCGGTGCCCTTCGGACCCGGCGCGGCCACCCGCACGGGCCCCTCGACCGGCCGCTTGTCGATGCCGGTCACGCCCTCGGCCTGGTCGGTGTACTCGACGGCCTTGCGGTGCCCGAGATTGAGAGACAGGAGCTTCATACCGGCCACGCTACGGGACCCCTTACCAAAGCCGCCACGCAATATTCGGCGCATTCCCCAAGTCGGGCTTATGCTTGAGGGGTGATCGAAGCCCGCCACCTCCGCGTCCTGCGCGCCGTCGCCGCCACCGGCTCCTTCTCGGCGGCCGCCCGGGAGCTGGGCTGCACCCAGCCCGCGGTCAGCCAGCAGATGAAGGCCCTGGAGACCTCCACGGGCACCCCGCTGCTGATCCGCACCGGCCGCGAGATGCGCCTGACCCAGGCGGGCGAGGCGCTGGTCCGGCACGCGGCGGGCATCCTCGCCGGGCTCACCGCCGCGGAGGAGGAGGTCGCCGCGATCGCCGGGCTGCGCGCCGGGCGGGTCCGTCTGGTGTCGTTCCCCAGCGGCAGCTCGACGCTGGTGCCGACGGCGCTGGCCGCGCTGCGCGCCGAGCACCCCGGCACCCGGGTCTCGCTGGTCGAGGCCGAGCCGCCGCGCTCGGTGGAGATGCTGCGCGAGGGCGACTGCGACGTCGCGCTCGCCTTCCGGTACGAGGGCGCCCACGCGACGGAGGACTGGGACGACCTCGTCGTGCGCCCGCTGCTCGCCGACCGCCTGGTGGGCCTGGTCCCCGAGGGGCACGCGCTGGCCTCCGCCGGCGAGGTCACCATCGACGCGTTCGCGGACGAGTCGTGGATCGCGGGCTGTCCGCGCTGCCGCCGCCAGTTGGTGGAGGTGTGCCGGAGCGCCGGGTTCGCCCCCCGCATCGACTTCGCGACGGACGACTACCCGGCGGTGATCGGACTCGTCGGCGCCGGGCTCGGCGTCGCCGTCCTGCCCGAACTGGCCATCGAATCCGTTCGGCCCAAGGGTGCACGCACAGTGACGGTCGAGCCGGCCGTGCAGCGCGAGATCGTCGCGCTCACCCTGCCCGATCTGGCCCAGGTGCCGGCCGTCGCCGCGACCCTCGATCACTTGGCGCGGGCCGCCGACAGGGCCGCCACGCGCTGAACGGGAGCATGGGTGCACCCCGTGTGCCCATGCCTGGAGAAACGTTCCTTCAGCGTGTCGTGTCCTGCCGTCAGGTGGACGAAGCGGCCGCCGGGGACTGTGCGCCGCCCGCCGGTGACGCGGTGACGAGCCGGTTGCGGGCCCGCCCCATCAGCTCCTCGCGCTCGTCCTCGGTGAGGCCGCCCCACACGCCGTACGGCTCGCGCACCTGTAGCGCGTGAGCAGCGCACTCCGCACGTACCGGGCACCGCATGCAGACCTCCTTCGCCGAGGTCTCACGGGCGCTGCGGGCCGCGCCGCGCTCCCCCTCGGGGTGGAAGAAGAGCGAGCTGTCGACCCCGCGGCAGGCTGCGAGCAGCTGCCAGTCCCACAGATCTGCGTTCGGTCCGGGAAGGCGGGAGAAATCTGCCATTGGTGTGTCCCCTTGTTGCCGTTGTAGCCGGTGTGACGCGGAACGGTGCCCATGACCGTACATCTACTGTCTAAGGAGATGAAAATATGACTCATTGCGAATCTAGCTACAGACACCAGCAAAAGGGAAGAAATGCCGCTAAATGGGGCATAGGTTGTGGCGAAACCTTGAGGGTGCGCCGCGCTGCTCCCGTTGTGTCCGGCCCCTCACGTAGAGTGCCGAACCAGGCCGTCTGACCCGTAACTCTTTCGAGTGACCATCGTTGAGAGTGCTGAGGCGGTTGAAGGAACAAGCTCTCGGGCATCTGTCCGAATGGCTTGCCGAGTGTCGACCGCACAGGTGACGATTCGTACAAAGCCTGGAGGCTCAAGGTGACGCGCATCAGCTGCGGAGGACGGTCATGACATCCGTCCTCGTCTGCGACGACTCCCCGCTTGCCCGAGAGGCGCTGCGCCGCGCGGTCGCGACCGTGCCCGGCGTCGAGCGCGTGACCACCGCGGCCAATGGGGAGGAAGTCCTCCGCCGCTGGGGCGCCGACCGCTCGGACCTGATTCTGATGGACGTACGCATGCCGGGTCTCGGCGGCGTCGAAACAGTGCGACGGCTGCTTTCGGCCGATCCCGGTGCGCGCATCATCATGCTCACCGTCGCCGAGGACCTGGACGGCGTGGCCCTCGCGGTCGCCGCCGGTGCCCGGGGGTACCTGCACAAGGACGCCTCGCGCGCCGAACTGCGCGCCACGGTCACGCAGGCCCTCGCCGACCCGACCTGGCGGCTCGCCCCGCGCAGACTGCGCTCGGCCGAGATGGGCGCCGCGCCCACCCTCACCGCACGCGAGATCCAGGTGCTCGAAGGCATGAGCCACGGGCGGTCCAACGCGGAGATCGGGCGCGAGCTCTTCCTCTCCGAGGACACCGTGAAGACGCACGCGCGGCGACTGTTCAAGAAGCTCGGCGCGTCCGACCGGGCGCACGCGGTGGCGCTCGGGTTCCGTTGGGGTCTCGTGCGGTAGCGCTCCGCTCCGGGCGCCGGGCGCGGACTACGTTGTGCCACGTGATGTCGTCGGCCGGCCGCAGCTTCGTTGTGGCTGGTCGCGCCCCGCGGCGAAGCCGCTCATGGACGCAGCCCCGCGCCTCTGGCGGGGTACGGCGAGCGATGTCGCTCCTCGTTTCGCGCGCGATGCCGCATCCTTGATGGTGTGGAGTTCCGCGGGGACGACGAATCGGGCGAGCAGGGTCAGCGAGAGGGGAGGGCGCAGGAGATGAGTTCCGGCGCACCTGCCCCGAACGCTTCGGGCGCCTCCGGCGCATCGGTCGATAACGCTTCGGTGCACAACCAGGGACGCGATGCCGCGGACAGCGGCTCGGCAGGGCACCATAGGTCGATGCGCGACGACGAGGGAGCGGCCCAGCAGGGGGTCATCGGCACGCTCGTCGGCCGCGCGGTCGACGGCGACGCGCAGGCGACGCACGACCTCCTCGCGCACGTCCACCCCCTCGCCATCCGGTACTGCCGCACCCGGCTGTCCCGGCTGCCCGGTGACGCCCGGCACTTCGTCGAGGACCTCGCCCAGGAAGTCTGTGTCGCCGTGCTGCTCGCGCTGCCGCGCTACAAGGACACCGGCCGGCCCTTCGAGGCCTTCGTCTTCGCCATCGCCGCCCACAAGGTCGCCGACCTGCAGCGCGCCGCGATGCGCGGCCCCGGCTCGACGGCCGTGCCGTCCGACGAGATGCCGGAGCGGCCCGACGACTCCCTCGGTCCGGAGGAGCGCGCGCTGCTCAGCAGCGACGCCGAATGGGCCAAGAAACTCCTCGCGAACCTCCCGGAGAACCAGCGGGAGCTGCTGCTCCTGCGCATCGCCGTCGGCCTCACCGCCGAGGAGACCGGGCAGATGTTGGGGATGTCACCCGGAGCCGTGCGCGTGGCCCAGCACCGGGCGCTGAGCCGCCTGCGGGCGCTCGCCGAGCAGTAGCACACACTCCGGCCGCGTACGTGGGAACGTACAAAGAAGGCCGATGATCTTGCTCGTGGAATGAGACACGGCCGTAGGCCGTTAGCATGGACACCCGCACCGATCAAGGCCATTTGGAGAAGGTGTCATGACTGCGAACGTCGACGGCGTGCCCGGTAAATTCGCGACTCTCGGGCTTACCTACGACGACGTGCTGCTGCTGCCCGGCGCGTCGGAGGTCCTCCCGAACGCGGTCGACACCTCGTCCCGCATCTCGCGCAACGTCCGGGTGAACATCCCACTGCTCTCCGCGGCGATGGACAAGGTCACCGAGGCCCGCATGGCCATCGCCATGGCCCGCCAGGGCGGCGTCGGCGTGCTGCACCGCAACCTCTCGGTCGAGGACCAGGTCAACCAGGTCGACCTCGTGAAGCGCTCCGAGTCCGGCATGGTCACCGACCCGATCACCGTGCACCCCGACGCGACACTGGCCGAGGCCGACGCGCTGTGCGCCAAGTTCCGCATCTCCGGTGTCCCGGTGACCGACCCGGCGGGCAAGCTGCTCGGCATCGTCACCAACCGCGACATGGCCTTCGAGAACGACCGCAGCCGTCAGGTCCGCGAGGTCATGACGCCGATGCCGCTGGTCACCGGCAAGGTCGGCATCTCCGGCGTCGACGCCATGGAGCTGCTGCGCCGCCACAAGATCGAGAAGCTGCCGCTGGTCGACGACGCCGGTGTGCTCAAGGGCCTCATCACCGTCAAGGACTTCAAGAAGGCCGAGCAGTACCCGAACGCCGCGAAGGACGCCGAGGGCCGGCTGCTCGTCGGCGCCGCCGTGGGCGCGAGCCCCGAGGCGCTGGAGCGGGCGCAGGCGCTGGCCTCCGCCGGTGCCGACTTCCTCATCGTCGACACCTCGCACGGTCACAACAGCAACGCGCTGAGCTGGATGTCGAAGATCAAGTCCGCGGTGGACGTGGACGTGATCGGTGGCAACGTGGCGACGCGCGACGGCGCCCAGGCGCTCATCGACGCCGGTGTCGACGGCGTCAAGGTCGGTGTCGGCCCGGGCTCCATCTGCACCACCCGCGTCGTCGCCGGCATCGGCGTCCCGCAGGTCACCGCGATCTACGAGGCCGCCGTCGCGGCCCGCGCGGCCGGCGTCCCGGTCATCGGCGACGGCGGTCTGCAGTACTCCGGCGACATCGGCAAGGCGCTGGCCGCCGGCGCCGACACCGTGATGCTCGGCTCGCTGCTCGCGGGCTGCGAGGAGTCGCCGGGTGAGCTGATGTTCATCAACGGCAAGCAGTTCAAGTCGTACCGCGGCATGGGCTCGCTGGGCGCCATGCAGTCCCGCGGCCAGGGTCGGTCCTACTCCAAGGACCGCTACTTCCAGGCCGAGGTCGCCTCCGACGACAAGCTCGTGCCCGAGGGCATCGAGGGCCAGGTGCCCTACCGCGGCCCGCTGGCCAACGTGCTGCACCAGCTCGTCGGCGGTCTGCGCCAGACCATGGGCTACGTCGGCGCCGCCACCATCGACGAGATGGAGTCCAAGGGCCGCTTCGTGCGCATCACGTCCGCGGGTCTCAAGGAGAGCCACCCGCACGACATCCAGATGACGGTCGAGGCGCCGAACTACAGCCGTAAGTAGACGCAGGTCACGGCTCCAGGGGCGGTCCCGGGTTCACCGGGGCCGCCCCTGTCGTGCGCGTCAGGGATACTGGACGGGCAGGCCCCAGAGGGACCCAGATGGAAAGGCGCCTCCCACAGTGACTGAGATCGAGATCGGGCGCGGCAAGCGCGGCCGCCGTGCGTACGCGTTCGACGACATCGCCGTCGTGCCGAGCCGGCGTACTCGCGACCCGAAGGAGGTCTCGATCGCCTGGCAGATCGACGCCTACCGCTTCGAGCTGCCGTTCCTGGCAGCGCCCATGGACTCCGTCGTCTCGCCCGCGACCGCGATCCGCATCGGTGAGCTGGGCGGGCTCGGCGTGCTGAACCTCGAGGGTCTGTGGACCCGCTACGAGGACCCGCAGCCGCTGCTCGACGAGATCGCCGAGCTTCAGCCGGAGGCCGCCACGGCGCGTCTCCAGGAGATCTACTCGGCGCCGATCCAGGCCGAGCTGATCAAGCAGCGCATCAAGGAGGTGCGCGACTCCGGGGTCGTCACCGCCGCCGCGCTCTCCCCGCAGCGCACCGCCGAGTTCTCCAAGGCCGTGGTGGACGCGGGCGTGGACATCTTCGTGATCCGCGGCACGACCGTCTCGGCCGAGCACGTCTCCGGCGCCGCCGAGCCGCTGAACCTGAAGCAGTTCATCTACGAGCTGGACGTCCCGGTGATCGTCGGCGGCTGCGCCACGTACACCGCCGCGCTGCACCTGATGCGCACCGGTGCCGCCGGTGTGCTGGTCGGCTTCGGTGGCGGCGCCGCCCACACCACGCGCAACGTGCTGGGCATCCAGGTGCCGATGGCGACCGCCGTCGCCGACGTCGCCGCCGCCCGCCGCGACTACATGGACGAGTCCGGCGGCCGCTACGTGCACGTCATCGCCGACGGCGGCGTGGGCTGGTCCGGCGACCTGCCCAAGGCCATCGCCTGCGGCGCCGACTCCGTGATGATGGGGTCGCCGCTGGCCCGCGCCACGGACGCGCCCGGCCGCGGTCACCACTGGGGCATGGAGGCCGTTCACGAGGACGTGCCGCGCGGCAAGAAGGTCGACCTCGGCACGGTCGGCACGACCGAGGAGATCCTCACCGGCCCCTCGCACATCCCGGACGGGTCGATGAACTTCTTCGGCGCGCTCAAGCGGGCCATGGCGACCACCGGCTACAGCGAGCTCAAGGAGTTCCAGCGGGTCGAGGTCACGGTCGCGGACTCGCAGCACCGCCGCTGACACCGCCGTACGAGCAAAGGGTCGGGCCCCGCCGAGAACGGCGGGGCCCGACCCTTTGCTGTGGCGGTGTCGCCTAGAGCGCGGCCTTCTTGGCGGAGCCGAAGGCGGCGAAGGCGCCGATCGCCATGAAGATGTACTCCTTGACGTCCGCGTTTTCCTTCCACGCGTCGTTGATGACGCCGAAGTGGTCGGTGAGGGCGGTGAAGAAGGAGACGTCCGCGACCTCGCCGAGGTACATCGCGACCCCGGTGATCTGCCCGAGGTACACGGCGGCGAGCGAGATCACCGCGGCGAGGACCGGCAGCACCGCGTTGCGCCCGCCGACCTTGCCGACGACGAGGCCGACGACGAAGCCGACGCCGATGGCCGCGTAGCCGATCTCGTGGTCGGTGGCCTTCATGATGGCGCCGTACGCCCAGGCCAGGATCAGGGCCACGACCACACCGGCGACGATGCCGAGGGCCACGTTGCCGCCACGGGCCGGGGCCGGCTGGGCCGGCGGGAAGCCGCCCGGTCCTGCCTGCTGCTGCGGGAACGGGGTGTACTGCTGCGGCGACTGGCCGGGCTGCGGCTGCTGCGGGTAGCCGTAACCGGGCTGCGGCTGCTCCTGGGCGTACGGGTTGCCGTCCTGCGGCTGGGGCTGAGGTGGCTGTGGCGGCTGGGTCATGCGGTCCCCCCGAAGTGTGAACATGGGCACGAGTGTGCCCAGAGAGGCCGCAGAGTAGCAGTCAGAGGCGGTGTGCCGCCCCTGCCGGGGTCGCGCCTCTTGTGTCCAGGAGCAGTTGGGCCTTCACCGAGAGGCCCTGGAGGTCGTACGTGCGGTGGTGCTGGAGCAGGATCGTCAGGTCGGCGTCGGCCGCGGCCTCGTAGAGGGAGTCCGCGCGCGGGACCGGGCGGTCCAGGACGTTCCAGGACGGGACGAACGGGTCGTGGTAGCTGACGGCGGCGCCGAGCTGCATCAGGCGGGTCGCGATCTCCTCGGCGGGGGCGCCCTGCTGGTCGGCGAGGTCGGGCTTGTAGGTGACGCCGAGGAGGAGCACGCGGGCGCCGCGGGCCGACTTGCCGTGCTCGTTGAGCAGGGTGGCGGCACGCTGGACCACGTAGGACGGCATGTGGTGGTTGACCTGGCGGGCCAGTTCGACCAGGCGCAGCGGGCGGGTGGGCAGGTGGGGCGAGGTCAGGTCCTGGGCGAGCGCGTGGCCGCCGACGCCGGGGCCGGGGCGGAAGGCCTGGAAGCCGAAGGGCTTGGTCTCCGCGCAGCGGATGACGTCCCAGAGGTCGACGCCCAGGTCGTGGCAGAGCACCGCCATCTCGTTGACCAGGGCGATGTTCACGTGCCGGTAGTTGGTCTCCAGGAGGTGGACCGTCTCCGCCTCGCGCAGCCCGCGCGCGCGGACCACCTTGTCGGTGAGGCGGCCGTAGAAGGTGGCCGCCGACTCCGTGCAGGCCGGGGTGTGCCCGCCGATGACCTTGGGGGTGGCGGAGTAGGGGTGGGCGCGCAGGCCCGCGTCGATCCGGCCCGGGGCGTGGGCCAGGTGGAAGTCGCGGCCCGCGCGCAGCCCGGAGCCCTCCTCGAGCAGCGGCAGCAGGACCGTCTCCGTGGTGCCGGGCGGTACCGGCGACTCGAAGATGACCGTGGTGTGCGGGCGCAGATGGGCGGCCAGCGTGCGGGTCGCCTCGATCACCGGGGCGAGGGACGGGCTGCCGTCCGCCCCGGGCGGGGTCGGGGCGCAGACGACCGCGGTGCGGACGCGGGCCAGTTCGGCGGGGTTCGCGGTGGGGCGGAAGCCCGCGGCGAGCATCCGGCGGACGTCGGCGGCGGTCAGGGCCGCGGCGTCGCCGTCGCAGGGGAGCCGGCCGGCGGCCAGGTCGGGGGCGCGGGCGGGGTCGTGGCCGACGGTCGCGATCCTGGCGGCGACGGCGGCCTGGGCGAGCGGCAGGCCGAGGTGGCCGAGGCCGACGACGGCGAGGTCAGCGGGCATGGCGGTGGCCGTCCTTCCCGGGAGGCGGACCGGCGTTAGCCGGAGCGGGACGTGGTCGCAAGCCCTGTGGACAGAACGGGCGAGCGCACAGTCAGACTAGGAGTAAATATGACCGATATGCCTCATTGCGTCGCCGTGAGTCGGGGCATGTCGCCGTCGCCGCCGAAGGTTGTCCACAGGCGGAGGTCTGCTGGTGGCCGGAATCGGGCAGGAGGGTCAGAATCGGGAGCAGGCCCGAAACTCCCGGGACCACGCAGCACCAGCCGGTGAGGCCGGCGCCGACGACAGCGGGAGGCAGCAGTGAAGGCAGCGACACTGGGACCCGAGCAGCGTGCGGAGGCTCTGGCGGCGATGGCCGAGCGGGAGCTGGACATCCTCGTGGTGGGCGCGGGGGTGGTCGGCGCCGGCACCGCCCTCGACGCCGTGACCCGTGGCCTGTCCACCGGGCTCGTCGAGGCCAGGGACTGGGCGTCCGGCACGTCGAGCCGGTCGAGCAAGCTGATCCACGGCGGGCTCAGGTATCTGGAGATGCTGGACTTCGCGCTCGTCCGGGAGGCGCTGAAGGAGCGCGGGCTGCTCCTGGAGCGGCTCGCGCCGCACCTCGTGAAGCCGGTGCCGTTCCTGTACCCGCTCCAGCACAAGGGATGGGAGCGGCTGTACGCCGGATCGGGTGTCGCCCTGTACGACGCGATGTCCATGGCGCGGGGGCACGGACGCGGGCTGCCCATGCACCGCCACCTGACCCGCAAGCACGCGCTGCGGGTGGCACCGGCCCTGAAGAAGGACGCCCTGACCGGGGCGCTGCAGTACTACGACGCACAGATGGACGACGCGCGTTACGTGGCCACACTGGTGCGCACCGCCGCCATGTACGGCGCCCACGTGGCGAACCGGGCCCGCGTCACCGGCTTCCTGCGCGAGGGCGAGCGGGTCGTGGGAGCCCGGGTGCAGGACGTGGACGGGGGCGGCGAGTACGAGATCCGCGCCCGCCAGGTGGTCAACGCGACGGGCGTGTGGACCGACGACACCCAGGCCCTGGTCGGGGAGCGCGGGCAGTTCCACGTCCGGGCGTCGAAGGGCATCCACCTCGTCGTGCCGAAGGACCGGATCAACTCGACGACCGGGCTGATCCTGCGCACCGAGAAGAGCGTGCTGTTCGTCATCCCCTGGGGCCGGCACTGGATCGTGGGCACCACGGACACCGACTGGGACCTGGACAAGGCCCACCCGGCGGCGTCCAGCGCCGACATCGACTATCTGCTGGAGCACGTGAACTCCGTGCTGGGCGTGCCGCTCACGCGCGACGACGTGCAGGGCGTGTACGCGGGACTGCGGCCGCTGCTCGCCGGGGAGTCCGACGCCACCAGCAAGCTGTCCCGGGAGCACACCGTCGCCCACCCCGTGCCGGGGCTCGTCGTCGTCGCGGGCGGCAAGTACACGACGTACCGGGTGATGGCCAAGGACGCGGTCGACGAGGCCGTGCACGCGCTCGACCAGCGGGTCGCCGAGTGCGTCACCGAGGACGTCCCGCTGATCGGTGCCGAGGGCTACCGGGCGCTGTGGAACGCGCGGGCGAGGATCGCCGCGCGGACCGGCCTGCACGTGGTGCGCGTCGAGCACCTGCTCAACCGGTACGGGGCGCTGGCCGAGGAAGTGCTCGACCTGATCGCGAAGGACCCCGGGCTCGGGGCTCCGCTGGGCGGGGCCGACGACTATCTGCGCGCCGAGGTGGTCTACGCCGCCTCGCACGAGGGCGCCCGGCACCTCGACGACGTGCTGACCCGGCGGACCCGGATCTCCATCGAGACCTTCGACCGGGGGACCCGCTCCGCGCGGGAGGCCGCCGAGTTGATGGCGCCGGTGCTCGGCTGGGACAAGGACCAGGTGGAGCGGGAGGTCGAGCACTACGAGAAGCGGGTGCAGGCGGAGCGGGAGTCGCAGTTGCAGCCCGACGACCTGACCGCCGACGCGGCCCGGCTGGGGGCGCCGGACATCGTGCCGCTGTCGTAGCCTCGCGCGCCCCGAGCGACCGCGCCGCGGGGCGCGGTCGCAGGCGCGGTCGTAACGGCCCTGGGTGGATGCCGTGTTGAGCACCCCCGGGGCCTTGCCCTTGTTGATCTGCGAAGGAAGAGTGGCCTGCGGGGCGGGCGGCGAACTGCGGTGAGCCGGTCGGATTCCGGCGCAATGAGGGTGTGGCCGCGGGTATGGCCAGGAGTGTCCGGAGTGCGCGTATGACGGTCCGTCCGGTCCTGCCGCCCTGTGGGCGGGACGGTTCCGAGCAGGTGGTCCGAGGGGTGACCCTGGGCGTCAAGTGGTCCTGGTGTGAGGGACAATGAAGGTTCTGTCAGGGCGGGTTGCAGAGGGGACGCATGTCGGACGCGGAGCGGGCGGGCGAAACCCGTCAGGACAAGAGCACTCGTCGGGACTCTTCCGTGTCGGACGGGGTCGGGACCGGTGCCGAGTCCGCAGCGGGCGCCGAGGCGTCGCGCGGCGCGGAGGGCCGACTGCTCGCCGGGCGCTACCGTCTGGGCGCGGTGCTCGGCCGCGGCGGCATGGGCACGGTGTGGCGTGCCAAGGACGAGACGCTGGGCCGCACGGTCGCGGTCAAGGAGCTGCGCTTCCCGTCGAGCATCGACGACGAGGAGAAGCGCCGTCTCGTCACGCGGACGCTGCGTGAGGCGAAGGCGATCGCCCGGATCCGCAACAACGGCGCGGTGACGGTCTTCGACGTCGTCGACGAGGACGACCGGCCCTGGATCGTGATGGAGCTGGTCGAGGGCAAGTCCCTCGCCGAGGCCGTGCGCGAGGACGGTCTGCTCGAACCGAAGCGGGCGGCCGAGGTCGGTCTCGCCATTCTCGACGTCCTGCGCTCCGCCCACCGCGAGGGCATCCTGCACCGCGACGTGAAGCCGTCGAACGTGCTGATCGCCGAGGACGGCCGGGTCGTGCTCACCGACTTCGGCATCGCCCAGGTCGAGGGCGACCCGTCGATCACGTCGACCGGGATGCTCGTCGGCGCTCCCTCGTACATCTCTCCGGAGCGCGCCCGCGGCCACAAGCCCGGGCCCGCCGCCGACCTGTGGTCCCTCGGCGGCCTGCTCTACGCCTCCGTCGAGGGCGTGCCCCCGTACGACAAGGGGTCGGCGATCGCGACGCTGACCGCCGTGATGACCGAGCCGGTCGACCCGCCGACCAACGCGGGACCGCTGGCGCCGGTCATCTACGGGCTGCTCGCCAAGGACCCCGCGCAGCGGCTCGACGACGCGGGCGCGCGGGCGCTGCTCAACGACGTCATCCACGCGCCGGAGCCGAAGGCCGCGCCCGAGCCGGAGCCGGTCGAGGCGACCAAGGTCGTGCCGCTGCCGCCGCTGCCGCCCGAGGACAAGAAGCGCTCCGCGAAGGCCGGTTCGGCCGCCGCCGGGGTCGCCGCCAAGGGCGAGGAGGCCGCCGAGCGGCTGCGCGGCGCGCTCACCTCGGTGCGCAAGGCCGCCGCCACGGCCGTCGCGGAGCGTTCCGCGGGACCGGCGCCGGGCGCCCCCGCGAAGAAGGCCGCGATCACGGACGTCGTGCCGCGCCGCACGCTGGTGATCGCCGCGGTCGTGGCCGCGCTCGTCGTGGTCGGCACCGTGCTGGCCTTCGCGCTGGGCGGAGGCGACGACCAGGGCGGTAAGGCCGGCGGCGACCGGACCACGCCCTCCGCCGGAGCCACCGCGGGTGACGACAAGAGCGGCAGCGACGGCAAGGACGACAAGAGCGGCAAGGGCGACAAGGACGACAAGGGTGACAAGGACGGCAAGGGCGCCGGTGGCGACCCGAGTTCGTCCGCGTCGCAGGGTGCGGACGCGTCGTCCTCGCCCGGTGACGACTCGTCCGGCAAGGGCTCCGGGTCGGCCGCCACGACCACGTACAAGCACAGCCAGGGCTTCAAAATAGGACTTCCCAAGGGGTGGAAGTACGTCTCCACGAGCGCCGCGGGAGCGCGCTTCACCGGCCCCAAGGGGCAGAAGCTGCTCGTCGGCTGGACCACCACGCCGAAGTCCGACCCGGTCGCTGACTGGCGCGGCCAGGAGCGGTACATGCGCCGCTCGGAGTACCACCGCATACGCATAGCCGCGGTGGACTACCGGGGCTGGAACACGGCCGACTGGGAGTTCACCTACACCGACGGAGGCACCAAGTACCGTTCCGTGGACCGCGGATTCGTGGTGAACGGCTCGCTGGGGTACGGGCTGATGTACACCGCGAAGGACGGCGACTGGGACAGTGCGCTCCGCAAGTCCACCTGGAAGACCTTTACCCAGAGCTTCACCCCCAAGTCCTGAGCCTCGGTCCCGGGCCGCCGCTAAGTCCTGAACCTTCTCCCTCGACGCCGTCCGGCACGTATCGTGAGTGCTTGCGAACCGTACGCAGCCGTATGCGGACGCATCACTGCGGGTAACGGGTCGCAAAGAGAACGGAATTGACCGGGCGGAGCGCGGGAGGCGTCGTGGACGAGTACGCGGGACGGGTGCTCGCCGACCGGTACCGCCTGCCGCTGCCGGCCGCCGACGCCTATGACACGACGCGGTCGTGGGCGTCCCGTGCGTTCGACACCTACAGCGGGCAGGAAGTCCTCGTCCGGCAGGTGCCGTTGCCCGAGGTCGTCGAGGCCGAGGTGCTCGACGCGGACGGGCTGCCGGAAGGGTTCAGGCCCGGGGCGCCGCCGGTCCGCGCGACGGCGGAGCCGTCCGTGTCCCGCGCCATCGAGGCCGCGCAGGCCGCCGCGCAGATACCCGACCACCCGCGGCTCGACCAGGTCTTCGACGTGTTCGCCGAGGGCGGGTCGCTGTGGGTCGTGAGCGAGGTGGTGGCGGCCCGGCCGCTCGCCGCGCTGCTCGCCCAGGGGCCGCTGAGCCCCTACCGCGCCGCCGAGATAGCCGCCGACGTCCTGACCGCCCTGCGGGCGCTGCACGCGCACGGCTGGGTGCACCGGAACATCACGGCACGGACCGTGCTCGTCTGCGAGGACGGGCGGGTGGTCCTCACCGGGCTCGCGGCCGGTGCCGCGGAGGAGGCCCTGTGCGGCTACGACCCGCGCCCCGCCCCGGACCCCGAGACGGCCCCGGAACCGGAGCCCGCGCCGGAGCCCGAGCGTCCCGCGCTGTCCAAGCCGTCCCTGCCCGCCCCCGCACCCGCCCCCGCGATCGAGACCGGTGATTTCCGGGCAGCCCGCGCCGGGGCCATCGCCGCCTACCGGGCCGGTGCCCGGGCCGCCGCGGGACAGCTCACCGGACAGTCCGCCGACAAGCCCGCGGGCCAGGTCGACGACCCCTACGGCGTACGGGACTCCTGGCACGGCGCCACCCGGCGGCCCGCGGCCGAGGACCCGTCGGAGCGGCCCGCCCCGGCCGTGCAGCCCACGCGGTGGAACGAGCTGATACCCGGCGCCGACACCGGCACCGACACCGGTACCGGGGCGGACGCGCCGCCGCCGGACGCCCCGCCCGCGAGCACCCCCGGGAGGGCGGCGCTGACCACGCTGGACGCCGAGCGCGCCCGGCAGGTCCGGATGACCGTCGTCGGGCCCGTCACCGAGCGCTGGGCGCCCGAGCAGGCCTATCCGGTGCAGGAGAGCTGGCAGCTCGCCGCGCCCGTCGGACCCGCGACCGATCTGTGGGCCCTCGGGGCGCTGCTCTTCCGCGCCGTGCAGGGGCACGCCCCCTACCCGGAGGAGTCGACGCCCGAGCTGGTGCAGATGGTGTGCGCCGAGCCCCCCGCCTTCGCGGAGGAGTGCGGGCCGCTGCGGCCCGTCGTGGAGTCGCTGCTGCGTCAGGACCCCACCGAGCGCATCGACTTCGAGGAGCTGGGGGGCTGGCTGCGCTCCCTGGTGCGCTCCGCGCCCGAGCCGGACGCCGGGACGCACGTCGTGCCCGCGCCCGCCTACGACGCGACCCGGCTGCCGATCAAGCGCCGCAGGGGCGAGCTGGTGCGCAGACGGCGCGCGGGGAGGGGCGCGGGCCGGCACAAGCGCGGCCGCGACGAGCGGATGCCCCAGCCCGTCCGGGCGGCCGCACCGCCCCGCGCTCCCAAGGCACCGAAGGCATCCAGGGCGCCCCGGATGCCCGAGCCGCCGCGCGCCGTGCGGGAGTCCGCGCCCCGGCGGCCGAGGTCGCTCGGCAAGCTGCTGGTCACCCTGGTCCTGGTCGGGCTCGTCGGCGCGGTGGCGTACGCCATGGTGTTCATGCCGAAGTCCGGGACGGGCGGCCAGGACGGCACGCGCGAGAACGCCAACTCGGTGGGCGGCGCGCCCCGGCAGACGCCCAGGAGCCAGGAGCCGTCGGCGCCCGCCCCCTCGAAGTCGCCCAAGGGCCACAGCAGTTCCAAGCCGTCCTCCACCCAGCCGCAGTCCGACGTCGCCGCCGGGTTCACCCTGCGCAAGGACCCCGAGGGCTTCGAGGTCGCCGTCGCCAAGGGCTGGCAGCGGGAGGGGAAGAACGGGCGGGGACAGGTCGTCTACGCCCAGGGCGACTTCGAGCTGCTCGTCGTCCCCGGGCGCGACTCCACGGCCACGTACGGCAAGGACCCGATGAAGTACCAGCGGGAGGACGAGCGCGAGCTCCAGCCGTTCCGCGACTCGACCTGGGCCACGTCCAGCGGGATGAAGACCATCGACGTGGGCGGACGGACGATGGCCGAGGGGCAGTTCACCTGGCAGGGCAGCGACGGCCGGCAGGTGTACGTGCGCAATCTCGCCATGGTCGTCGGCGGCAAGTACCACGTCGTGCAGGTACGCGGCCCCGAGGCGGAGCGCGACGAGGTGTCGCGCCTGTACGACCAGGCGTCCTCCACGTACCAGTACGGGGGTTGAGCACCTCCGCGGCACCCCCGCGGGTATCCGGCAGGTACCTCCGGGCAACGGGAGAGTGAACGCGACGCGCGTCACAGTGCTGTTTCCATGAGGCCCCGCCTGTTCCTTGAGTGGCCCCCGCTCCCTAGGGTGGGCTCTGTCAAGACCTTTGCGGGGGAACGTGAATCAGATGCAGGGCCAGCTCCTCGCGGGCCGTTACCGGCTCGGAGAATCGATAGGCCGCGGCGGCATGGGCCGTGTCTGGCGGGCGCACGACGAGGTTCTCCACCGCTCGGTCGCCGTGAAGGAACTGACGGCCGCTCAGTGGGTCTCCGAGGCCGACCGCGCCCCGCTCCTCGCCCGTACGCAGACGGAGGCGCGGGCCGCCGCACGCATCAACCACCCCGCGGTCGTGACCGTCCACGACGTGCTGGAGCACGACGACCGGCCGTGGATCGTCATGGAGCTGGTCGAGGGCCCCTCGCTCGCCGACGCCGTCAAGGAGCACGGGCGGATCGTCCCGACGGAGGCGGCCAGGATCGGCCTGTGGACGCTGCGGGCGCTGCGCGCCGCGCACCGGGCCGGAGTGCTGCACCGCGACGTGAAGCCCGGCAACGTGCTGCTCGCGCGCGACGGCAGCGTCAAACTCACCGACTTCGGCATCGCGCAGGTCGAGGGCGACTCGACCATCACCCGCACCGGCGAGATCGTCGGCTCCGTGGACTATCTGGCGCCGGAGCGGGTCAGCGGCTCCGAGCCCGGCCCCGCCTCCGACCTGTGGGCGCTGGGCGCCACGCTGTACACGGCCGTGGAGGGCCGCTCCCCGTTCCGCCGCACCTCGCCGCTGAGCACCATGCAGGCCGTGATCGAGGACGAGCCCGAGATCCCCGGGCACGCGGGGGAGCTGGGGCCGGTCATCGCGGCGCTGCTGCGCAAGGAGCCGGCGGCACGGCCCGACGCCGACGAGGCCGAGGTGATGCTCGCCGAGGTCGCCGAGGGGCGCCGCAGCGGCGGGGCGCAGGCCTACGTGCCGACCCAGGTGCACCCGGCGTCGGCGCCCACCGCGGCGACGCACGCGCCGGTCCGGCACACCCCCGTACCGCAGCCGCCCGTCCAGCACACCACCACGGTCGCGCACGCCGGGACCCGGCAGCGGCGCTGGCCTCTGTGGGTCGCGGGCGTGGTCGCGGCGCTGCTCGTCGGGGGCGGCGGCGCGTTCGGCGCGCTCTCCTACCTGGACCACCGGGACTCCGACTCGTCGGCCCGGCAGGACCCGGGCGGGGACGGCACCGGCGGCACCGCCAGCACCGCGCCGCAGAGCCCGACGCCCTCGGGATCGGCCTCGCCCTCGGCGAAGCCCGGCACCGGCGGCATCCCGGCGGACTGGAAGCAGGTGGACGACCCCGCCGGGTTCACGCTGACGGTGCCGCCCGATTGGCACCGCCTGGACTCCAGCACCGAGACGCAGATCGACTACGGGCCGGGCGACGGGCAGCGCTTCGTCCGGATCGGCATCGACAAGTCCTCCGAGTGGCCGGACTCGTACCAGCACCAGCGGGACCTGGAGAAGACCCTCCAGAAGTCGCTGCCCGACTACCAGCGGGTGTCGCTGGAGGCCAACACCTACCGGGACCAGAAGGGTTCGCTCTGGGACTTCACCTGGACCGGCGGCTCCAAGGACTCGGCGCCCGGACCGCGCCGGGCCATCGAGGAGACGTACGTGGCGCACGACGGCACCGAGTACGCCCTCTATCTGTCCGCCCCCGCGGGCGCGTGGCCGAGCGCCCGCCAGCAGTTCGAGAACATCCGCAAGGGCTGGCTGCCCGCCGAATAGGGCCGCCGGTGCCCTGACCGGAACCTCCCCCTCAATACGGACACCCGTGCGGCATGATGGGGCGTATGGGGACCGAGGGGGACAACGCCCGTGTGATCGGCGGGCGTTACCGGTTTGAGGTCAGGATCGGCCGCGGTGGGATGGGCGTCGTCTGGCGGGCCACCGACACGCTGCTCGGGCGCCAGGTCGCGGTCAAGGAACTCGATCTCGAACTCGGCACCGGCGAGAGCCTCTCGGAGGACGACGCGCGCGGGCAGCGGGAGCGGATGCTGCGCGAGGCGCGGGCCGTCGCCCAGCTGCGGCACCCGAACATCGTCGTGGTCCACGACGTCGTCCTGCACGACGATCACCCGTACATCGTCATGGAGTTGGTGAACGGCGGCTCGCTCGCCGACCGCCTCGCCCGGCAGGGCCCGGTGGACACCACCGAGGCCGCCAGGATCGGGCTCGCGCTCCTCGGCGCGCTGCGGGCCGCGCACGCCGCCGGGGTGCTGCACCGCGATCTCAAGCCCGCGAACGTGCTGCTGGAGACGGGCACCGGCCGCGTCGTGCTCACCGACTTCGGGATCGCGCAGGTCGCGGGCGCCTCCACGCTCACCGAGACCGGCGGCTTCGTCGGCTCGCCCGAGTACACCGCGCCCGAGCGGATGGCGGGGGAGCGGGCCGGGGCCGGCGCCGACCTGTGGTCGCTCGGCGTGCTGCTCCTCGCCGCGCTGACCGGCGAATCACCGTTCCGGCGCGACTCGCTGGGCGGCGTCCTGCACGCGGTCGTGTACGAGGAGATCCGGCCGCCCGCCGAGGCCGAGCCGCTGCTCCCGGTCATCCAGGGACTGCTCCAGCGCGAACCGGCCCGGCGCCTGGGGCTCGACGAGGCCGAGCGGCTGCTGCGCGCGTACATCGCCACCGGCGCCACCCCGCAGCCCGCCGTGCCCTACGGGGCGGACGCCCCCCGCGCCCTGTACACACCGACCCGGCGGGACGGGCCCCCGGCGGGTGCGCGGCGCGGGCCGTCGAACCGGGTGCTGCTGGTGGCGGCGGCGCTCGTCGCGGCCGTCGCGGGGGCCGCGATCGCGGCCGCCGTGCTCCTGTCCCAGGAAGGGACCGGCGACAACGCGCCACCGGCCACCACGAGTTCGGCGCCCGGGCGGCCGTCCGCGTCGGTCTCGCCCACGCCGACCGTCACCGTCACCCGCCGGGAGACCCGCACCACGACGCCGCGCGCCTCCGCCCCCGCCGGGTACCGCATCGCCCACGACCCCCGCGGGTTCCGGCTCGCCGTGCCGGAGGGCTTCAAGCGGGAGACCGACGGGCCGCGGACCTTCTACATGTCGCCGGGCAGGACCTTCCGGATCGGCATCAAGGTGGCGGAGTCCGAGAGCGGCGGACCGGGTGCCGTGCAGCGGCGGTCGGCCGCCGACGGGCCGAAGAACAACCCCGGTTACCGGTCGGGGAAGGTCACCGACACCACCCACGACGGGCGGGCGGCCGCGCTGTGGGAGTTCACCTGGAACGGGTTCAGCACGGCCGAGGGCGCCCGGCACACCGTCGACCTGTGCTGGGAGCAGGGCGGCCGGATGTACGACGTGTGGGTGTCGGCACCGGTCGGCGAGGCCGGTCAGGGGCGGGCCCACTTCGACGCGGCGGTCGACACGTTCGTACCGGCCGCCGGGGATTGACCCGTGGGTGCGCATCAGCGCGGTCACAACTCCGTGACCCCGGTGGATCCCGGGGCGCCCGCACTGTAGGGATAGGGCCATGAGTGACAACGGGGGAGCACCCTACGGGCCGGGCCGTGCGGACGAGCCCACCAGTTTCGGGCTGCAGCCACCGCGGCCGCAGCCGTCGTACGTCCCGCATCCGGACAACCCGTACGCGCAGCCGACCCAGGTGGTGCCGCCGCAGCAGCAGCCGGACCCGGACCCGGACCCGGGCGCGGGCCGGATCGTCGCGGGCCGCTACCGGCTGCTGAGCAAGCTGGGCAACGGCGGCATGGGCACGGTGTGGCGGGCCAAGGACGAGACGGTGGACCGCGAGGTCGCCGTCAAGGAGCCCCGGCTGCCCGACCACCTGCCCGAGCGGGAGCGGTCCAACGCCTTCGAGCGGATGCGCCGCGAGGCGCGCGCCGCGGCCCGGCTCGACCACCCGGCCGTGGTCAACGTCCACGATGTCGCCGTCGAGGACGGACAGCCGTGGATCGTCATGGAGTTCGTGCAGGGGCGCTCGCTCGGCGAGGCGCTCAAGGAGGGCACGCTCGGCGTGCGCGAGGCGGCGCGGATCGGCCTGGAGGTGCTCGGGGCGCTGGAGGCGGCCCACGCCGCCGGGATCCTGCACCGTGACGTCAAGCCGGACAACGTCATGCTCGGCCGCCACGACCGCGTGATCCTCACCGACTTCGGCATCGCCCAGATCGAGGGCGAGACGAACCTGACCGACACCGGCGGCTTCGTCGGCTCGCCCGAGTTCATCGCGCCCGAGCGGGTGCTGGGCCAGCGCCCGGGCCCCGCCTCCGACCTGTGGTCACTGGGTGTCGTGCTGTACGCGGCGACCGAGGGCGTCTCGCCGTTCCGCCGCAGCAACACCCCGGCCACCCTCCAGTCGGTGCTGAACGCGACACCGGCCGCGCCCGCCTCCGCGCGGGGCCCGCTCGCCGACGCCATCAACGGCCTGCTCCAGAAGGACCCGGCCCACCGTCCGAACGCCGCGCAGGTCCGCGCCCTCCTCGAACGGGCGGCGGAGCCGCCGGCCCCGCCGCCCACCCAGGTCGTGCGGATCGGCTCGGCGCAGGGCGGCATCCGGCTCGGCCGCAAGGCGCTGACCGGGATCGCGGCGGGGGTCGTCGTCCTGGCGGCCGTGGCGTACCTGGTCCTCGCCGACCCGTTCGCGGGACCGCTGCCGGACGGGTGGGAGACGCACGAGGAGAGCACCGTCGCGGCCTCGGTCCCGGCGCCGCCCGACTACGTGCGCCGGGCCGCGGACAACAGCGTCAACAAGAACGACCACTGGGTGACGTACAGCGACCCGAGCTACGCGATCTCCATCACGCTCAGCCTGACCAGGAAGTCCGAGGACACGCTGAACGAGATCGCCAGTTCCGCCGGAGCGCAGGCCAACAAGGACTCCGACGCCATCAACAAGGGCGACAACTCGCGCATGGCGGAGAAGCCCGCACCCAGGAGCACGACGGCTCTGACCTCGTACAAGGACGGCGACGCCGCCGTGAACACCATCACCTACACCGACGGCTCGGACTCCGACGCCCCCAGGCCGAGGGAGGCCAAGGCCTTCTACTACAAGACCGGGGGCGGTGACATGTACCAGCTCTGGATCGACTATCCGTCCAAGGGGGACGTCACCGACCGGGGCCGTGCGGTCGCCGACGCCGCCATCGCCAACCTGGAAGTCGACAAGCCCTGACGTGGACATCAACGGGGGACGAGGAGAGGGCCGCCTGATCGGCGGCCGGTACCGGCTCGCCGAGCGGATCGGCGCCGGAGGCATGGGCACCGTGTGGCGCGCGGTCGACGAACTCGTCGGCCGCGACGTCGCCGTGAAGCAGCCCCGGCTGCCCGGCGATCCGCACGGCGAGGCCCAGCAGCGCGCCTACGCCCGCCTCCAGCGCGAGGCGCGGGCCGCGGCGGGCGTCGACCATCCGTCGGCGGTCACCGTGCACGACGTCGTCGTCGAGGACCAGCTGCCGTGGATCGTCATGGAGCTGGTGCGCGGCGAGTCGCTGCACGAGCTGCTCGCCCGGGGCCCGCTCGATCCGCCCGAGGCGGCGCGGGTCGGACTCGCGGTGCTCGGCGCGCTGCGCGCCGCGCACGCCAAGGGCATCGTGCACCGCGACGTGAAACCGGCGAACGTGCTGCTCGGCCCGCACGGCCGGGTCGTCCTCACGGACTTCGGCATCGCCCGCATCCAGGGCGAGGAGCCGCTCACGGTCAGCGGCGAGTTCGTCGGCTCGCTGGAGTCGATCGCGCCCGAGCGGATGTCGGGCGACGGCGCGGGTCCGGCGAGCGACCTGTGGTCGCTGGGCGTGCTGCTGTACGCGGCCGTGGAGGGCTGGTCCCCGTTCCGCCGGACGACGCTGGAGTCGACGCTCGCCGCGATCCTCTCCTTCGACCCGCCCGAGCCCGAACGGGCCGGTGCGCTCGGCCCGTTGATCGCCCGGCTGCTCGCCAAGGACCCGGCGCGGCGCCCGGACGCGGCCGAGGCGGCCGGGGAACTGACGGCGGCCCTCGACCCGGCGGCGGCCCGACCGGCGCCCTCCGGGGCCAAGCCCGTGTCCAAGGCCGAACCCGGACCGGAACTCAGGCCAGAACCCCAGCCAGAACTCAGGCCAGAACCCAGACCCGAACCCAGACCCGAACCCAGACCCGGGCCCGAGACCGAGCCCGGAACCGCTCGGAGCGCCGCCCCCGCCAAGTCCCGCCGCACCCCCGCCCTGCTGGCGGCCGCGCTGGCCGGTGCGCTGCTGGTCGGTGGCGGCGTCTGGCTCGGCACCTCGCTCGGCGCGGGCCCCGACGGCAGCGGCACCGAGTACAGCGAGGGGTCCGCGGGGCCGCCCGACGAGCCGTCCGGCAAGAAGGCGTCGGCCTCCCCGTCGGCACGCCTCGCGAAGGGCTGGACCGCGCGCAAGGAGCCCGGACTCCACGCGGTGATCCCCGTCCCGGACAAGCTCACCGACGTCTACCACGACCCCTCCGACGACGGGGTCCATTACACCGACCCCAAGAGCGACGTGACGCTGAGCCTGAAGCGCTGGACCACCGGCACCTCCACGGCGTTGGCCTGGGCGACCGGCGTCGGCGACTCCTACGCGGCGCGCGGCGCCACCGACATCAGCAGGACGGTCACCAGGACCACCTTCCAGGGCATGGACGCAGCCCGCCTCGACGTCACGTACCGGAACGCGAACGACGACACCGTCATGCGCGAGCGGCGCCTCTACGTCGTCGGCGAACAGGGCCGCTACGACCTCGGGGTGAGCATGCCGAAGGACGGCGGGGACGCCGAGAAGCAGGGCGGTGACGTCTATACGAAGGCGTGCGCCGGGCTGCTGCTGGAAAAGAGTTGAGAGGTGATCACCGGCGCCGTCAAAGGCCCTGATCAGCAGCTTTGCTGCCAGTGATCGCTGGCGCGGTGTGTGGGCGCGGTGAAGGGCGATTACCGACGGGTACCCAAAGCGTGCGCCGAGGCTTACGCTCCCCTTCATGACGGAGTCGCAGGCCACCCCAGAGCAGACCGAGACGACCGGGACGACCGGGACGAACCCGATCGCCGCCGCCCCCGAGGGCGCGCGCACGGTCACCGACGTGGTCACCCCCGAGCTGATCGCCCAGCTCACCCGTGACGTGGCCGGCTCGGGCCGCACGGCGAACCACACGCCGTTCACCGGGGAGAAGCTCGCCGACCTGCCCGAGTCGACGCCCGATGACGTGGCGGCGGCCTTCGAGCGGGCCCGCGCGGCGCAGGCCGTCTGGGCGAAGACCCCGGTGCGCCGCCGCGCCGCCGTCCTGCTGCGCTTCCACGACCTGGTCCTCGCCCGCCAGGCCGAGGTGCTCGACCTGATCCAGCTGGAGACCGGCAAGGCCCGGCTGCACGCGCACGAAGAGGTGCAGGCCGTCGCGGTGGCCGCCCGGCACTACGGCCGCAAGGCGCCGGCGTACCTGAAGCCGAAGGGGCACACCGGTGCCGTCCCGACGCTCACCAAGGTGACCGAGCTGCGCCAGCCGCGCGGTGTCGTCGGCCAGATCGCCCCCTGGAACTACCCGCTGGAGCTGTCGGTGGGCGACGCGCTCCCCGCCTTCGTCGCGGGCAACGCGGTGGTGATGAAGCCCGACACGGAGACCTGCCTCACCGCGCTGTGGGCCCGCGACCTCCTCATCGAGGCCGGGCTGCCCGCCGAGGTCTTCCAGGTCGTCCTCGGCGAGGGCCCGGTCGTTGGCCCCGAGCTGGTCAAGCACGCCGACTACGTCTCGTTCACCGGCTCCACCCGCACCGGCCGCGAGGTCGCGCAGGGCGCCGCCGCCCGGCTGGTCGGCGTCTCCCTCGAACTCGGCGGCAAGAACGCCATGCTGGTCCTCAAGGACGCCGACGTGGAGAAGGCCGCGGCCGGCGCGGTGCGCGCCTGCTTCAGTTCCGCGGGCCAGCTCTGCATCTCCATCGAGCGGCTGTACGTCCACGAGTCGATCGCCGACGCGTTCGTCTCCCGTTTCGCCGCCCGCACCAAGGCGATGCGGCTCGGCAAGTCCCTCGCCTACGGCGCCGACATGGGCTCGCTGGTCGGCGAGCGCCAGCTGGAGACCGTGTCCCGGCACGTCGAGGAGGCCGTCGCCAAGGGCGCCACCGTCGTCGCGGGCGGTGTCGCGCGGCCGGACATCGGCCCGTACTTCTTCGAGCCGACCATCCTCGACGGCGTCGAGGCGCCGATGGCGGTCTGCGGCGAGGAGACGTTCGGCCCGGTCGTCTCCATCTACCGGTTCAGCGACGAGGACGAGGTCGTCGCACAGGCCAACGCGACCGCGTACGGCCTGAACTCCTCGGTGTGGACGAAGGACGCGAAGCGCGGCCACGAGGTCGCCGCCCGGCTGCGCACCGGCACGGTCAACATCAACGAGGGCTACGCGCCCGCCTACGGTTCCGTGCAGTCGCCGATGGGCGGCATGAAGGACTCCGGGCTCGGCCGCCGGCACGGCTCCGAGGGAATCCTCAAGTACACCGAGGCGCAGACCGTCGCCCACCAGCGCGTGATGCCGATGGCGCCGTCGTTCGGCATGAGCGACGAGAAGTACGCGGCCTTCATGACGCGCAGCCTCGGCCTGATGAAGAAGTTCCGCCTCAAGTAGACCCGTGTCGTTCGAAGGAGAACGTGTACGTGACTGAGGACGCCTACGACTACGACGTGGTGGTCATCGGCTCCGGTTTCGGTGGCTCGGTGTCGGCCCTGCGGCTGACCGAGAAGGGCTATCGGGTCGGAGTGCTCGAGGCGGGGCGCCGGTTCACTCCCGGCACCCTGCCCAAGAACTCCTGGGACATCAAGAACTATCTCTGGGCGCCCAGGCTCGGCATGTACGGCATCCAGCGCATCCACCTGCTCGGCAACGTGATGGTGCTGGCGGGCGCGGGTGTCGGCGGCGGCTCACTGAACTACGCCAACACCCTCTACGTCCCCCCGAAGCCGTTCTTCGAGGACCCCCAGTGGAAGGACATCACCGACTGGGAGGAGGAGCTGAAGCCGTACTACGAACAGGCGCAGCGCATGCTCGGGGTCCGGCTCAACCCGACGATGACCCCGGCCGACGTGCACCTGAAGGCGGCGGCCCAGTCGATGGGCATCGGCGACACCTTCCACATGGCGCCGGTCGGCGTGTTCTTCGGCGACGGCGACGACGCCGACGCCGACGGGAGCGCGCGGGCCGAGCCCGGCCGGCAGGTCGCGGACCCCTACTTCGGCGGCGCGGGCCCGGCCCGCAAGGCGTGCACCGAGTGCGGCGAGTGCATGACGGGCTGCCGCCACGGCGCGAAGAACACCCTGAACGAGAACTACCTGTACCTCGCCGAGAAGGCGGGCGCGGTGGTCCACCCGATGACGACGGTCGTCTCGGTGACCGACGACTCGCAGGGCGGCTACGCCGTCGCGACCCTCCCCACCGACGACAAGAAGAAGGCGAAGGGGCGGCTCTTCAGGGCCCGCAGGGTCGTCGTCGCGGCCGGTACGTACGGCACCCAGACCCTGCTGCACCGGATGAAGGCGAGCGGCCATCTCCCGTACCTGTCGGCGCGGCTGGGCGAGCTGACCCGTACCAACTCGGAGGCGCTGGTCGGCGCGCAGACCACCGACCGCCGCTACCGCAGGAAGCACGGCGCGGACCGGGTCGACTTCACCCGGGGCGTCGCCATCACGTCCTCGATCCACCCGGACGCGGACACGCACATCGAGCCGGTCCGCTACGGCAGGGGCTCGAACGCGATGGGCGGCATGTCGATCCTCCAGGTCCCGTACGCGGAGGGCTCGTCGAGGGTCGCGGGCTGGCTGGCGAACGTGGTCAAGCACCCGACCCAGACGGCCCGCTCGCTCTCCAACCGCCGCTGGTCGGAGAAGACCATCATCGGCCTCGTCATGCAGTCGCTGGACAACTCGCTGACGACGTACCTGAAGCCGGACGGCGTCGGCAAGGGCCTGCTCACCGCGCGGCAGGGGCACGGCGCCCCCAACCCCGCCCAGATCAGGGCGGCTTCCGAGGGCGCGGCCGCGATCGCCGCGGAGATCAACGGCTTCGCGGGGTCGAACGTCGGCGAGCTGATGGGCACCCCGCTGACCGCCCACTTCCTCGGCGGCTGCCCCATCGGCGACAGTGCCGAGACCGGGGTGATCGACCCCTACCACCGGGTCTACGGCCACCCCGGCATCTCGGTGGTGGACGGCGCCGCGGTCTCCGCCAACCTGGGCGTGAACCCGTCGCTGACCATCACGGCGCAGGCCGAGCGCGCGATGTCGTACTGGCCCAACAAGGGCGAGGAGGACCAGCGCCCGGAGTCCGGCGCGGCGTACGTCCGGCTGTCTCCCGTCGAGCCGAAGAGCCCGGCGGTCCCGGCGGACGCGTTCGGCGCGCTGAAGCTGCCGTTCCTGGGGATACCGGCGGTGCCGCCCAAGCAGCCGTAGCGACGCACACGAAAGGACCCGCATTCCCCTCCGAGTGCGGGTCCTTCCTCATGTCGCGATGCCGTGACGCCTCGCGGGCCGCTTACGACTCGTCGCTCACCTTGCGGCGGCGCACCGAGTAGACGACACCGGCGCCGGCCAGGACGGCGACCCCGCCGACGATGCCCACGGTCGGCAGCATCGAGCTGGAGCCGGTGGAGGCGAGCGAGCCGGCCAGCGGGGTGCTGCTGGACTGCGGCGCCGGGGTGTTGCTCGGCCTGGGCTTCGGCTCGGCCGTGGCCGGCGGGACCTTGCCGGGCTCGGACGACGCGGCCAGGATCTCGAAGTTGTACTCCTGGTCCTCGGGCACGCTGTCCGAGCAGACGCCGTCGGCGTCGACGCTGGTGGCGAAGGCGAACGAGGCGCCGAGCCCGGCCGGCGCCTTCGCGTCGACCGCGATGCGCAACTTGACATCGGCGTGGGCGCGCGGGGCCAGCGGACCGCCGTTGCCGAACGACTCGTGCGTGCTGTCGACGCCGGTGTCGACCCCCCGCCAGGCGCTGCCGTCGTACCACTGGACGTGCAGGTACTGGCTCGTCTCGGTGGCGTCCTCGCCGTCGTACGCGTACGAGAAGGCGATCAGGTCGGCGGACCAGGACACGAAGGCCTCGCCGGTGTAGTTCGAGACGCGGTAGGTGAAGCCGTGCCAGCCGGAGCCCGCCACGATCTTCGAGGGCAGGCCGCGCAGCTCGGCGAGGGTGCCGGGGTCGTCCTCGAAGTCGGTGCACTCGTCGACCGGGTTGCTCGGGGTCTCCTTCGGAGTGCCGCTCGGCGTCTTCGGGGGCGCGACCTGGGCCGGGGTGTTGTCGTCGGCGGCGGGCGTCGTCTCCTCGGCGGCCGGTGTGGTCTCTGCGTCCGAAGAGGGTGTCTCCGCGGCCGGCGTCGACTCGGTGCTCGACGGGTCCGGTGTCGTGGCGGTGGTCTCGGTGGTGGTGCCGGGGGCCTCGTCCGCGAAGGCGCCGGGGGCGGAGAGGAGGGCGATCGGCGCGATGGCGGCGGTCGCGGCCGCCGTCACCAGTGCGCGGCGAAGCTTCATGGGGACCTCGATGGTTATGGCCGTTGGTTCGGCATGTGTGACCAGCGATCCCTGTGAATGGTTGTCCCGGATTTCACAGAATCTTTATGAGAGGCGGATCACGGGGTTGTCATGTCTGCGCCGTACAACCTTTTCGGAGATGTCTGATCGTTACTCGAAGCGGGGCTAAAGGGCTGGCAAATATCGCAGGTGGGGGGCTTTGATTGCGGCTCGGTGCAGGTGCTGCGAGCCCGCACCCAGGAACGCTTGAGGTGGGGAAAGAACGTGAAGTCAGAGCTGGGACGGATGCTGGCCGGTGTGTGTGCGGTGGCGGCCCTCGCCACCACGGCGGCGTGCGGTTCGGGTGGGGGTGACGACGCGAAGGGTGACGGCGGCAAGCCGGCGGCCGCGGCGTCGAAGGCGGAGACTGCCGGACTGAAGGCGCTGACCGAGGCGGAGTTGACGCAGGCCGTCCTCACCAAGGGGGACGTCAAGGGGTACCGGGTCGGAAAGACGCCCGACGCCGAGATCCCGGACGTGAGCGTGCCCGCGAAGCCCGCCTCGTGCCAGGCGATCGCCGACATGATGCTGCTCGGCACCGAGCCGGACGCCAAGGCCCGTGTCTCCCGGTCGCTGTCGAACCTGAAGGCGACCGACGCCACGTTGATCCGGGTCGGGCTGCTCGCGCAGCCGGAGGCCGACGCCAAGAAGGTCGTCGCGGACCTGCGTACGCAGAGCGAGAAGTGCGCGTCGTTCGAGCACACCGACTACCAGTACACGAAGGTCGAGCCCCTCAAGGCTCCCGCCGTCGGCGACGAGGCGGTCGCGTACTCGATGACCGCGAAGATCGAGGGCGACGAGATCCCGGCGACGTACACCGTCGTGCGCAGCGGTTCGACGCTGGCGGTCTTCTACGGGGCGAACCTGCTGAGCGCGAAGCAGGCCAAGGTGCCCGAGGGCATGATCGAGGCGCAGGTCGCCAAGCTGGAGCGGTGACCGGAGCGGTGACCAGGAGGAAGTGAGAGTGCGGGGCCCCGCAGGAAAGGTCTGCGGGGCCCCGCACTGTCGGCTCCGACGTCAGGGCAGCGCCGGTGCCGAGGGAGCGGCGCCGGGGGGAGGTGCGCCGCAGGTCTCGGGTGGATCTCTGGGGGGTGTGATGCGGTGTCGATCAGTGGTGCGGGCCGGGCAGGGGACCGACGTGCGGGCGTGGGGAGGTCCTGCGCGTCGTGCTCGGGCTGAGGTCTGTGGGGAAGTGGGAAGGGAGGCCGACCGGCCCCGGGCGTCCCCGGGACCGGCCGTTCTCTTGGGTGACCGGGCTGCTGTCCCCTGCCGTCCGGTCACTGTCACTGAAGCGAGGTCCCACGACGTACGGCATGGCCGTGACGTCTCATCGCTCCAGCGGAGCCACGCGTGGTTCGAGCGGCCCGCCCCTGGCTGGCACGGACATCGGGACCAACGAAGCCCGTGTGCCCGGGGTCACGCGCCGTACGGGTGAGTGCGGAACCGAACTGGGATACGGGTCTCAGATCTTGCCGCGACTCAGCTCCAGCAGGGTCATGGCGAGCGCGGTGCCGGGCCGGCCCAGCGCCTCCCGGTAGCGGCCGAGGATCTCCATCTCGCGGGAGAGGTTCACCCGCCGCCCGCCCGAGGTGATCCGGGCCTCCTGGACGACGGCGGAGACCGCCATCCGTTCCTGGACTAGCCCGATGATCCGGTCGTCCAGCGCGTCGATGCGCTCGCGGGCGCCGGAGATGATCTCGGTGGTGGTGTCGTGGATGGCGGTCATGGTCGGGGCTCCAGTCTCGGTGAGGTCAGTGATGTCCCCGGACCGACAGTCCCCGCAAACGCCAGGCGCCCCGGGCCTTGTCGGCCCGGGGCGCCTGGGAAGTCGCTTGTCAGTGGCTCAAGCAGCACGACCATGGCATCCGGCGGGCCGGCTGCCATAGGTAAAGACGAAGGTCGTCGTGAGCGTGAACATGAGGCCGAGTATAACGCGCCGCAATCAAGCCCCTCCGGCGCTTGAGGAGCGGGGTCCGGGGCGGGAGCCCCGTGGCCTGAGGAACAGCTGACCCGAACCGGTAGAATCACCGGTACCGACCCCCCGTAAAGCCGCCGGAAGGCAACCCGTGTCATCAGCGACCACCGCTGCCGCCGCCCCCGACACCGTCCTGGTCGTCGACTTCGGCGCGCAGTACGCCCAGCTCATCGCCCGCCGCGTCCGTGAGGCCCGGGTCTACAGCGAGATCGTTCCCTCGACCATGCCGGTCGCGGAGATGCTCGCCAAGAACCCGGCGGCGATCATCCTCTCCGGCGGCCCCTCGTCGGTCTACGCGGAGGGCGCCCCGAGCCTGGACCGCGCGCTCTTCGACGCGGGCGTCCCCGTCTTCGGCATGTGCTACGGCTTCCAGCTGATGGCGACGGCCCTCGGCGGCACCGTCGACGACAACGGCGCCCGTGAGTACGGCCGCACCCCGCTCACCGTCTCCAAGACCGACTCGACGCTCTTCGAGGGCACCCCGGCCGAGCAGCCCGTGTGGATGTCGCACGGCGACGCCTGCTCCGCCGCCCCCGAGGGCTTCACCGTCACCGCGTCCACCGACGTCGTCCCGGTCGCCGCCTTCGAGAACGACGAGAAGAAGCTGTACGGGGTCCAGTACCACCCCGAGGTCATGCACTCCACGCACGGCCAGCAGGTCCTGGAGCACTTCCTCTACCGCGGCGCGGGCCTCAAGCCCGACTGGACGACCGGCAACGTGATCGAGGAGCAGGTCGCCGCGATCCGCGCCCAGGTCGGCGACAAGCGCGCCATCTGCGGTCTGTCCGGCGGTGTCGACTCCGCGGTCGCCGCGGCCCTGGTCCAGAAGGCCATCGGCTCCCAGCTGACCTGCGTGTACGTCGACCACGGCCTGATGCGCAAGGGCGAGACCGAGCAGGTCGAGAAGGACTTCGTCGCCGCCACCGGCGCGAACCTGAAGGTCGTCGACGCCAGCGAGCGCTTCCTCAACGCCCTCGCCGGAGTCTCCGACCCGGAGACCAAGCGCAAGATCATCGGCCGCGAGTTCATCCGCGTCTTCGAGCAGGCCCAGCTGGAGATCCTCCAGGAGGACGGCCCCGAGGTCGCCTTCCTCGTGCAGGGCACGCTCTACCCGGACGTCGTCGAGTCCGGCGGCGGCACCGGCACGGCGAACATCAAGTCGCACCACAACGTCGGCGGGCTGCCCGACGACATTGAGTTCGAGCTCGTCGAGCCGCTGCGCCAGCTGTTCAAGGACGAGGTCCGCGCGGTCGGCGCCGAGCTGGGCCTGCCGGACGAGATCGTCCAGCGCCAGCCCTTCCCGGGCCCGGGCCTCGGCATCCGGATCATCGGCGAGGTCACCAAGGACCGGCTCGACCTCCTCCGCGAGGCCGACGCCATCGCCCGCGAGGAGCTGACCGCGGCCGGCCTGGACCGCGAGATCTGGCAGTGCCCGGTGGTCCTGCTCGCGGACGTCCGCTCGGTCGGCGTCCAGGGCGACGGCCGCACCTACGGCCACCCGGTCGTGCTGCGCCCGGTCTCGTCCGAGGACGCCATGACGGCGGACTGGACGCGGATGCCGTACGAGACGCTCGCGAAGATCTCGACCCGCATCACGAACGAGGTCGCGGACGTCAACCGCGTCGTGCTCGACGTGACGTCGAAGCCGCCGGGCACCATCGAGTGGGAGTAGTCCCCACGGTCGTGTGAGCGTGCCGCCCACCTCTCGGTGGGCGGCATTTCTCATGTCCGCTTCATGGTCCGCAGGCCGCCGCCCGGCGTCCACACCTCCACCACCAGATACGTGTCGTCCTGGACGTACGTCCGGGTCACCTCGGTCACCTCGACCCGGAACAGGTGGAACGACGACGGGTCGGGGACCGCCACCTGCCCGGTGTACCGGGAGACCGTCGGCTCGTCCTCGACGAGCAGCGCGCGCCCCGAGATCCGAACGTCACCGCCGCCCATGGTCGTGCCCTCGCCCGGGTTCGCCTGCACCGCGCACCGGGGATCGCGCAGCAGGTCCAGCGCCTTGAGCGACCCAGGCATCATGCCGAGCCACAACTCGCCGTCCAGAAAACGGACTTCGAGGCCCGAGGTGCGTGGCGAGCCGTCCTTGCGCAGGGTCGCGAGGACATGGTGGGTGAAGGCGCCGAAGCGCTCCTCCACGGTCGTGGCGAGATCGGGTTCGGCGGTCGAGAAAGCTGCCCAGTTCGACGTCATGCGCCGAGTCTGCCGCGTATACCCGACATCTTCTGTCGGATATCGGGGGCGACCCGCCGCATTCTCTTCACAGCCCGGCCCTGTCGCCTTCGAGGTCACGGAGGTACCTTCCGCTGCATGTCGACGCAGAACTCCGGGCCCGTGCCCGCCCCCGCCCCGATACCGACGGACCAGCTGCACTTCGCCATGCCGCCGGTGCACACGAGCGCCGCCGACGAACGGCGGCACCGCAAGGAGCGGCTCGCGGGCGCGCTGCGGATCTTCGGGCGGCTCGGTTACGAGGACGGGGTGTCGGGCCACATCACCGCCCGCGACCCGGAGTTCGACGACTGCTACTGGGTCAATCCGTTCGGGGTGCCGCTGCGGCACGTCACCGTCGGCGACCTGGTCCTGGCCAACGGCGAGGGGCAGGTCGTGGAGGGCCGCCACCACGTCAACCAGGCGGCCTTCACCGTGCACGCCGAGGTGCACCGCGCCCGGCCGGAGCTGGTCGCCGTCGCGCACTGCCACTCCACGTACGGGCGGGCCCTGTCCGCACTCGGCGAGCTGATCGAGCCGATCACCCAGGAGGCGTGCGCCTTCTACGAGGATCACGCGCTGCTCGACGAGTACACGGGCGTCTCCGTCGACGCCGGGGAGGGCAAGCGGATCGCTGTCGCGCTCGGCGGCTTCAAGGCGCTGGTGCTGCGCAATCACGGGCTGCTGACCGTCGGGGACTCGGTGGACGCGGCCGCCTGGTGGTTCATCGCGCTGGAACGGTGCTGCGAGGTGCAGCTGGCCGCGCGGGCGGCCGGGCGGCCCGTGCTCATCGATCGCCGCCAGGCCGTGGAGACCCGGGACCGGACGGGCGGTGACCTTGTCGCCTGGATCAATTACCAGAGCCTGTGGCAGGACATCAGCCGCAGTGAGCCGGAACTGTTGGGGTAGTACGTCGGCTGCGCGACCAGCCACGACGGTGGCGCGCGTAAAGACTCAGCGGAAATCCCGGAGCACGACCTGCTTGGTCAGGGCGAACTCGTCGGCCGTCAGCACCCCTTCCCGGTGCAGGTCACCCAGCTCGCGCAGCCGGCGCAGCAGCACGTCATGATCGGCCCGCACCCCACCCGCCACCCCCGGCAGGGCCCCGCGGGGCGCCGAAGGGTGCGGGAGCCGGGCGGTGACCGCCGCCGCGACGAGCGCCGTCAGCAGGTCCTTGCGGGCGTTGCCCCACAGATCGAGGGCGTACGGGTCCTTCTCCGGCGGGAGCCTCGCGTGCGGGACCGTGTCCGTGGCGCTCTTCGTGACGAAGCGCAGGAACCCGTCCTCGTAGCCGGAGTTGGGCAGCCAGTCGACCCCGTCGAGGTCGTCGAGGGCGATGATCCGCGGGCCCGTCGCCCGCTTCACCCGGTCCGAGGTGTCGCTCCAGTCGATGCGGACCCGGCTGCCGTCGAAGGAGACCATGCCGTCGCTGGAGCGGACCGAGACCGGTACGGCGGGACCCGGCACGAGGTACGACTCGGCGGGCCCGTCCGGGAGTTGTTCGAGCAGCAGTGTCTGCCGGATCTCCTCGGCGAGATACTCGGCGACGCCGGACCGGTCGGTGTCGACGGCGAGGCGGTAGGGGTCCGCGGCCTCCGGGAGACGGCCGCCCGTGGCCTGGAGGAGCGGGTCGGCGGCCTCGCGCAGGGTGAGGCGGAGCCGGCCGCGGCGCCGCTCCGGCTCGTAGGAGACCCCCGCGACGGCCGTCAGCGGCACGTCGATCTCGCCGTACGTCTGCCGCAGCAGCGCCACGCTGCGGTGCAGACCCGGGGTGATGCGGACCGTGGTTCCGTCGAAGGCCCAGGTTCCGTCACGCTGGATGATCTCGGCCATACGGAAATTCTCGCAGTGTCGTCAACACTTCGGTCAATGCGGGCGAAAGCCGTTCAGTCTCCAGGGGTGGACCTGCGCGCCGGAGCATGCGCCCGGTACGGCACAATTCCCTCTCATCACAAGGAAGTTGACTGGGGGAACAACGGTGGCGGTGCAGGAAGCGCGGCAGGGGCAGGACTCGCACGGGGGCGGGTGCCGTTGCGGCGACTGTCCGCACGGCGCACGCCAGGGGCACCGCAGGGCGGTCGCCGCGTTCCTGGCCAAGCGGGACGAACTGGCGGCCGGAACCGGACTGCCGCCCGCCGTCGCCCACTCGGCCGGTGCCTCCCGGCAGTGGATCTCCGACGAACTCACCCAGTCCGCGCAGGCCGTGGCCGACCGGAGCCGGGAGGAGGGCGCGGCCTGGCTGGCCGGACTGTGGCCGCGCACCCTGTACGTCGTCTGGGGCGCGGCCGGGCTGCTGCTCCTGGTCCAGCTGCTCACCGCGCTCGGCGCGGGCTGGTCGGCCGCGCGCACGGCCGGACTCGTCGCCGCCGTGCTGGCCGGGGCGCTGCTGACCGGCGCCGCCTACTGGCACCGGGCGCGCGGCGGGGTGCTCGCGCCGCTGATCGGCGAGGACAACCGGCTGTCGACGTCGCGAGCCGTGGCGGGCGCCGTGGTGCTGCTGTCGGTGTACGCGGTGCTGGTGCTCGCCGGTGAACTCGCGGCGGCCTCCGGCCCGGCGCACCGCGACGCGCTCATCGACGGCCTCGATCTCGCCGCCGGGGCGGGCCTGTTGACGGTGCTCGCCGTGGTCTGCGCGGTCGCCGTGCTGGTGCGGCGGGTCGTCGGGCTGCGGGTCACCGGGCAGCGCCTGCAGAAGGTGCGGGCCGCCCGGCCGCGCGCCGCCGACCTGCTCACCGACGACTCGGGGCGCGGCAGCTTCACCGACACGCAGTACGTGGCCGTGTGCGCGGCCGCCGTGATCTGGGCCGGGGCGCGCCTCGCCCGCCGCCCCGACCAGCTGCCCGACCTGCCCTGGGGGCTCGCCGTCCTCGTCGTCGTCTCGGCGGCGACGTATCTGGCCGGAAAGTACGCCGAGGGCGGCCGTCCGGTCATCCTCTCCGTGGTGCGCGCCCGGGAGGCCGGTGACCTCGACGCGCCCATCCGCACCGGCGACGACATCGAGATCCGCGGCGCCGGGTTCGTCCCGCCGGGCGCGGGCGGCGCCGACCAGCTGGCGCGGGTGGCGGTGCGCATCGGGCCGGTCCATGTGCACGTGCCGCTGGTGCCGGTCCCGGGCGGCTTCACCAACCCTGCGGACGCGCTGCTCACCGTGCCGGTTCCGGTGGACGTCGAGCCCGGCAGGGTGGAGGTTCAGGTCATCACCGCGACGGGCGTCGAGACCAACCGCTGCACGATCGACGTCACGGATTGAGCCGTACCGAGCAGTACTGAGCCGAACGCGTCCGTCGTACGTATGGTCGGGTAAAGGCGTGTGGAGCGCCAAGGGCGCGAGAGGCGGCGGAGCGGCGATGGCTCACGGCATGCGGACCGACGCGTACACCGGATATGTCGACAGGGGACGCGGGGACTGGCGGGCGAGCGCGCAGCGGTACGCGCTGGTGCCGCTGCGCCTTTTCCTCGGCATCACGTTCATCTACGCGGCGTACGACAAGCTCAGCGACAGCGCGTTCTTCAAGGCGTCCGGGGCCGGGTCCATCGGGGAGCAGATGCGCGGGGTCCGCGACAGCTCCGCGATTCCGGCGCTCGTCGATCTGGCGCTGAAGTCTCCTTCGGGGTTCGGCTATGCGATCGCCCTCGGCGAGCTGGCCGTCGGGATCGGCACGCTGCTCGGTCTGCTGGCCCGCATCGCGGCCGTGGGCGGTGCGCTGATCTCCCTGAGCCTGTGGCTCACGGTGAGCTGGCAGACGGAGCCGTACTACCTCGGCAACGACCTGGCCTACCTGATGGCGTGGCTGCCGCTGATTCTGGCCGGGGCGGCGGTGTGGTCCGTGGACGCCTGGTGGCGGGGCCGCCGACGCGGTTTGTGACCCGGGGTCACGGCTGGGTGCCCCGCGCCCCTGGACGAGCGCAGCTCGTTCCAGGGGCGCGGGGAACTGCGCGGCCGGCCACGACGGCGCGGCACCGTGGTCACGAGCCGGTCGACCCCCGAGCGCGGCGCCGCCGCACGGCATGGGTGACCGTGCCCACGGCCCCGGCCAGGAACAAGCCCCCGACCACCAGCGGAATCGCCACGAACCACGGAGCGGCCCACGCTCCGCCCGCGTCCCCGAAATACACGACGGCGGTCACCACCAGCACAACCCCGGCCACCAACCGCCCGGGCCCGAATTCATGACGCACGGGAGACCTCCACCTGTCCGACCCCGACCTCGACGTGCAGCTCGACCGTGCCGGAGGCCTCGGCGTCGGCCGGCGGATCGAGCGTCGCGCGCTTCTCGACGCCCGGCTGGACGTCGACGTCGTTCGAGGCGTCCCCGGGCAACTGGACGTCCCCGACCCCCACCTCGGCATGCAACTCCACCGTGGCACCCGCGGGCACGATCACCCGCGCCTGCCCGGCCCCCACCTCGACGTGCACGGAGACCGTCTTCCCCTTGCCCGGGCGCACCCCGGTGAGGTCGAGCGTGCCGACCCCCGACCCCAGCTCGTACTTGGCGGAGAGATCGGAGGCGCTCGCCGGCGTCCAGTCCCGGTGCATCCACCGCGTACTGATGTTGGAGGGCAGCGCGGCGGACGCCGTGAGCAGCCCCGCCGTGACGACGGCCAGCACGATCGAGCCGATGCCGGTGCGCCCGCGGAAGGCGCTCACCGCGATGCCGAGCCCGAAGACGGCCAGCGCGCAGGCGAGCCCGGTCTGCAGGCTGTGGCCGAGCGAACGGTCCTCCCAGGTGACCCCGGCCCCGACGAGCCCGGCGACGAGCGCGCAGAGGAACGTGAGCGCCCCGATCCCGCGCGGCCCGGGCGGCCGCTTGGGCGCCACGGGCCGCCCCCACCCGGCCGGACCGCCCCCGGAGGGCGCCGCGCCGGCGGCCCGCGCCAGGTCCGGCGGCCCCCAGAAGTACCCGGTGCCCCCGACGTGCGTACCGTCCTTGACGATCGGGTCGCGCCACCACGAGGGCGCCGCGCCCACCGGCGGCGCCTGCGCCTCGGGCGGCGCGTCGGCGACGGCCTGGGCGGCGACCGGATCGGCCTCGGCGGTGGTGGTGCGCCGCTGCGACCAGTACCCGGCACCGGCCAGGAGCAGCGCGAGGACGGCGGCGAACGACAGCGCCCCGCCGTTGTTCAGCATCGACAGGAAGACACCGCAGCCGACCAGCGCGGCGACGATGGCCGCGAGCCCGGGGCCGTCGACCCGGCCGGTGAGCAGCTTCCTGAACTCGTTCTCGTCCTCGTCGTCGTAGGCCACGAACAGCCACGCGAAGCCGTAGAAGATCAGGCCGACCCCGCCGGTCACGGCGAGCACGGACAGGCCGATCCGGAAGATCACGGGGTCCATGTCGCAGTGCCGGCCGAGCCCCGCGCACACCCCGCCCAGCGTCTTGTGCCGGCGGTCCCGGCGGAACCGGCGCAGCGGGGCGGGCTCCGGCTCCCCGCCCGGGGCCGCGGCGGCGGCCGGGACATCCTCTTGCGTCATACGTCCATGGTGGCGGGCCGGGGCCGCCGACGGGAGCCGGGACAACCCTGGCCGGACCCTGAGATCGTCCCTGAGGCACCCGCCGCGGCCGGCACGGAGATCAGGGACGTATCCGGGCCCGACCCTGATGACCGGTACCGCCCCGCCGTGTGACGATCAGTGCCATGCCGGAAGCAGCGACCGCCCCCCTCGTGGAAGACCCGCGGCCGCCGCGCAAGCTCTACCGAAGCAGCGACGGACGCTGGCTCGGCGGGGTCGCGCGGGGCCTGGCCGGGCATCTCGGCCTGCCCGTCGTCTGGGTGCGGCTGGTCTTCGTCGGCCTGTTCATGGCCGACGGGCTGGGGGCCCTGCTGTACGCGGCGTTCTGGTTCTTCGTGCCGCTGGGCGTCGGCGGTGTCGGCACCGACCGGCCCCTGACCTCGTCGGTCCTCACCACGGAGGTCTCCGCCGACGGCCGCCGCAGGCTGGTGGCGCGCCGCCCCGACAGGGGGCAGATCCTCGCGCTCGTCCTGATGGTCATCGTCGCGATGATCTTCGTACGGAACGTGCACCTGTCCGGCAACACCAAGGCGTACCTGGTCCCCACCGTCCTGGTCGGCGCGGGCGTCGCCCTGGTCTGGCGCCAGGCGGACAACGCGCGCCGGGCCCGCTGGGCCGAGGTCGGCCGCCGCAGGCGCACCCTGAACCTGGCCCGGGCCGCCGCCGGGGTCGTCCTGGTCGGCGCGGGCGTGACCGGCATCTTCGTCACCCAGGGCTCCACCGAGCACCTCGGCTCGATCCTCCAGGCGGCGCTCGCCGTCCTCGTCGGCATCGCGCTGCTCGCGGGCCCCTATCTGATCCGCATGACGCAGGACCTCTCCGAGGAGCGCCTGATGCGCATCCGCGCGCAGGAGCGGGCCGAGGTCGCCGCCCACGTCCACGACTCGGTGCTGCACACCCTGACCCTGATCCAGCGCAACGCGGACGACGCGGGCGAGGTGCGCCGCCTCGCTCGCGCCCAGGAGCGCGACCTGCGGGCCTGGCTCTACAAGCCGGCCGCCGCCGAGAACCCGCAGGAGCCCGAGACGGTCGCGGAGGCCGTCAAGCGCAATGCGGCGGAGGTCGAGGACAAGCACGGCGTCCCCCTGGAGGTCGTGGTCGTCGGCGACTGCCCGCTCGACGAGGCCCTCACGGCACAGATGCAGGCCGCGAGGGAGGCGATGGTGAACGCCGCCAAGTACGGTGGCGAGGGCGGCGCGGTGCAGGTCTACGCGGAGATCGAGACGACGTCCGAGGGGGTCGAGGTGTTCGTGTCCGTACGCGACCGGGGGCCGGGCTTCGACATGGACGCCGTACCCGCCGACCGCATGGGCGTAAGAGAATCGATCATCGGCCGGATGGAACGCAACGGCGGCACGGCCCGTCTGCGGGCGGTGCCCGACGGCGGCACGGAGGTCGAACTGACCATGAAGAGGGCGGAGAGGACGTCATGACCGACGCAGCGGCGGAGCAGGGCCCCGGACGGCACGTGCGGGTGGTCCTGGTCGACGACCACAGGATGTTCCGTACGGGCGTCCAGGCCGAGATCGGCCGCACCGAGACGACGGGCGTCGAGGTCGTCGGCGAGGCGGCCGACGTCGACCAGGCGGTCACGGTGATCACGGCGACGCGCCCCGAGGTGGTCCTCCTCGACGTCCACCTCCCCGGCGGCGGCGGGGTCGAAGTGCTGCGCCGCAGCGCCCAGTTGATGGCCGACCCCGAGCGTCCTGTGCGCTTCCTCGCCCTGTCCGTGTCGGACGCGGCGGAGGACGTGATCGGCGTGATCCGCGGCGGCGCCCGCGGCTACGTCACCAAGACCATCACCGGCACCGACCTGGTCGACTCGGTCTTCCGCGTCCAGGACGGCGACGCGGTGTTCTCCCCGCGGCTCGCCGGCTTCGTGCTCGACGCCTTCGCCTCCACGGACGCGCCGCCGGTCGACGAGGACCTGGACCGGCTCACCCAGCGCGAGCGCGAGGTGCTGCGCCTGATCGCCCGCGGCTACGCGTACAAGGAGATCGCCAAGCAGCTCTTCATCTCGGTGAAGACGGTGGAGTCGCACGTGTCGGCCGTCCTCAGGAAGCTCCAGCTCTCCAACCGGCACGAGCTGACCCGGTGGGCGACGGCGCGGCGCCTGGTCTGACCACCGGCCCGCTCCTTACCCGGTGGACGGGGCCGACGTCCCTGTGCCCTTATGGCTGCATGATGTCCACCGACCGACTCCTCGCCTTCGCCGCGATGTCCCTCCTCCTCATCGTCATCCCCGGCCCGAGCGTCCTGTTCGTCGTCGGCCGGGCCCTCGCCCAGGGCCGCCGCGCCGCGCTGACCACGGTCGCCGGGAACACGGCCGGGTCGTACGTCCTCGTCGCCGCCGTCGCCCTCGGCGTCGGCGCGGTCGTGGAGCGCTCGATCGCCGTCTTCACCGTGCTGAAGCTGGCGGGCGCCGCCTACCTGATCTACCTGGGCGTGCAGGCGATACGCCAACGCCGTTCCTTGCAGACGGTGTTCGCCGCGGCCGACGGGCAGCCCGCGAAGGGCTCGCGCACCTTCTGGGAGGGGTTCGCGGTCGGCGTCGCGAACCCCAAGACGATCGTCTTCTTCGCGGCGGTCCTGCCCCAGTTCGTGGACCGCGAGGCGGGACACACCGCGCTCCAGATGCTGCTGCTCGGTCTGGTCTTCAACGTCATCGCGGTGACGTCGGACAGCATCTGGGGGCTCGTGGCGGCCACGGCCCGCGACTGGTTCGCCCGCTCACCGCGCCGGCTCGCCGCGGTCGGCGGGCTCGGCGGGCTCGCGATGGTCGGGCTCGGGGTCACGGTCGCGGTGCAGGGCCGCAAGGACTGACGTACGGCGGCCGATCGGGTTCACGCGGCTGTCGCCGCACAACCATCGGCCGTTCATACGCGTCTCGCAGACGACCCACCATCACGTTCAGGAGGAACCGTGTCCATCCGCAGACCCGTTCTGTCGACCGCCATAGCCGCCGCGATGATCGGGTCGCTGGGCGTACCGCTCATCGCCGGGACCGCATCCGCGCAGACCCGCGCCACCACGGTGCGCGAGGACTTCGACGGCGACGGCTACCAGGACGTCGCCGTCGCCGCCCCGCAGGGGAAGGTCGGCGGCCACACCTGGGCCGGGTACATCACCGTCAGCTACGGCTCGGCGCACGGCATCGACCCGGCGCGCACCACGGTCATCAACCAGGACACCGCGGGGGTGCCCGGCGCCTCCGGCGACGACCACAGGTTCGGCTACGCGATGGTCTCCCGCGACCTGGACGGCGACGGCCTGACCGACCTGGCCGCGGTCTCCAGCGAGTACGACGCGACCGCCGGGGTGCGCGGAGCGGTGACGGTCCTGTGGGGCCGCAAGGGCGGCATGACCGGCGAGGGCGCGGCCCGGATCGCCGCCCCGGCGAACACCTCGATCGGCGAGGACCTGACCGCCGGCGACTTCGACGGCGACGGCCACACCGACCTGTTCATGGACCACGGCGACGACTACGACTACCACGCCGTCCTCTACGGCCCCATCGGCCGCGACGGCGTCCCCGCGCGCGAGCAGCAGGTGAAGGTCTACAGCACCGACAACTTCATCGACACCACCACCTCGGGCGACTTCAACGGCGACGGCATCGACGACCTCGCGACCTTCTACGTCTACGAGAACCACGCCGAGGGCGGCAAGCTCTGGCTCGGCACCAAGAACGGCCTCTCCGCCACCTACACGGCCCTGCCCTCCGCGGCCGCCGCCGCGGTCGGCGACTTCGACAAGGACGGCAAGGCCGACCTCGCCACCCGCGTCTGGCCGGGCGAGCTCACCGAGGGCACCGAGACGGACCCCGGCACCGTCAAGATCTTCTACGGCTCGGCGACCGGCCCCAGCAGGACCCGTACGACGACGATCACGCAGAGCACGGCGGGCGTTCCCGGGGCGAGCGAGAAGGGCGACCAGTTCGGCTCGCGCCTGAACGCGGCCGACGTGAACGGCGACGGCTATGCCGACCTGGCCGTCGGCGTCCCCGGCGAGGCGATCGGCTCGAAGAAGCTGGCCGGTGCCGTGGTGCTGCTCAAGGGCGGCAGGAGCGGACTCGGCGGCACCGGAGCGCAGGCGTTCCACCAGGACACGGCCGGCGTGCCGGGTGCCGCGGAGGCCGGTGACGCGTTCGGCGGCGCGGTGCGGCTGCTCGACGTGACGGGCGACGGCAAGGCGGACCTGGTCGCGGGCGCGCCCGGCGAGGACCTGGGCAGCGTCGTCAACGCCGGCGCGGTGTGGCAACTGCGCGGCGCCACGGCCGGGTTGACGGCCACCAACTCGGTGGCGATCAACCCGACGGACATCGGCGCCCCGTCGGCGAAGGCCTGGTTCGGCGCGAACCTGAGCGGCGACAACGGCCTCACCGTGCCGATTCCGTAGCGAACACCGCCTTCACCAGCTTCTGCGTGGCCTCCTGGAACGGGACGGCCAGGGAGAGTCCGGCGTCGTCCACGTAGTTCAGGGCGGCGGTCAGCGTGGTCCGGCCGTCGGGCGTGCTGTACATCAGCGCGCCGTGGCCGGCCGCGCCGCCGTTGTGGGTGATGACGGTGCCGCCGCCCGGCGTCTCCTGGACGAAGACCCCGAGCCCGTACCCGGCCTTGGACTCCGGGGTGCACATCTCCGCGAGCAGCGGGGCGGGCAGGAGGCGGCCGGTCACGAGGGCCCGGATGAAGGTGTGCAGGTCCCGGGTGGTCGAGATCATGTCGCCGCCGGTGGAGATCCAGGACGGGTTCTGCCGGGTGACGTCGACGACCGTCTCCGTGCCGTCCTCCTCGTACCGGTAGTAGGCGTGGGCGTGCGGCTCGGGGACGTCCACCTGACCGGCGCCGGGCACGAACGTGTCCGTGAGGCCGAGCGGTTCCAGGACGCGGCGCCGCATCTCCTCGGCCAGCGGTCGGCCGGTGAGCTTCTCGATCAGCAGCCGCGCCACGACGTAGTTGGTGTTGGCGTAGCTCCAGTCGGCGCCCGGCTCGAAGCGGGCCGGCCTGGCGAGCGAGAACCGCACCAGTTCCTCGGGGGAGTGCTCCGCGAACCGGCCCTCCACCCACTCCTTGCCCTGCCAGGGCATGCCCGGCACGACGGTGCCGTTCTCGTAGTACTCGCCGGTGAAGTTGAAGAGCCCGCTGGTGTGCTGGAGCAGCATCCGTACGGTGATCCGCGGGTCGAACCCGAACTCCGGCAGGACCGGGGCGATGTGGCCGTCGAGGTCGATCAGGCCGTCGGCGACGAGCTGCAGCAGGACGGTCGCGGTGAAGGTCTTGGTGTTGCTGCCGATCCGCACCCGCCCGTCGGCGGACGGGCGCTCGCCGCCGCCCAGCTCGCTCGCTCCGGCGGTGCCGACCCACTCGCCGTCCGCGTCGTTCACCCGCAACTGCACGCCGGTGAAACCGGAGTCGACGATCTCCTGGACGATCTCCCGCAGCTCCGAACGGTTCGACATCACGCACTCCTTCAATCCGGCGACTTGGCGTTTCTGATAGATGAAACGCTACGTTGCGTTCGTGGTTGCCGCAATGATGAATGCGGCTCTGGAGTGCATAACTGCACGTCAATGACGCACAATTGATGCAATGACACTGCGCGATAATGCAACGATCACGCGCCACGCGTTGCAATCGCTTGACGGTGAATGCTCTTGCCCTGCCGGTAAAACCGGATGCGGCCGGCCGGGCGCTGCCCCTACGGTCCTCGGATGGTCACTGGAGACGACGGCTACTTCCCGGAATCCATCGCGGCGGGCTACGACCGGTCCTCCGCCTCCATGTTCACTCCCGAAGCGCTCGACCCCGCGGTCGACCTGCTGGCCGGACTCGCGGGCGAGGGGCCCGCGGTGGAGTTCGGCATCGGCACCGGGCGTGTGGCCCTGCCGCTCGTCGCGCGCGGGGTCGGCGTCCACGGCATCGATCTGTCGCGGGCCATGGTCGGCCGGCTGCGCGCCAAGCCGGGCGGCGACCGGATCCCCGTCACCATCGGGGACTTCGCGACGGCGCGGGCCGACGGGGCGGGCGGGTTCTCGCTCGCCTACCTCGTCTTCAACACCATCAACAATCTGACCAGCCAGGACGCCCAGGTCGACTGCTTCCGCAACGCCGCCGCCCATCTCGCCCCCGGCGGCACCTTCGTCATCGAGGTGGGGGTGCCGGAGCTGCGGCTGCTGCCGTACGGGCAGGAGGCCGTGCCGTTCCAGGCCGGCGACGCCCGGTGGGCGTTCGACCGGTACGACGTGGCCACCCAGGCCATGAGCTCGAACTACTTCACCGTGGACCCCGAGACCGGACAGGGCACGCTCCGGTCCATCCCCTTCAGATACGTGTGGCCGTCCGAACTCGACCTCATGGCACGGATCGCCGGGCTGCGGCTGCGCGAGCGGTGGGAGGGATGGACCCGTGAGCCGTTCACGAGCGAGAGCCGCAAGCACGTGTCCGTGTGGGAGAAGGCCGCCGACTGAGCCGGGACCGGCCTCACGCCACCCGGGCGGCTCCCGCGAAGGGCATCTGGTCGATCGGCGCGATCCGCACCGGGGCGCTCGGGTTCGGGGCGTGGATCATCTCGCCGTTGCCGATGTAGAGGCCGACATGGCTGATGCCGGAGTAGAAGAAGACGAGGTCGCCGGGTTGCAGCTGGGACCGTGACACGCGCTGCCCCGCGTTGATCTGCGCGTAGGTGGTCCGCGGGATGGAGACGCCCGCAGCGCGGTACGCGGCCTGGGTCAGGCCGGAGCAGTCGAAGGCGTTCGGACCGGTCGCGCCCCAGACGTAGGGGCTGCCGAGGGCCTGCCGTGCGTACGCGATGGCCGCCGCCGCGCGGGAGCCGGGCGCGGCGTCGGCCGTCGGATCGGTCCGGCCGGCGCCCGACCGTGAGGCGCGGTCGGCGCCGGACGCGGGATCCTGGGCGGCGGCGCGCTCGGCCGGGGAGAGCCGGTCCAGCAGGTCGCGGGCCTCGCCCAGCTTGTGCGTGACGGTCTTCTTCTGCCGGGCCAGTTCCTTCTGCTTCGTGCGCAGTTCGGAGATCTGGCCGTCGGCCTGGCTGCGCAACTGCTCGACGTCGCGCAGCCGGGCGCGCACCCGGCTGATCGTCGCCGCCTGCCGGGTGCCGACCCGGTCGGTCAGGGACGCCTCGTCGAGATAGCGCTCGGGGGAGGAGGAGAGCAGCAGTTGCAGGGACGGGTCGATGCCGCCGGTGCGGTACTGGGCGGCCGCCGTCGAGCCGAGACGCTGCCGCTCGGAGTTCAGGGCGGCCTCGCGCCGGGCCGCCTCGTCCTGGAGCGACCGCACCTTCTTGCGGGCCCGGTCGGCGTCCTCCTGCGCGCCGTTGTACTGGTCGGTGGCGACCTCCGCCTCCCGGTAGAGCCGGTCGACCTTCGCCCTGACCTGGGCGGGGCTGAGGCCCGGCTCCGCGTGCGCCGTGCCGCCGTCGAAGGCGGTGGCGCCCGCCGCGGAGGCGAGAGCGAGAGTGGCCGCGGTGCGGGCCGTCTGGCCGCTGAGCGAGCGCTGCCTGGGCTTGCGATGCGCCGGCACGAAGCGCCACGTCCTTCCGGGGTCGTACGCCCGCCGTCGTCATACGCCCGGCGACGGCCCGCACAGGGGGAACGGGCCGCCGCCGGACTCTCCTCGGCGGTGGTGTCCGACTGCCGCCCCTGGCCCGGGCGGCGGTGGGGAGCCGGTCACCTGAGCAAGGACGCTAAACCTCGGCGTAACGGGTTGGTGATGGATTGTTCGGAACTGCTCCCTTTGTTGCCGAGCGCGTCAGAGGGTGACAGGTCGGTGACCTGGAGTGCTCGTGGGGGATCGGTGACGAGGCGTCCCATCCGTCCCGTTAGGCTCCGCAACCATGGACGTACTCATCCATCTCTTCGTCGGCCTGCACATCATCGGCATCGCCTCGCTGCTCGGCGGCTTCCTCACGCAGATGTCCGCGATGGGCAAGGGCACGGCCCGCTTCAACAAGGCGATGCTGCACGGCGCCCTGACCATGCTGGTGACCGGTGTCGCGCTGGTCGGCCTCAATCAGGCGGACGACAACACCGTCAACAACATCAAGATCGGCGTGAAGCTGGCGATCCTGATCGTGATCCTCGGCATCGTCTACGTGAAGCGGGACGACGAGGTCGCGGAGAAGGGCCTGTTCGCGACGGTCGGCGCGCTCACCGTCGCGAACATCTTCATCGCGGTCCTGTGGACCTGACGCGTCAGGCCGGGCGCACCACGCTGTGGATCGACGAGGTGCCGTCGTAGTAGATGGACTCCTCGCGCACGTACGCGCCCGGCTTCGGGGCGTGGATCATCATCCCGTCGCCGAGGTAGAGGCCGACGTGGCTGATGTCGTCGTAGAAGAAGACCAGGTCACCGGGTTGGATGTCGGAGAGCGAGACCGTCGTGCCGACCTCCACCTGGTCCCAGGTGGTGCGCGGCAGGGTGATGCCGGCGGCCTTCCACGCGGCCTGGGTCAGCCCCGAGCAGTCGTAGGAGCCGGGGCCCGTGGCGCCCCACACGTACGGCTTGCCCTCCTGGGCCTTGGCGAAGGCGAGCGCCTGGGCGGCCTTGGCGGCGTAGCCGGACGAGGAGCCCGACGAACCCGGGGAGCCTGACTCCGAGCCCGTCGAACCGGAGCCCGCCGCGTCCTCCTGGGCCGCCTTCTCCGCGGCCTCCTTGCGCCTGGCCTCCTCCGCCTCCTTCTGCTGCCGTGCCAGCTCGGCGGCCTTCTCGCGGGCCGCCTCCTCCTTGGCCTTCGCGATCCGCGCGAGCCGCGCCTTCTCCTCGGCGGTCAGCTCGGACAGCAGCCGGCGCGCGTCCGCCAGCTTCGTCTGCACGGCCTGCTTGGAGCTCTGCAGGTCGTCCTGGGAGCCGGCGAGCTGCCGCAGGTTCTCCTGGGCCTCGGTGCGCTTCTTCGCGGTCCTGCGCTGCTCGTCCTGGAAGTCGTCGACGGCCTTCTTCTGCTCGTTCGTCATGCGGCTGAGCAACTGGTCCTGCGCGAAGTAGTCCTCGGGATCGTCGGCGAGGAACATCGTCGCGGTGTTGCTCATCCCGCCCGAGCGGTACTGCTCGGCGGCGAACCGGCCCAGCTCCTGGCGGGCCTTGTTCATCTTCTCGGTGCGCTGCGCGATGTCGTCGAGGAGCCGGTCGACCTGCCGCTTCTTGCCGGCGGTCTGCTCCTTGGCCGCGTTGTACTTCTGCGTGGCGACCTCGGCCTGGCGGTACAGGGCGTCGACCTTCTTCTGGACCTCTTCCAGGCTCGGCCGGTCCGGCTGCGCGGGCGCGGCCTGCGCGGTCTGCGAGAGCAGGGCGACAGAGGTTAGGGCGGCGGTCGTGATGCCGATCGCGGGGGTCGTGCGAAGACCGCCGGCGAGTCGGGAGCGGTTGCGCGGCTTGCGGTGCGACGCCAAGGCTGGCGACTCCTTCCGTCATCCGCCTACCGGGTTAGCTGTCGGGTTCGGGCCTACGGAAGGTTGCCCTACGGTCCGCCGCCCTGTGCTGCCGGGACGTCGAGCCGATTCACCCCAAGGTCGGTGGGTCCCCGGCTCCCTGCCTCACGGCGTACGGAACTCGGCGGGGGCTGCCCGCTCGCCGCGACGACCGCGGACGGGGGGACGGGCTGCCCGCGCAGCACCGTAGCCAACTCGTGTTGCTGCTGTGAAGGTTGATGTTCGATATGCCCGATACATTTTCGTGACCTTGGTGCGGACGGAGGACCGTAGGGGTGCCGGAGACCCCGTTCTTGATCGTTTTATCCGGCTGTGTGCCGGTGTGACGGCACGCGGTGCGGCCGCGTGATCTGCGTCATGGTCCACGGCGCGCGGAACGCGCCGCGCCCGGTCCCCGCCGGGCGGCGGAAGCCCGGAATCGCAAAGGCGGCGGCGGTGTGTCAGTGGGGCGGCCTAGACTCGTACGGCGATGAGCAGCCTCTTTGACGACAGTTTCCTGGCCAGCCTCCAGAGCGGCGCGGAGCAGCCCCCGCCGCCGCCCGAGGACCCCGCGGACGACGGCGCGCCGGAGCCGATTCCGGACGATCTGTTCGGCGGGAAGTTCGACGTGCCCCCGGCCAGGGACGCGTACTACCGGGACGGCGCCCCGCGCCCGGCGGTCGACCCGGAATCCCTCCTGGAGGGGTTGAACGAGAATCAGCGCGCGGCCGTCGTCCACGGCGGCTCGCCCCTGCTCATCGTCGCGGGCGCCGGATCCGGCAAGACCCGCGTCCTGACGCACCGCATCGCGTACCTGCTCGCCGAGCGCGGTGCCCACCCGGGCCAGATCCTCGCGATCACGTTCACGAACAAGGCCGCGGGCGAGATGAAGGAGCGCGTCGAGGCCCTGGTCGGCCCGCGGGCGAACGCGATGTGGGTGTCGACCTTCCACAGCGCGTGCGTGCGCATCCTGCGCCGCGAGAGCAAGAAGCTGGGCTTCACGTCCTCCTTCTCGATCTACGACGCGGCCGACAGCAAGCGCCTCATGGCCCTGGTCTGCCGGGACCTGGACCTGGACCCGAAGAAGTTCCCGCCGAAGTCCTTCAGCGCCAAGATCAGCAACCTGAAGAACGAGCTGATCGACGAGGAGGACTTCGCCGCCACCGCGGCCGACGGCTTCGAGAAGACCCTCGCCCAGGCCTACGCGATGTACCAGTCCCGCCTCCGCGAGGCGAACGCGCTGGACTTCGACGACCTGATCATGACGACGGTCAACCTCCTGCGCGCGTTCCCGGACGTCGCGGAGCACTACCACCGCCGCTTCCGCCACGTCATGGTCGACGAGTACCAGGACACCAACCACGCGCAGTACGCGCTGGTGAAGGAGCTGGTGGGCCCGGCGGACGGCGAGGGCGCCGACCCGGCCGAGCTGTGCGTCGTCGGCGACGCCGACCAGTCGATCTACGCCTTCCGCGGCGCCACGATCCGCAACATCCTCGACTTCGAGGAGGACTATCCGAACGCGACGACGATCATGCTGGAGCAGAACTACCGCTCCACGCAGACGATCCTCTCGGCGGCCAACGCGGTCATCGAGCGCAACGAGTCCCGTCGCCCGAAGAACCTGTGGACGAACGCGGGGGCGGGCGCCCAGATCACCGGCTACGTCGCGGACACCGAGCACGACGAGGCCCAGTTCATCGCCGACGAGATCGACCGCCTCACGGACGCGGGCGACGCCCAGGCCGGCGACGTCGCCGTCTTCTACCGGACGAACGCGCAGTCCCGTGTCTTCGAAGAGGTCTTCATCCGCGTCGGCCTGCCGTACAAGGTCGTCGGCGGTGTCCGCTTCTACGAGCGCAAGGAGGTCAGGGACGTCCTGGCCTATCTGCGGGTGCTCTCCAATCCGGAGGACTCGGTCCCGCTGCGCCGGATCCTGAACGTGCCGAAGCGCGGCATCGGCGACCGCGCCGAGGCGATGATCGACGCGCTGTCGCAGCGCGAGAAGATCTCGTTCCCGCAGGCGCTGCGCCGCGTCGACGAGGCGTACGGCATGGCGGCCCGCTCGACGAACGCGGTGAAGCGGTTCAACACGCTCATGGAGGACCTGCGCACGATCGTCGAGTCGGGCGCGGGCCCGGCGACGGTCCTGGAAGCGGTCCTGGAGCGCACCGGATACCTCGCCGAACTCCAGGCCTCCACCGACCCGCAGGACGAGACCCGCATCGAGAACCTCCAGGAACTCGCCGCCGTGGCGCTGGAGTTCGAGCAGGAGCAGGCACAGGCGTCCTCGGACGGTGAAGGTACCGAGGGTGCCGAGGCCCCGGCCTCCGGCGGGACGCTCTCCGACTTCCTGGAGCGGGTCGCCCTCGTCGCGGACTCCGACCAGATCCCCGACGAGGACGAGGACGGCAGCGGCGTCATCACCCTGATGACCCTGCACACCGCCAAGGGCCTGGAGTTCCCGGTCGTCTTCCTGACGGGCCTGGAGGACGGCGTCTTCCCGCACATGCGCTCGCTCGGCCAGGCCAAGGAGCTGGAGGAGGAGCGCCGGCTCGCCTACGTGGGCATCACGCGCGCCCGGGAGCGGCTGTATCTGACCCGTGCCTCGATGCGCAGCGCCTGGGGCCAGCCCTCGTACAACCCGCCGTCCCGGTTCCTGGAGGAGATCCCGGCCGCGCACCTGGACTGGAAGCGCACCGGCCCCTCGACCCCGGCGGCCTCGACGAAGAGCATGGGCGGCGGCATCGCGGCCTCGCTGTCCTCGTCGCGCTCGCGCTCGTCGACCCCGGCGTTCGCCACGCGCCGGGCGAACGAGAAGCCGGTGGTGTCCCTGGCGGTCGGCGACCGCGTCACGCACGACCAGTTCGGCCTGGGCACGGTGGTCGGGGTCAACGGCTCGGGGTCGAACGCGGAGGCGACGATCGACTTCGGCGACCCGAAGCCGAAGCGGCTGCTGCTGCGGTACGCGCCGGTCGAGAAGCTGTAGCGGGCGCCGGACCCCGCGGGGTTACGTCGGGTCCAGGCCGTGGCTGCGCAGCCACGGCAGCGGGTCGATCGCCGAGCCGCCGCCGGGCCGTACCTCGAAGTGCAGGTGCGGTCCGGTCGAGTTCCCGGAGTTGCCCGACCGCGCGATGACGTCCCCGGCCTTGACCGGGCCGCTCATCACGGTGTGCGCGGAGAGGTGGCAGTACCAGGTCTCGGTGCCGTCCTTGGCGGTCACTATCGCCATGTTCCCGTACGCGCTGTTCCACTGCGTCCGCACGGTGCCGTCCGTCGCGGCCATCACCGGGGTCCCGTAGCTCACGGGGAAGTCGATGCCGGAGTGCACGGACATCCAGTTGATGCCGGCCTGTCCGTAGTAGGCGCTCAGCCCGTGCTGCTTCACCGGCAGCGCGAACTTCGGGCGCGCCGCCTCCTTGCGCGCGGCCTCTTCGGCGGCCTTCTTGCGGTCCGCCTCCTGCTTGGCCTTCAGGTCGATGCGTTCCTGGGTGCGGCTCGCCCGGTCGGCGAAGTCACCGGCGTCCTGGGAGAGATCGGCGAGCTGGGTGTCCAGCTTGTTGTTGGCCGCGGACGGCTTCACCGCGGTCGCGTCGGACGCCGTCATCGCCTGCGTCCCGGTGTCGTCACCGCTTCCGCCGACCCCGACCGAGGCCGCCGCGATCCCGGCGATGCCGACCACGCACACCGACGGTACGGCGACGGTCAGCAGCGCGGAGCGCCGGGCGGGGGTCCGCCGCCTGGACCGGCCGCGGGCCGCTGCGCGTGAGCTGAACTCCCGCTCCTCGGCAGGGTGTTCGGGCTGCTCGGGATGTTCGGCGACCGGTTCGGCGGCGTCGTGCTCGTCCGGCGCCTGATGCGGCGCCGGTTCGTGCACGGCCTCCATCCGGCCGGTGTCCGTGACGGGGCTGTCCGCGGAGTTCCACTGCGTGGCGTCGTACGCGCCCGTGTCGTACGCCGTCGCACCGAAGACCGGCGACTCGAAGGTCTGCGTGTCGTAGGTCTGCGCGGCGAGGTGCTGGGGGTCGAGGACCGGCGCCTGGAAGGCCTGGGTCTCGAAGCTCTGGGCCTCGAAACTCTGGGTCTCGAAGGCCTGGGTCCCGAAGGTCTGGGTCTCGAAACTCTGGGTCTCGAAGGTCTGGGTCCCGAAGGTCTGCGTGCCGTCGTACGGCGTCGTGTCCCACTGCCCGGTGTGCTGCCCGGCCGTGCCGGACTGGGCCGGGATGCCCGGGGCCTGCTCGTACCCGGGGGCGGGCCAGGCACCGGTCGTGTCGTAGCCGCCGGTGTCGTACGAGGACGCGTACGGGTCGGTGTACTGCTGCTGGTGGCCGGGGTCGGCGTACCAGTGACCGGTGTCGTAGGAACCCGTGTCGTAGCCGGGCCCGGTGGCGGTCGCCGTGGCCACGTGCGGGTGGGAACCCGTGTCGTAGGAGCCGTCGCCCGGCAGGTCACCGAAGAGCGGATCGGTGGCGAAGCTGGTCGTGGAGTAACCGTCGTGTGCCGCGTAGTGCGCGGTCCCCGACGGATGACGGTCGTTCACCAACTTCTCTTTCGCCTCGACAACAGGGGCTGCCAGAGCAGTGCGGCGACTGTACCCGGCAGTACGAGGGCGCGACAATCTTCCGCAGGTTTCCCGCCCCGCGGAAACGGGCAATCGCCCGTCTTTCGGTGGACTGTGGGCACAGCTTTGGCGCTGAGTTCGAGAAACGTTCGACCTCAGCGCCGGGTGCGGCGGCCGTCAGGCCCCTGTCAGGCCACCGTCAGACCGCCGACCGAGTCGGCGGCGCGCACTCCTTCCGTCGTGGGCGCGGCGTCGAGGATCTGCCGGACACCGGCCGCGACCGCCGGGTGCACCGGCAGCGCCAGATGTCCGATGCCGGTCACCCGCACGTTCTGGACGAGCAGGTCGGGGTGGTCCACGCAGGCCGTCTCCAGCGGAACCATCAGATGGTCGAGGTCGCTCCAGAAGCTCACGAAACGCGTCCGGCAGCCGGGCGCCGGCTCCTTCAACTCCTCGATCACCGACGAGCCGGGCCGCATCTGCCGCACGATCGGATGCGCGTCCGCGAGCGGCACCACCCGGGTGCCCGCGTGCGGGGTGCCGAGCGTGACGAGGGTGCGGACGTGCGCGTCGCCGCCGAGCCGCTGTACGTAGTAGCGCGCGATGAGGCCGCCCAGGCTGTGCCCGACGATGTCGATCCGCTGCTGCCCGGTGCGCTCGCGCAACTGCGTCACGTGCCGGGCGAGCAGCGTGGCCGCCGCGCGGATGTCGCAGGTCAGCGGCGAGTAGTTGAGCGACTCGACCGGCTGGCCGCCGTGCTGGGCCAGCGCGCGGCGCAGCAGGACGAAGACGGAACGGTTGTCGATGAAGCCGTGCAGCAGCAGCACCGGAGGCTTCGCCGGGGCCGGCAGGCGGGGCGCGACGGCCGTCGCCGTCTCCACCGGTACCGCGGGGTCCAGGAGGTCCTCCGGCGCCGGGTCCGCGTCGTGCGGCGGAACGGGTGGAAGGGCCGGTGGCCTTGGTCGCTCGGGGAGGACGCCCGAGGGGTAGAGGAGCAGATGCCCGGCCAGGATGGCCAGCTCCAGCGCGGTCGCCTTCAGCAGCGCGATCGAGAGACCGGCCAGTCTCGTCGGCAGCAGATGACAGTGCGGGCGAAAGGGCAGCACCCTCGTGACCTTCATCGGTCGACCTCCCGTCGGCGCACGGGGGCCCAGCTGTCCCCCGTGTGCACTCCCTGGAGAGCCGGCCGAGCAGCCGGATGCGCCGCGGGTCGATGTACCGACGCATCGGCCCGGGCGAGTCGGTCCGCACGACGACGGGAACACCGTGCCACCGTGCCGTGCGGCTGACGGCGCGGTGGCGCGGAGATCTCGTAGCGGCTCCCCTCGCGCCCGTCCCGGTGGTGGCCGATGAGCCGTCCAGCGGGGATGCGGCGCGCAGCGAACGTGTCCCACGTGTGATTTCCCCCTCGGTCCGCACCGTGAAACGGGCGGTTGCGGGATGCTGTCGATAACGTTCGTTCACTTCGGTTGTCCACGACGGGGTAGCCGGGGGCAGTCGCTTCAGGGAGGCAGTGATGGGTGTGGCAGCCGGTCCGATCCGCGTGGTCGTCGCGAAGCCTGGGCTCGACGGCCACGATCGCGGGGCCAAGGTGATCGCGCGTGCCCTGCGCGACGCCGGCATGGAGGTCATCTACACGGGTCTGCACCAGACCCCCGAGCAGATCGTGGACACCGCCATCCAGGAGGACGCCGACGCGATCGGCCTCTCCATCCTCTCCGGCGCGCACAACACCCTCTTCGCGCGCGTCATCGAGCTGCTGGCCGAGCGGGACGCCGCCGACATCAAGGTCTTCGGCGGCGGCATCATCCCCGAGGCCGACATCGCGCCGCTGAAGGACAAGGGCGTGGCGGAGATCTTCACACCCGGGGCGACGACGGCGTCCATCGTGGAGTGGGTCAGGGCGAACGTGCGCCAGCCCGCCGAAGCGTAGGCCCTCCGGGGGTTGGGCGGAGGCGGGTTCGTCGTCGGGTGCCGCTCGCGTCGTGGCTGTTCGCGCAGTTCCCCGCGCCCCTGAAGCGAGCTCCGCTCGCCCAGGGGGCGCGGGGAACTGCGCGAGAAGCCCCACCGGGTGGCACCCGACGACGAACCGCCCCCCTCAAGCGGGCGGCACCAGTTCCTCCCGCATGGCCCGGCGCAGCCGCAACGTGCCGGCCAGCCGCTGAAACGCCTCCGCCCAGTACCCACCCGCCCCGGGCGCCGATCCCTCCGGCTCCTCCACGGCGGCCGTCAGCGCGTCCAGACGGTCGACCTCCGAGGGATCGAGACAGCGCTCCGCGAGCCCCATCACCCCGCTGAAGCTCCACGGATAACTCCCCGCGTCGCGCGCGATGTTCAGCGCGTCGACGACGGCCTGCCCGAGCGGTACCGCCCACGGCGTGGCACACACCCCGAGCAGCTGGAACGCCTCGGAGAGCCCGTGCGCCGCGATGAACCCGCCCACCCACTCGGCCCGTTCGTCCCGCGGCAGCGCGGTGAGCAGCTTCGCCCGCTCCGCGAGCGACACCGCGCCGGGCCCCGCCGCCCCGGCCGCCGTCGCGGTGCCGAGCAGCGCCCGCGACCACCCGATGTCACGCTGGCGCACCGCCGCTCTGCACCATGCGGCGTGCAGCTCGCCCTGCCAGTCGTCGGCGACCGGCAGGGCCACGATCTCCTGCGCGCCGCGCCCGCCGAGCCTGTCCGGCCAGCGGTCGAGCGGGGCGGCTTCCACCAACTGGCCCAGCCACCACGACCGCTCGCCCCGCCCCGCCGGCGGCTTGGCGACGACGCCGTCGCGCTCCATCGCCGGGTCGCACTCGTGCGGTGCCTCGATGGTGATCGTCGCCGTCGTCCGGTCGAGCGCCACGCACGACAGGGCCCGCTCCGCCATGCGGCCGGCGAGCGCGGAACCCGGCAGCGCGGACAGCAGCTCGGCCGCCGTCGCCCGCACGTTCTTGCTGCGGTCGCCCAGCGCCTGCTCCAGGAACGGCTCGTCCGCGTCGCCGAGCCCGGTGCGCAGGGAGTCGAGGAACATCAGCCGGTCCTCGGCCCGCTCCGTGCTCCAGGTGCCGGAGAGGAGCGTGCGGGCCGCCTCGGGGTCGTGCGCGCGGACCGCGGAGAGCAGCGCCACCCGCTCCGCGAAAAGCCCCTCCTCCCAGAGCGACCGGACCCGCTCGGTGTCCTCGGGGGCGGGCAGCGCCGCGCTCGCTCCGGGGGTGGCGCGCAGCGCGAACTTCCAGTCCGGGTTGAGCCGGCCGAGCCACAGGGCGCGCGGCCCGGCGAAGGCGAGCGCCTGCGGACGCAGATCGGTGCGGCCGCGCGCGGCGTCGAGCAGCGCGGGCAGCAGCTCGGGCGGTGGCGCGTAGCCCTGGTCGTTGGCGGTGGCCAGCCACTGCGGGAGCAGTTCGAGCAGGTCGGGCGTGGAACCGCGGCGGGTGCTGCCGGTGCCGGGGCGGTCGGTGAGCAGCATCGCGAGCCGTCGGCGCGCGGCCCCGGGCAGGGACGGGCGCGGGTCCTCGGCGGCGGGCTCGGGCGGCGCCGCGGCCGGCGCCGGACGCAGGCCCGCGCGGCGCCGCACGGTCTGGGCGGCGGCCTCGTCGAGCAGCGCGCGCGGGCTGGTGCCCGAACGCCGCTCCGTGCCGAGCAGGGCAGCCGTGACGAGGCTGTCCCAGGTGTCCGTGGCGGTCTGCGTCATGCTGGATCCCTTCTGGTCTGTCGAATCGGTGGCAACGCCCGCATCAGCACAGCGAGATGACCTCACCGGCGGCCCCGGTCCAGGTGGCCAGCGGCCGGAACCCCCGGTGCCCGCACTCGCCGAACACCGTCACCGGCGCCCCGCCGGACACCGCGGCCAGCCGCCACAGCCCGGACGTCGCCGCCGCCTGCGGGGCCAGCGGAAGGGCCGTCTTCCCTTCCGCGTCGGCCAGTTGCCAGCTCCCGCTGTCGGGGTCGCGGGCCGGTATGACGTCCGCGAGGGTCACCGGCCACGACTCCAGCCACGGGTCGGCGGTGAGCGCCTCGCCGTACGCCGCGAGCGCCGCGCCGACCTCGACCCCGGCCGGGCGGACGCCCTTCGGCAGGGCCGCCCCGAACTGCTCGTCCAGCTCCGCCCGCAGCGTCCCGCCGGGGTGCCCCGAGACCGAGGCGTCCAGGGTCAGGCCGGCCGGCAGGGCCAGCGACGGGGCGCGGCCCGCGGCGCCGTAGGAGAGGAGGAGCGCGGTGCGGTGCGTCGCCGTCCCGTACAGCCAGACGCGGCGCGTGGTGAGGTGGCCGTCCGCCGAGTCGTACTGGGCGAGGATCAGCCAGTCGTCCCGCTGCGCGGGCAGCGTGGCCTGCGCGGGCAGGCCGACGCGGGAGCGGACCGTGGCCGCCAGGTCCTCGGGCAGCTCGGCGCGGTGCAGCCAGCCCTGGTCGAGCAGGTGGAGCAGCGCGCACTCCTCAAGCAGCCGCACCGGCCACCCGGGCCCGGAACCCGGTATCGCCCCCAACTCCCGCACCCGAGAGGCGAGTCCGGGGGCCTGTGCGTCGACCATGCGGGCCGCCGTCTCCTCCCACAGTCCGTACCCCGCACGCTCCGCCTGGGCCAGACCGCCGCGCAGCAGGTCGGTCAGGCGCTGCTCCAGCTCGGCGGCGCCCGCGGTGATCCGCTGCGCACGCCGCTCGGCCCTGCGCCGGGCCGCCTCCGGGTCGGCCTGCGCGGTGCCGGAGCCGCCGTCCGGCTCGGTCCGCTTCGCCGCCGCCCGCTCCCTGCGCCCCGCCAGCCACTGCTCCGTCCACTCCGGCGGCGCCTGCCCGTCCGGCACCTGCTGGGCGCCGCCCGACCAGAGCAGCAGCAGTCCCAGCGCGTGCTTGCACGGGAACTTCCGGCTCGGGCAACTGCATTTGTACGCCGGGCCGTTGCCCCTGCCGTCCGCGCCGGTGTCGACGATCGTCTGGTACGGCTTGCTGCCGCTGCCCTTGCACAGTCCCCACACCGCCCCCTCGTCCGAACTCCCGGTCTGCGACCAGGGTCCCGCCGTCCCGAGCTTGCTTCCCGCTTTGCGTGACGCGGCGTCAGGCGCCAGTGCAAGCACCTGGTCCGCCGTCCAGCGCACCCCCTGCTGAGTCATGTCTCCGACGGTAGGTCCCGCCACTGACAATCTCCCCGGAAACCGTTCTGACCTGCGGGGATCGTTCGCGCGACCTCGATTGTCAGTGGCGTGGTGCACCGTGGAACCAACGCGCGGCGAAGGCGGTCGGACCGTCCTGCCGTGCTGGTTCGAGCTGGGCGATTCGAAGTGATGCGACGCGCGTTGGACGCGAGTTGGAGGGGGACAGCCATGACCGTTTCTGTCGAGGAGCAGGCCGGGTCCGACACCGGGGACCAGGCGCTGCGGCCGCACGCCGAGCATGCGTTCGCGCACGAGCTCGCCGCGCTGGCGGCGCAGGACGACCGGCCGCGACCGGCCCGCTGGCGGATGTCGCCGTGGGCCGTCGCCACCTATCTGCTGGGCGGCACGCTGCCGGACGGCACGGTGATCTCACCGAAGTACGTGGGCCCGCGACGCATCGTCGAGGTGGCCGTGACGACCCTGGCGACCGACCGGGCGCTGCTGCTGCTCGGAGTCCCGGGCACCGCGAAGACCTGGGTCTCCGAGCACCTCGCGGCGGCCGTGAGCGGCGACTCGACCCTGCTGGTGCAAGGCACGGCGGGCACCCCGGAGGAGGCCATCCGCTACGGGTGGAACTACGCGCAGCTCCTGGCGCACGGCCCGAGCCGGGACGCCCTGGTGCCCAGCCCGGTCATGCGGGCGATGGCGGAGGGAATGACGGCGCGGGTGGAGGAGCTGACCCGGATCCCCGCCGACGTGCAGGACACGCTGATCACGATCCTGTCCGAGAAGACGCTGCCGATACCGGAGTTGGGCCAGGAGGTGCAGGCCGTCCGCGGCTTCAACCTGATCGCGACGGCCAACGACCGCGACCGCGGCGTCAATGACCTGTCGAGCGCGCTGCGCCGCCGGTTCAACACGGTGGTGCTCCCGCTGCCCGCGAGCGTGGAGGCGGAGGTCGACATCGTCTCCCGCCGGGTCGAACAGGTGGGCCGATCGCTGGAGTTGCCCACCACCCCCGACGGCATGGACGAGATCCGGCGGGTGGTCACCGTCTTCCGCGAGCTGCGCGACGGCGTGACCTCCGACGGCCGTACGAAGATCAAGTCGCCGAGCGGGACCCTGTCGACGGCGGAGGCGATCTCCGTGGTCACCAGCGGTCTGGCCCTGTCCGCCCACTTCGGGGACGGTGTGCTGCGCCCCTCCGACATCGCCGCCGGCATCCTCGGCGCCGTGGTCCGTGACCCGGCCGCGGACCGGGTGGTCTGGCAGGAGTACCTGGAGGCCGTGGTGCGCGAGCGGGACGGGTGGAAGGACTTCTACCGGGCCTGCCGCGAGGTGAGCGCATGACGGGCCCGCTGCTGCTCGGTGTGCGGCACCACGGGCCGGGCTCGGCGCGTGCCGTGCGGCGCGCGCTGGACGAGACGGGTCCGGCGGCCGTCCTCATCGAGGGGCCACCGGAGGCGGACGCCCTGGTGCCGCTCGCCGGCGAGCCGGACATGCGGCCACCGGTCGCCCTCCTCGCCCATGTCGTGGACGAGCCGGGGAAGTCGGCGTTCTGGCCGTTCGCCGAGTTCTCGCCCGAGTGGGTCGCGATCCGCTGGGCCCTGGAGCACAAGGCGCAGGTCCGTTTCATCGACCTCCCGGCGGCGCACAGCCTCGCGCTGCGCGACACGGACGGGGACGAAGAGGTGGGGGAGACCGGGGAGGCCGCCGAACAGAAGGAAGCGGACTCCGTCCGCATCGATCCCCTGGGCGTCCTGGCCGAGACGGCCGGGTACGACGACGCGGAGCGCTGGTGGGAGGACGTCGTCGAGCACCGCGAGGGGGACGCGTTCGCCGCGCTCGGCGAGGCGATGGGCGCGCTGCGGGATTCGTACGGGGACGGCGGGCACAGCCGCGACCTGGTCCGCGAGGCGTACATGAGGCTCCAGATACGGTCCGCGCAGCGCGAGTTCGGATCCGGGGACGAGGTCGCGGTGGTGTGCGGGGCGTGGCACGTGCCCGCGCTGCGCCGGAGGACGACCGTCGCCGCCGACCGGGCGCTGCTCAAGGGCCTGCCGAAGGCAAAGGTCGACATGACGTGGGTGCCGTGGACCCACCGCCGCCTCGCCCGCGCCAGTGGCTACGGCGCGGGCATCGAGTCGCCGGGGTGGTACGGGCATCTGTTCAGCGTTCCCGACCGGCCCGTGGAGCGGTGGCTGACCAAGGTCGCCGGGCTGCTCCGCGCCGAGGACCGCATCGTGTCGTCCGCCCATGTCATCGAGGCCGTCCGGCTCGCCGAGACCCTCGCGGTGATGCGGGGCAGGCCGCTCGCGGGGCTGACCGAGACCATCGACGCCGTGCGGGCCGTGCTCTGCGAGGGGTCCGACGTTCCGCTGGCGCTGATCCACGACCGGCTGGTGGTCGGTGACGACCTCGGCGAGGTGCCGCAGAGCGCGCCCGCGGTGCCGCTGCAGCGCGACCTCACCAAGCAGCAGCGCTCCCTCCGGCTGAAGCCGGCCGCGCTGGAGAAGGAGCTGGACCTCGATCTGCGCGGTGACACCGACGCCGCGCGCAGCCGACTGCTGCACCGGTTGCGGCTGCTCGGCATCGCCTGGGGCGAACCGGCACGCTCCGCGCGCGGCTCCACCGGCACCTTCCGCGAGAGCTGGCGGCTGCGCTGGGAGCCGGAGCTGTCGGTGCGGGTCGCCGAGGCCGGGGTGTGGGGCACGACCGTGCTCGCCGCCGCCACCGCCAAGGCGGAGTCCGACGCCATCGGGGCGTCCGCGCTCGCCGACGTCACCGCGCTCGCCGAGCACTGCCTGCTCGCCGGTCTCGCCGACGCGCTGCCCACCGTCATGCAGGTGCTGGCGGACCGGGCCGCCCTGGACGCCGACGTCGGCCATCTCGCCCAGGCGCTGCCCGCCCTGGTCCGCGCGCTGCGCTACGGCGACGTGCGCGGCACCGACACCGCCGCGCTCGCCGGGGTCGCGGCCGGCCTCGCCGAGCGGGTCTTCGTCGGGCTGCCCCCGGCGTGCGCGGGGCTCGACGCCGACGCCGCCGCCGCACTGCGCGGCCATGTCGACGGGGTGCACGGGGCCGTCGCGCTGCTGGAGGACGCCGGGCTGCGGGACCGTTGGCGGGCGGTGCTGCGCACCCTTGCCGGGCGCGACAGCGTGGCCGGGGTGATCCGTGGCCGGTGCGCGCGGATCCTGCTCGACGAGGGCGAGCTGACCGACGACGACACCGCCCGTCTGATGGGCCTCGCCCTGTCCCCGGGCACGCCTCCCGGGGAGGCCGCCGCCTGGATCGAGGGGTTCGTCGGGGGCGGTTCGGGCGGTGGGCTGCTCCTCGTCCACGACGAGCGGTTGCTGGCGCTGGTGGACGGATGGCTCACCGGGGTGTCGGCCGACGCGTTCACCGACGTGCTGCCGTTGCTGCGGCGCACGTTCTCGGCGTACGAGTCCGGGGTGCGCAGATCGTTGGGGGAGCTGGTTCGGCGCGGGCCGGGCAGTCCGGGGTCGGCGTCCACCGTGGGCGGGCTCCCACCCGGTTTCGCCGCCGACCTCGACCCGGCCCGCGCCGACGCCGTGCTTCCTGTCGTCCGGCTGCTGCTCGGGGTGGGGGCATCTGCCGGGGGTGGTGACGGATGACGGTCCGGCGGACGGCCACGACGCGAGGTGCGGCCGCGGACCCACCCCACCCGGCAGACGAGACGGCGTACCAACGACGAAGCGGAGGCGGCGAGATGACGGAAGAGCGACTGCGGCGCTGGCGGCTGGTGCTGGGCGGCGACAGCGCCGACGGCACCGGCTGCGCACTCGAAGGGAAGGACGCCGCGATGGACGGCGCCCTGTCCGCGCTGTACGGCTCGGGGCAGGGGAAGGACCGCCCCGCCGGCGGCAGCCGCAGCGCGGGGCTCGGCGCCTCGGCCCCGTCCGTCGCCCGCTGGCTCGGAGACATCCGCACCTACTTCCCCTCCTCCGTGGTCCAGGTGATGCAGCGCGACGCCATCGACCGCCTGGGCCTGTCCACGCTGCTCCTCGAACCGGAGATGCTGGAGGCCGTCGACGCGGACGTGCACCTCGTCGGCACGCTCCTCTCCCTGAACAAGGCGATGCCGGAAACCACCAAGGAGACGGCTCGGGCCGTCGTCCGCAAGGTCGTCGACGACCTGGAGAAGAAGCTCGCCACGCGTACCCGCGCCACCCTCACCGGCGCCCTCGACCGCAGCGCCCGCATCAGCCGGCCCCGCCACCACGACATCGACTGGAACCGCACCATCGCGGCCAACCTCAAGCACTACCTGCCCGAGTACCGCACGATCGTGCCCGAGCGCCTCATCGGCTACGGCAGGGCCGCACAGTCGGTGAAGAAGGACGTCATCCTCTGCATCGACCAGTCGGGTTCGATGGCGGCGTCCGTCGTCTACGCCTCGGTCTTCGGCGCCGTGCTGGCCTCCATGCACTCGATCTCGACCCGGCTCGTGGTCTTCGACACGGCCGTCGTCGACCTCACCGACCAGCTCGACGACCCGGTCGACGTGCTGTTCGGCACCCAGCTCGGCGGCGGCACGGACATCAACCGGGCCCTCGCGTACTGCCAGTCGCAGATCACCCGCCCCGCCGAGACGGTCGTCGTGCTCATCTCCGACCTCTACGAAGGCGGCATCCGGGACGAGATGCTGAAGCGGGTCGCGGCGATGAAGGCGTCCGGCGTCCAGTTCGTGACGCTGCTCGCGCTCTCCGACGAAGGCGCGCCCGCCTACGACCGGGAGCACGCGGCGGCCCTCGCCGCCCTCGGCGCCCCGGCGTTCGCCTGCACCCCCGATCTCTTCCCCGACATCATGGCCGCGGCCATCGAGAAGAGGCCCCTGCCGATTCCGGACGCGGCGGCGGATACCGGGGGAGCCATGGCGAACCGGATATGAGTACCCATCGGTAACAAGGGTGCTCACGGGGCTTGCGCGGCCTCCCGCGTCCCGTGCGAGGATCGGCGGACCGTGACTTCTCCCGCCGTCTCCCTCGCTCCCGCCGCGCGCCTGGCGCACGTGGTGGGCGGTCGGCGTGCGCTGCGACTGGCGCTGCTGTTCGGCGGGTTGATCGTCCTCTGTCTGCTGTGCGGCGGCCGGGCCCAGGCGTCCGGCTCGACCGACGGCCTCGTTCCGGCCGCGGGACTCTCCGCGGAGCCGCGTCTGCCGGCGGCGCAGAAGCCCGTAGGACAGTCCGCAGAGAAGCGTGTGGAGCAGTCCGAGAAGCACCTGCGGAAGCCGGTGCGGCAGGCCGCGCAGAAGGTGGCGCAGAAGACCGGGCAGAGGCCCGCGCGGGAGGCCGTGACGAAGGCCGCGCGGACAACCGGGGCCGTGGTGCACCGGGTTCGGGACACGGCGGACACGGTCGACGAGGTCGCCGAGCGCGCCGAAGCCCGTACAACTCGTACGCCCCTCACCGGCACGGTTCGCACTGCGGTCGGAACCACAGTCCGCAGCGCGGTGCGTCATGTGGTCGAGCCGGTCGAGGAGCTGGCCGGTGAGGTCGCGAGGCCGTTGCCCGAGGTGCCGGGTCTGCCCGGTGCCGGGGCCGAGCCGTCGGCCCCGTCCGCCGGTGTCACCGTTCCGGGGCCCGCGCCCGCCGAGCGCGTGGCGTCGCAGCATCCGACGGTGACGACGGCACAGCGGTCCGCAGGCGCCACGGGGTGCGACCCCGTGCGGTTCGACGACGGCTCCGCGACGGGTGCCGGGCAGCCGGCAGCCGGTGTGCGGCACACCGCGGCGCGGCCCGCCGCGCCCTCCGTGCCACCCGGCCCCGACAACGCGCCGGTGGCGAACGCGTCGCTGGGCGACGGCGGTTCGACGCGCCACGGTGATCTGCACGCGGCGGCGTTCGGCAGCCGTGTTCCCGTTCTTCTGACGCCCGGCGCCACCGCGTCCGGTGACGCGTCGCCGGTGCTCGACCGGCTGCGCGAGATCCCTTCGTTCCCCGGCTAGGGCAGCCCTCTCCCCGCTCGTGACCTGCCGCGCGGGGGCGGAACAGGTCTGCCCGACACCCGGAAACCACCGGAACCCGAAGGAATCACGTACGCATGAACAAGAACATCCGCCGTTCCCTCGTCATAGCCGCAGGCGTCTCGGGCGCCTGGGCGCTCGGCTCCGCCGTGGCCAGCGCCGACGAACTGCCCGCCCACTCGCTCTCGGTGCCGGACGTGGCCGCGGACACCGTCCCCGGCGTACAGGACACGGCATCGCACGTGACGCGGAAGGCCGACGACACCGTCACCCACGCCACGTCCACGGCGGAGGCGGCCACCAGGACGACGAAGGCAACCGGCACGGCCAAGACGGTCGAGGCGGCCGAGGCGGCCGAGGCGGCCAAGACGGCCAAGACGGTCCAGCCCGCGACCAAGACCGCGATCAAGCCCGTGACCAAGCCCGTGACCAAGCCTGCGGCCGAGCCCACCGAGGCCGCCCACCGGGCCGCGGGCGAGGTCGACTACCTTTTCGGCCCCCTCTCCGCCTTCGCCCCCGAGCTCCAGCAGCACCCGGAGACGGCCGCGGCCCCCGTCGTCGACGAGACCGCCGAAGCCGTCCTGCCGCCGGTCGCGGCCACGGCCGTGCACGGGGTGCTGCCCGTCGCGGGCCGGGCCGTCGGCGACGTGACGGTGCTCGCGGACAACGCGGTCGTGGGGGACGTCGCACCGTTCGCGACCACGTTGGTCGGGGACGACGTGGCGCCGTTCGCCGACGGCGTCACCGGTGACGTCACCCCGTTCGCGCGGGCGGTCGTCGGTGACGACGTGCGGCCCTTCGCGGGCGGTGTGGTCGGCGCCGTGCAGCCGCTCGTGCGGACGGTCGCCGACCATGTGGAGCCCGTCGTCGGCGGTGTCGCCACCAGCGCGCACGGTCTGACGCGGGGCGTGACCGGCGACGTGACGCCGTTCGCGCACGGAGTCGTCGCCGGAGACGTCGCACCGCTGGCCGCCGGGGTCACCGGACAGGTCGCCCCGTTCGCACAGGACGTCACCGGCACGGTCGCCGCCGACGCGCAGCCCCTCGCGGGCCACGCGGTCACCGGTGTGCACGGCGTCGCGGACTCCGTCGCCCCGAGCTACGTCACCGGTATCTGACAGGCGAAGATCGACAGCGGGATCCTGCGAAATCAGGGCAGAAGATCGAGCAGGAGACCGGACAGGAGATCGGGCCGGAGATCCGGCGGGGTCCCCTGACGATCTCCGTAGACCGACGCCACACAGGACCCGGACGGCCGAAATCCATCGGCCCGGCCGGGTCCGCGACCGGCGTGAAGGCGGGCGTCCCGTGGGGACGGGATGCCCGCCGCGGGCCCACCGCGCACCACCGGGCCCCTTCGGGTGGCCTCACCGTGTGTACCCCCCGCACGGTGAGGCTGCGACGACCGCCCACCGCCCGTCCGCCAGCCATCCGCAGGCCGCCCACCGCCCGCCACCGAGACTCCGCAGGCCGCCCGCGGACCGCTCACCGACCGCCTCCAGCCACCCGGTGACACGACGAACAGCGGTGCGAACAACGCGCTCTGTGACCGGTATCACCGCTCAGGTGTGATCTGCGATTTAGAAGGCATCGCTGAGCGGCGATAACCTGCGAGACGGACATGCCGCGTACTCGGTCACCGTGTACGCCTCCCTAGTGACAGCAAGCGACAGCACTCGTCACGTGTGACAGCGGAGTCACGTTGCCCATCGCGGCACGCCCACGCAGAAATCGAACCGCGAGATCACTGATAGGGACGGACGCGCGTGGACCTGTTCGAGTACCAGGCGAGGGACCTCTTCGCCAAGCACGGTGTACCGGTGCTGGCCGGTGAAGTCATCGACACGCCTGAGGCGGCGCGCGAGGCCACCGAGAAGCTGGGCGGCAAGTCGGTCGTCAAGGCGCAGGTGAAGGTCGGTGGCCGCGGCAAGGCCGGCGGCGTGAAGCTGGCCGCCTCCGCCGACGAGGCCGTCGAGCACGCGACCAACATTCTCGGGATGGACATCAAGGGCCACACGGTCCACAAGGTGATGATCGCCGAGACGGCTCCGGAGATCGTGGAGGAGTACTACGTCTCCTTCCTCCTGGACCGCACCAACCGCACCTTCCTCTCCATCGCGTCCGTCGAGGGCGGCATGGAGATCGAGGAGGTGGCGGCCACCCGTCCGGAGGCCGTCGCCAAGACGCCGATCGACGCCAACGACGGCGTGACCCCCGAGGTCGCCCGCAAGATCGTCGAGGACGCCAAGTTCCCGGCCGAGGTCGCCGACAAGGTCGCCGACATCCTCCAGACGCTGTGGAAGACCTTCGTCGAGGAGGACGCCCTCCTGGTCGAGGTCAACCCGCTGGCCAAGGTCGCCTCCGGTGACGTCCTCGCCCTCGACGGCAAGGTGTCGCTCGACGAGAACGCCGAGTTCCGTCACCCCGACCACGAGGAGCTCCAGGACAAGGCGGCGGCCAACCCGCTCGAGGCCGCTGCCAAGGAGAAGGGCCTCAACTACGTCAAGCTCGACGGCGAGGTCGGCATCATCGGCAACGGCGCCGGCCTGGTCATGTCGACCCTGGACGTCGTCGCGTACGCCGGTGAGAACCACGGCGGCGTGAAGCCGGCCAACTTCCTCGACATCGGCGGTGGCGCCTCCGCCGCCGTCATGGCGAACGGCCTGGAGATCATCCTCGGCGACCCGGACGTCAAGTCCGTGTTCGTCAACGTCTTCGGTGGCATCACCGCCTGTGACGAGGTCGCCAACGGCATCGTCCAGGCGCTGGCGCTCCTGGAGGAGAAGGGCGAGAAGGTCGAGAAGCCCCTCGTCGTCCGCCTCGACGGCAACAACGCCGAGCTGGGTCGCAAGATCCTCTCCGACGCCAACCACCCGCTGGTGCAGCGCGTGGACACCATGGACGGCGCGGCCGACAAGGCCGCCGAGCTCGCGGCTGCGAAGTAAGGGACGAGGGACTAAACAGCCATGGCTATTTTCCTCAACAAGGACTCCAAGGTCATCGTCCAGGGCATGACCGGTGCCACGGGCATGAAGCACACCAAGCTCATGCTCGGTGACGGCACCAACATCGTCGGCGGCGTGAACCCGCGCAAGGCCGGCACGACCGTCGACTTCGACGGCACCGAGGTCCCGGTCTTCGGCACGGTCGCCGAGGCGATCGAGAAGACGGGCGCCAACGTGTCCGTGCTCTTCGTCCCGCCGGCCTTCTCCAAGGCAGCCGTGGTCGAGGCCATCGACGCCGAGATCCCGCTCGCCGTGGTCATCACCGAGGGCATCGCCGTCCACGACTCCGCCGCGTTCTACGCGTACGCGAAGTCCAAGGGCGACAAGACCCGCATCATCGGCCCGAACTGCCCCGGTCTCATCACCCCGGGCCAGTCGAACGCCGGCATCATCCCGGGCGACATCACGAAGCCGGGCCGCATCGGCCTGGTCTCGAAGTCCGGCACGCTGACGTACCAGATGATGTACGAGCTCCGTGACATCGGCTTCTCGTCGGCCGTCGGCATCGGTGGCGACCCGGTCATCGGCACCACGCACATCGACGCCCTGGAGGCGTTCGAGGCGGACCCCGACACCGACCTGATCGTCATGATCGGTGAGATCGGCGGCGACGCCGAGGAGCGTGCGGCCGACTACATCGCCAAGCACGTCACCAAGCCGGTCGTCGGCTACGTCGCGGGCTTCACCGCCCCCGAGGGCAAGACCATGGGTCACGCCGGCGCCATCGTCTCCGGTTCGTCGGGCACCGCCCAGGCGAAGAAGGAGGCCCTGGAGGCCGCCGGCGTCAAGGTCGGCAAGACGCCGACCGAGACCGCCAAGCTGGCCCGCGAACTGCTCAGCTGAGCGGTTCCCGTACGTCGCTGAAGAGGGCCCGCACCCATCCGGTGCGGGCCCTCTTCGCATGCCCTATTCGGCGAAGGGCGCCAGCCGCTCGGGGCCGCCGCTCAGCCGCTTCTTCAGTGCCTCGCGCAGCGCCAGGTCGTGCTCGTCGAGGTGACCGGGGCCGGTCAGCGGCGGCACCCCGCTGATGGGCGCCCCCGGCGCGGGCGTCGGGTTGTAGTGCGTCGGCGCCACCCGCAGCGTCAGCACCGTCATGCCGACGATCAGGGCGGTGACGGCGATCGCGGTCCGGGTCCAGAAGCGGACCCGCTTCTCGCCGGCGCCCCGCACCAGCGTCGAGCCCGGCGCGTCCAGCTTCTCGGCGCCCGCCAGTTCCGTCAGCCGCCGGTGCAGCTGCTCGGGCACGGCGAGGTCGGGCAGCTGTTCGGCGACGGCCTCGCGGGCGTGCAGGATGCGGTTCGCGGCGGCCGGGGTGCTGGCCTCCGTCTCGGCCGCGGTCTCCGGCAGGTCGAGGCCCACGCCGTCGTAGAGCAGCAGCGTGCGCCGGTAGGCGGGCGGCAGGCTCTGGAGCGCGTCCATGAGCTTGCGGTCGTCGGCGTCGGCGGGCGGCGCGTCCGGCTGCCGGTGCGCCGGGCGCAGTCGGTGCCACGGCGACATCGCGTACTCGTAGGCGGCGGCCCGCACCCAGCTCACCGGGTCCGGGTCGACCGCCACCTCGGGCCAGCGCTGCCAGGCCAGCTGGAAGGCCCGCTCGACGGACTCGCGGGCGAGCGTGCGCCGCCCGGTGAGCAGGTAGGCCTGGCGTACGAGGTGCGGGGCGCTGTGCGCGTAGAGGGCGTCGAACGCCTCGGTGGCGCTGCGCGGCCGCTCCGCGCCGGGCCCGTCGCCGGACGCCGGGTCCGAGGGCGCCTCCCGTACGGCGACCGGGGCGGCGGGATCGGCCGGAGCGTCCGGTGAGGACTGGGAGGACTGGGAGGACTGGGAGGACTGGGAGGACTGGGAGGCCCGCGCGGCCCGTGCGTCAGCCTTCGTACGCGCGTCCGCTTCCTTACGCTCGTCGGCTCCGGGCGCCGCCTCGGTCTCCGCCCGCCCCAGCTCCGCGAGCAGCCGGGCGTACGCCTCCCGCTTGCGGCCTCTCGGGGCCGTGCGCCCGGTCTCCCAGGAACGGACGGTCTCGCGGGTCACGCCGATGCGCTCGGCGATCTGAGTCTGTGTCAACGACCTCGCCACGCGAAGCCTGCGGCGCTCGGTGGGCGTCGGCAGTGGTGTCGCAGGGCTCTGCGTCATAGGGAACTCCACACACCCTTTCGCGCGAAAAAGTACATAAGAGTATCTTCAGCGACACATCCACAGTTCGCCTGTTACGCGGTGAAAGCGCGTGTCGTTGGGAGCATGGGCCGGTGACCCAGATGACCGGCCGTGGACTGTCGTTGCCCCTGCTCCTGAACCGGGCGCGGGAACGGGCGCCGGGCCCGGCCGCCGGGGCCCTCGGCGGGGCCGTGGCGGCCGGGCTCGGGCTCGGGGTGTGCGCCGTTCTGGTGATGGTGCTGTGGATCAGCTCGCCGTACCCGGACAGCGGACCCGGCGCCGCGCTGCACACCGCCGCCGCGCTCTGGCTGATCGCGCACGGCGCCGAGATCGTCCGCACGGACACGCTGTCCGGGGCGCCCGCCCCGATGGGTCTCACGCCCCTGCTGCTGCTCGCCCTGCCGGCCTGGCTCGTGCACCGGGCCGCCCGGGACGCCGCGGAGGACACGGAGGGCGCCGAGGGGATCGGTGTCTGGGGCGGCGCCGTGTTCGGATATCTGCTGGTGGGAGCCGCTGCCGCCGCCTACGCAGGGGGCGGCGAGATGCGGCCGTCCTGGGTGAGCTGCGGGGCCCACCTGGCGCTGGTCGCGGCCGTGGCGGCGGGGAGCGGAGTGTGGACCGCGCACGGGCGGCCGCGCGGCCCGCTGCCCGGGGCGCTGCGGCGCTGCGCGGACGTGCTGCCGCGGGTCCTCGTGACGGAGGTGCTGCCGGCCGCCGCGCGGGCGGCGGCCGCGGGGCTGCTGGTGCTCGTCGCGGGCGGCGCGCTGGTGCTGGCCGTGGGCCTGGCGTGGCACGGGGGAGATGTGCGGGAGTCGTTCGTCCGGGTGACGGGGGCGTGGTCGGGGCGGTTCGCGGTGCTGCTGCTCTGCGTCGCGCTGGTGCCGAACGCCGCGCTCTGGGGAGCCGCGTACGCGCTCGGGCCGGGCGTGGTGCTCGGCGCGGGGCAGACGGCGGGGCCGCTGGGCAGCTCCGGCAGCACCCTGCTGCCCGCCTTCCCGCTGCTCGCGGCGGTGCCGCCGGCCGGACCCGGGTCGCCGTTCACCTGGGCGGTGGCGCTGGTGCCGGTGACGGCGGCGGCGACCGTGGCGTGGTTCGTCACCGGCGCGGGCGAGGCGGCCGGGTGGACCCGCGGCCGGATCGCGTACGCGGTGGTGGTGGCGGCCGGACTGTGCGGGGCGGCGATGGCGTGCCTGGCGGTGGCGTCCGGCGGGGCGCTCGGGGTGGCGGCGCTCTCCGCGTTCGGCCCGGTGGGCTGGCTGACCGGGGCGGCCGCGGCGGGCTGGGTCGTCGCGGTGGGGCTGCCGGTGGCGCTGACGGTGCGCTGGTGGCGGGGCCGGGACGCGGTGGTCGGACCCCGGGTGTCGGCCTGGTCGGCCGCCCTGGCGGACCGGCGCCGCCGCCGTGACGACGAGCGGGCGGCTGCCCGGGCCCGGGCAGCCGAGGCGAAGGCCCCCGAGCCCGTACCCGATGCCGGTGGCGGCACCGACGACGCGTTCGAACCGTTCGACTACTACTTCGACGAGTCGTCCCGGGGGGAGCGCTGGGCCTTCCTGCGGGACGCGGCAGCCCCCGCGCCGATTGCGGACCCCCCGGCCGGCCCGCTGCCCGCCGACCCGGGGAACCGGTCCGACCCGGCGCTCTAGTCCTCGCTCTAGTCGGCGCCGAGGAGCGGCCGGAGCTCCTTCGGCAGGAGGTCGTCGCAGGACTTCTGCGCCTGGTTCGTCAGCGCGTCCGAGCGGCACTCGTAGAAGTCGCTGTAGACCATCCGGGCCGTGAACACCGACGCCACGAGGGCCAGCGCGAGGCCGCCCGTGACCAGACCGCTGACCGCGGCCGTCGTCTGCGGGCGCGTGCTGTCGGGCACCGGCGGGGTGGGCTTGTCCGGGTCCGGAGTGCGCGGCTTGGCGCGCAGGGAGCTGATGCCCCAGTACAGGGCGAGCGCGCCGAGCAGCAGCGCCACGTACGGCCAGTTGAACAGGGCGAAGAAGAAGCCCCACATGCCGGACAGCAGGGCATAGCGCGCGCGGCGCTGGGCCGGGTCCGTCGGGTCCCAGCGCATCCCGCCGGGGCCGGGACCGGGGCCCTGCCCCTCGGGTCCGCCCTGGCCGCCTCCCGGACGGGGACGGTCGCCGAAGCGGCCGCCCTGGGAGCGGCCCGGCTGGCGGTCGCTCCACTGGCTGCCCCACGGCGAGCGGTCCCCGCCACCGCCCTCGGGGGCGTCGGAGCCCTCCGGGCGGCGCGGCTGCCACGGACGGTCCGGGGCGTCGTCCGGCGGCGGCGCGAACGGATTGTCGGCCTTGGGGGCGTCCGTCTCCCGGGAAGGGGACTCATCGGGAGGGGATCCCTTCCCGGACGACGGCGTCGGCGTCGGCGACGGCGGCGTGGGTCGGCCTTCGCGCAGCAGGACGGCGCCGGCGGGCAGCGTGTGGCGAAGGCTTCGGTCCGGCATCAGGTGTGCGTCTTCCCCTAGGTCGATGGCCAGGTCTGTTCTCGCTCGCTTGGTTCGTTCTTTACGTCAACGTCCCATGGCCGCTCAGCGTTCCGTGTCGCTGACGCTACCTGTAGCTCCTGCCCCCGTCCCGTGGGGGCCGCCGGGCGTGCCGGTATCGTTGCTGCCGGTCGGCCGCTTCGTAGGGTTCCCCGTATCGGGGACACCGAAGCCTTCGTACGACCGTACAAAGACACGCAGGATGTTCTCCCAGAAAGGGCCCCGCCGTGGCCAAGACCAAGCGCCTCGTCGTGCTGGTCTCCGGATCAGGTACGAATCTGCAGGCACTGCTCGATACCGTCGCGGCGCAGGGAGAGGCGGCCTACGGCGCCGAGATCGTCGCCGTAGGGGCCGACCGCGCGGACATCGCGGGCCTGGAGCGCGCCGAGCGCGCCGGGCTCCCCACCTTCGTCTGCCGGGTCAAGGACCACGCCTCGCGCGAGGACTGGGACCGGGCGCTCGCCGAGGCGACCGCCGCGTACGAGCCGGACCTGGTGGTCTCCGCGGGCTTCATGAAGATCGTGGGCAAGGAGTTCCTCGCCCGCTTCGGCGGCCGGTTCGTGAACACGCACCCGGCCCTGCTGCCCAGTTTTCCCGGTGCGCACGGCGTGCGCGACGCACTCGCGTACGGCGCCAAGGTCACCGGATGCACCGTCCACTTCGTCGACGACGGCGTCGACACCGGCCCGATCATCGCTCAGGGCGTGGTCGAGATCCGTGATGAGGACGACGAGAGCGCTCTGCACGAGCGCATCAAGGAAGTCGAGCGCACGCTGCTCGTCGATGTCGTGGGGCGTCTGGCCCGTAACGGCTTCAGCATTGAGGGACGAAAGGTAGTTATCCCGTGACCGCCGAGAGCAACAAGCGGCCCATCCGCCGGGCGCTGGTCAGCGTCTACGACAAGACCGGTCTGGAGGAGCTGGCGCGCGGGCTCCACGAGGCGGGCGTCGAGCTCGTGTCGACGGGCTCCACCGCCGGGAAGATCGCCTCCGCCGGGGTGCCGGTCACCAAGGTCGAGGAGCTCACCGGGTTCCCGGAGTGCCTCGACGGGCGCGTGAAGACCCTGCACCCCAAGGTGCACGCGGGCATCCTCGCCGACCTGCGTCTGGAGGACCACCAGAAGCAGCTCGCCGACCTCGGGGTGAAGCCGTTCGACCTCGTGATCGTGAACCTGTACCCGTTCAAGGAGACCGTCGCCTCCGGCGCGACCCCCGACGAGTGCGTGGAGCAGATCGACATCGGCGGCCCGTCCATGGTGCGCGCCGCCGCCAAGAACCACCCGTCCGTCGCCGTGGTCGTGAACCCGGCCGCGTACGGGGACGTGCTGAAGGCCGTCGCGGACGGCGGGTTCGACCTGACCGCCCGCAAGCGCCTCGCCGCCGAGGCGTTCCAGCACACCGCCGCGTACGACGTGGCCGTGGCCTCCTGGTTCGCCGCCGACTACGCGGCCGCCGACGACAGCGGTCACCCCGACTTCCTCGGTGCCACCTACGAGCGCAAGAACGTCCTGCGCTACGGCGAGAACCCGCACCAGGGCGCGGCCCTCTACGTCGACGGCACCGGCGGCCTCGCCGAGGCGGAGCAGCTGCACGGCAAGGAGATGTCGTACAACAACTTCACGGACACGGACGCCGCGCGCCGTGCCGCGTACGACCACGAGGACCCCTGCGTCGCGATCATCAAGCACGCCAACCCGTGCGGCATCGCCGTCGCCGCGAACCTGGCGGAGGCGCACCGCAAGGCGCACGCCTGTGACCCGGTCTCCGCGTACGGCGGCGTCATCGCCGTGAACCGGCCGGTCACCAAGGAGATGGCGGAGCAGGTCGCCGACATCTTCACCGAGGTCATCGTCGCGCCCGACTACGAGGACGGCGCCCTCGAAGCCCTCACCAAGAAGAAGAACATCCGCGTGCTGCGCGCCCCGAACGGGCCGACCGCGCGCGTGGAGACCAAGCAGATCGACGGCGGCGCGCTCCTCCAGGCCACCGACCGCCTCCAGGCCGACGGCGACAACCCGGCGACCTGGACGCTGGCGACCGGCGACGCGCTGTCCCAGGGCGAGCTGGACGAGCTGGCGTTCGCCTGGAAGGCGTGCCGGGCCGTGAAGTCCAACGCCATCCTGCTCGCCAAGGACGGTGCCTCGGTCGGCGTCGGCATGGGCCAGGTCAACCGCGTCGACTCCTGCAAGCTCGCCGTCGAGCGGGCCGGTGAGGAGCGGGCGCGCGGCTCGTACGCCGCGTCGGACGCGTTCTTCCCGTTCCCCGACGGGCCGCAGATCCTGATCGACGCCGGCGTGCGGGCGATCGTGCAGCCGGGCGGCTCGATCCGTGACGAGCTGGTCGTCGAGGCCGCCAAGAAGGCGGGCGTGACGATGTACTTCACGGGGACGCGCCACTTCTTCCACTGATCACTGGTCACTGGCCGCTGATCACTGATCCGGAGACGGCATCCGGATACGACGACGGGGTGGGTGCGGGCCGCGAGCCCGCACCCACCCCGTCCGTGCGTCAGCCGCGGATGACCAGCGTGGAGCAGATCTTGTCGGCGAACGTCTGCTTCTTGGCGTCCCACAGCGGCCACAGGTAGCCGATGTAGCAGAAGCCGTCGACGACGTGGCAGAGCTTGCGGCCGAAGGACAGACCGAAGCCCATGGTCTGGCCGTCGAGCTCCTTCAGCGTGCGGATGTTGACGGCCTTCTTGCCGATGGTCTGGCCGGTCTTGCCCTCCTGGTAGATCTGGTAGAGGCCCATGCCGATCGCGTAGAGGGCTGCCACCAGCATCAGGGCGGCCGCGCCGCCGCCGGGGGACTCCCCGGGGTCGAGCGGGGCGAAGGCGAAGAGGAACACCAGCAGGTAGGGAACGCCGATGATGAGTCCGTCGATGAGCGAGGCGCCCACCCGCAGTCCCCAGTGGGCCAGTTGCGGGCCGCCCGGCTGACCGGGAGCGACCCCGTAGCCGCCCTGCTGCGGGTAGCCGCCGTACGGCTGGCCGGGCTGCTGCGGGTAGCCGTACCCCTGCGGGGGCACGCCCTGCGGCGCCTGGGGGTAGCCGTAGCCCGGCTGTCCCTGGGGCTGTCCCTGGGGCTGGCCGTAGGGGTTGCCCTGCTGCGGTTGCTGGCCGTAGGGGTTGTTCGGGTCGCCGTAGCTCATGGCGGAATCCTTCGATGGTGCCGATGGGGACGAGACCGGGGCACCGAAGGAGGGCGAGCGCACGATGCTCGACCGCCCCATGGACGACCGCCCCCCTGCCGCTGCCTGCGGCGCTCTGCGCCGTTCATGGTTCTGGGCCGCACACCGCTCTGTCCAGCGGGGGTGACGACTGTTGTGCAAGTGCAACTTGGGTGAATCACGGCCGCCCTGAAAGAATGGACGGCATGACCGCCCAGATTCTCGATGGCAAGGCCACCGCAGCCGCGATCAAGTCCGATCTGACCGCCCGCGTGGCGGCCCTGAAGGAGAAGGGGGTCACGCCCGGTCTCGGCACCGTCCTGGTCGGCGAGGATCCCGGGAGCCAGAAGTACGTCGCGGGCAAGCACCGCGACTGCGCGCAGGTCGGCATCGCCTCCATCCAGCGCGAACTGCCCGCCACGGCCACGCAGGAGGAGATCGAGGCCGTCGTCCGCGAGCTGAACGAGGACCCGGCCTGCACCGGCTACATCGTCCAGCTGCCGCTCCCCAAGGGCATCGACGAGAACCGCGTTCTCGAACTGATGGACCCCGACAAGGACGCCGACGGCCTGCACCCCATGAACCTGGGGCGCCTGGTGCTCAACGAGCCGGCGCCGCTGCCCTGCACCCCGTTCGGCATCATCACGCTGCTGCGCAAGCACGGCGTCGAGATCAAGGGCGCGGAGGTCGTCGTCGTCGGCCGCGGTGTCACCATCGGCCGCCCCATGCCGCTGCTGCTCACCCGCAAGTCGGAGAACGCCACCGTCACCCAGTGCCACACCGGCACCCGTGACCTCGCCTCCCACCTCCGGCGCGCCGACATCATCGTCGCCGCGGCGGGCGTCCCGCACCTGATCCGTCCGGAGGACGTCAAGGCGGGCGCCGCCGTGCTCGACGTCGGTGTCTCGCGCGACGAGAACGGCAAGATCGTCGGCGATGTCCACCCCGGCGTCGCCGAGGTCGCCGGCTGGATCTCCCCGAACCCGGGCGGCGTCGGCCCGATGACCCGCGCCCAGCTCCTGGTGAACGTGGTGGAGGCAGCCGAACGGAACGCCGACGGTGTCCGCTGAGGCCTCCGGGGGCACGCCGGTGACCGGCCCGGACGAGGCGTCCGGGGAGACGGCGGAGCCGCAGGGCGGCAAGAAGCGCGGGACGCGCCGGTTCCCGCTGTGGACCCGCGACACCGCGCGCCCCGAGGGCGGCGGCCGGGCCGCCCCCGGTGACGCCCCCGCGCCCGCCCGCCAGTGGCCGCTGATCTCCGTCCTCGCGGTGACCGGGCTCGGTCTGCTGCTCACCGCGTTCGACGTGTTCCGGGTCGGCACGATGCTGGTGGGCCTGGCCCTGATCGGCGGGGCCGTGCTGCGCTGGGTGCTGCCCGGCGTCGGCATGCTCGCCGTCCGCTCCCGCTTCACGGACATGCTCACGTACGGGCTGCTCGGCCTGGTCATCGTGCTGCTCGCGATGATGGCGCAGCCCGACCCCTGGCTGCGGATCCCGTTCCTCCAGGACACGCTGCACTTCACCGTGCGGTGACGGACGGGACTCCCGTGGCGGAGTCCCGTCCTCCTTGTGTGCGGATGTCCGGTTGACTTCCGGGATCGCCCGTACCTGACCGGACAACGCACCTACTCTGGGCATTCGGGACCCTCCCGGAGAAGTGTGGGCGTCACGGGTCCGGCGGTGTGCGAGGGGGCACACCCTGGTGTCGAATGGTGTCGAACGCCTCCGTGCGCCCCCGTCCGGGGAACTGACATCCTGGCTACTCACATCCCATTGGGTAGCCAGTGGGGGGCCTACGCGCGGCGCGGCGCGGGTCATTCAGGCACGTAATGGGGGGAATAGGGGGAAGGAAATGCCTCGTTGGAGGGCGCTGCCGGACGAACTCGACCCGCAGGTCAAGGAGTTCGCCGGCCAATTGCGCCGGCTGGTCGACCGCAGCGGGCTGGGGATCGCCGCGCTGGCGGACCGCACCGGGTACAGCAAGACCTCGTGGGAGCGGTATCTGAACGGGCGGCTGCTCGCGCCCAAGGGTGCGATCGTCGCGCTCGCCGAGGTCACCGGCACCAATCCCGTCCACCTGACCACGCTGTGGGAGCTCGCGGAGCGCGCCTGGAGCCGTTCCGAGATGCGCCACGACATGACCATGGAGGCGATACGGATATCCCAGGCGCGCGCCGCGCTGGGGGAGTTCGGATCGCCCGCCGACCCGTCGTCCGGCGCCCGCGCGAAGCACGGCGCGGGCAGGAACGGCCAGGCGACGGCGGACCGGTCCACCGGGGTGGCGGAGCCCGTCGTGGCCCCGGCCTCGTCGGGTGTGCCGCCGCAGGGCCGCGCCCCGGCGCTCGACCGGTTCGGCCCGCCGCCGGTGGTGTCGCCCGAGCCGCCGGACTCCGGCGGGCAGGGCGGCAGACGGCGCCTGTTCATGGTCCTCGCGGGCGGCATCGGCGCCGCCCTCGTCGTCCTCATCGCCTACCTCCTGACCAGCGGGGGCGACGGCAAGGGCGCCGAGGCCGCACCGTCGAAGTCGCCGGCCACCAGCGCCCCGCAGCTGCCCGCGGGCGTGCAGTGCGTGGGTGACGGCTGCACCGGCAAGGACCCCGAGGCCATGGGCTGCGGCGGCGATCTGGCCGACAGCCCGACGAAGGCCGCGGTCGGCACCGCCCATGTCGAGGTCCGCTACAGCAAGACGTGCAAGGCGGCCTGGGCGCGGATCCAGTTCGCGGCCCCCGGCGACAGCGTGACGCTGTCCGTGGGCGCCAAGACGTCGAAGAAGGGCCTGGTCGGCGACGCGGACACGGACGCGTACACCCCGATGATCGCGGTCGGCTCGGCCGCCGAGGCGAAGGCCTGCGGGGCGCTCGCGGCGGGCCAGAAGGGCTGCACTCCGTAGTCCCGGTACGGCCGCGGAAAGGAATACGGACAGGAACAGGCATGGGGTGCGGTCTTCGGGGAAGGCGATCGATACCCCCACGGGATGGCCACACGGTTGGCACCCATGGCGGCCGCCGGCCCCCTCTCTCCCGGGGCGGCGGCCGCCGCCGTGTTCGGTCCGCGGGGCGGCTGTGGGGTGAGCCACACGGACCCGGGGGTCGCGTCCGGCCGAGAGGCGATAGCCTGACGAGCGGATCTCTTGGTATCAAGAGATCGATCAAAAGCCTCGCTGTCATACGGAGAACGCCATGACCCGCACTCCCGTGAACGTCACCGTCACCGGCGCCGCCGGCCAGATCGGCTACGCACTGCTCTTCCGCATCGCCTCCGGCCAGCTGCTCGGCGCGGACGTGCCGGTCAAGCTGCGCCTCCTGGAGATCACCCCGGCGCTCAAGGCCGCCGAGGGCACCGCGATGGAGCTCGACGACTGCGCGTTCCCGCTCCTTCAGGGCATCGACATCACCGACGACCCGAACGTCGCCTTCGACGGCACCAACGTCGGCCTGCTCGTCGGCGCCCGCCCCCGTACCAAGGGCATGGAGCGCGGTGACCTCCTGGAGGCCAACGGCGGCATCTTCAAGCCCCAGGGCAAGGCCATCAACGACCACGCCGCGGACGACGTCAAGATCCTCGTCGTCGGCAACCCGGCGAACACCAACGCCCTCATCGCCCAGGCCGCGGCCCCGGACGTACCGGCCGAGCGCTTCACCGCCATGACGCGCCTCGACCACAACCGCGCGCTGACCCAGCTCGCGAAGAAGACCGGCTCGACCGTCGCCGACATCCAGCGCCTGACGATCTGGGGCAACCACTCGGCCACCCAGTACCCGGACATCTTCCAGGCGTCCGTCGCGGGCAAGCCGGCCATCGAGGCCATCGGCAACGACGAGAAGTGGCTCGCCGACGACTTCATCCCGACCGTCGCCAAGCGCGGTGCCGCGATCATCGAGGCCCGGGGCGCGTCCTCCGCCGCCTCGGCCGCCAACGCCGCCATCGACCACGTGTACACCTGGGTCAACGGCACCGCCGAGGGCGACTGGACCTCCATGGGCATCCCGTCGGACGGCTCCTACGGCGTCCCGGAGGGCCTGATCTCCTCCTTCCCCGTCACCACCAAGGACGGCGCGTACGAGATCGTCCAGGGCCTGGAGATCAACGAGTTCTCGCGTGCGCGCATCGACGCGTCCGTCAAGGAGCTGACCGAGGAGCGCGAGGCCGTCCGCGGTCTCGGCCTCATCTGAGAATCCTCCGGGGGCCCCGGGCCTTCCCTGCTTCGACCGCCCGCGGTCGGGTCGTTCGCGACCCGGCCGCGGGCGGTTCTGCTGTGTGAGCCGGTGCGGCTTCCGCGCAGTTCCCGGCACCCCGAGGGGCGGGCCCGGCACGTCCCGGGGGACTATGCTGCTTCCTTCGTAACTGCCTTACCAGTGACGGCAGTTCGAACAAGCTGCATCGATGGGAACATTCGGGGGAGTGGCGTGAGTACCGCCTATGTACCGCAGCAGTCGGCAGCACCGGACACCGGCGACGGCGGGGTGGGTCCGCTGCCGTCGGCGAAGCCGCCCTACGCCAGTGAGGCCACCCGGCTGCTGTGCGCCGGGACCTATCTCGACCAGGACTACCGCGGCCGGGTCATCGAGCAGCTGCATCTGCACGAGCAGCGCATCGCGGCCCCGTCGCTCGGCTTCGACGCGGCCCGGGTGCTCGCGCACGCGCTGCGCGCCCGCCGTCTCGAAGTGGCGTGGGCCTGGGCCGTGCTCGGCCTGTGGGTGGTGGGCCTGCCGCTGACCGGCTACTGGATCCTCACGTTCCTGCTGCCGTCCGCGCTGCTCGCGCTCGGCGTCTGGGTCCGCGGCCCCGAAGCGCGCCCGCAGGTCTACCGCCGGGTGGCCGCCTGGTACCTGCGCTGGTGGGGCCGGGCCCTGCTGACCGTCCTGCTGATCACCACCGTGGTCATGGCCACCGGCGACGACGACGGCAGCTTCTCCTACGAGGTCCGGTCCGGCCTGCGCCAGAGCCTGCCGGACTTCCTGAGCTGGCTGGTCCCCGAGGGCAGCGGCACCGGCGACGCCCTGCACGGCTGGCTCAGCCTGCTCCTGCTCGCGCTGATCGCCCTGTGCGCGGGCGCCCAGCGCGGCCAGCTCGCCCGCGTGCTCGGCACCGACCTGTCCGAGGCGCGGTTCGCGAACGCCTCCGCCGACCCCGCGGAGAGCACCGAGGGAGCCCGCTTCGCGCGGGTGATGCGGCGGATCAGGACCGAGCAGCACGCGCCGCTGATCATGTACCACGCCGTCCGCCCGTTCTGCGGCGCCGGCGAACCGGTCGACACCTGGACCCTCGCCGTCGAGCTGCGCCCCGACCGGACGAAGAAGCAGCAGCCGCTCAACAACCGGGGCATCCTGGAGAAGATCCGGCCGCTGCTCGAACAGCTGCGGCTGCCCGCCGAGTTCGCGAGCACCACCGTCCGCGACCGGCTGCGCTGGCTGGAGATCGACGAGTGCGTCTTCCTGCCCGCCGAGGGCCTCGCCGGGCGGGAGGACGCCCCCTACCGGCCGGAGGCGTTCGAGGAGCACCGGGAGCGGTCCGTCGAGGAGGGTGCCGAGAAGCGGCGGCACTTCCTGCGGATCCGGGTCGGCGGCTGGGAGGAGGAACTGGTCGTCACCGTCTTCGTCCGGGTCCACACCCAGGGCCGGATGCTGATGCTGGAGATCGCGCCGCACGTCCTCGCCCCGATCCGCGAGCCGTTCCGCAACGCGGACCGCACCGCCCACCAGTTCCGCCACAACAACCCGCTCGGCAAGGCCGCCTGGGCCGTCTCCCGCGTCGCCGGATCCCCCGCGCGTTCCCTCGTCACCGTCGGCCGCTGGATCGGCTACGGCTGGCAGGTGCTCACCGGCGGGCACAGCGGCGCGCTGCCGGACGGCCCCGAGCTGTCGGTGCGCGAGCTGGGCTCGGAGGGGCCCGGCTCGCTGTTCCAGCAGATGGACGTCGAGCGGTACCTCAAGTCGGTCCAGGACCGGATCGCCGGCGGAGTGCGGCAGGCGCTCGCCGAATCCGGTTACCAGACCGGCGAGTTCGTCCAGAAGATCGTGAACATCAGCAGTGGCGGCGTGAACATCGACCGCGTCGAGGACTCCACCTTCGCCGTCGGCAGCCACGCCAGCGCGACGTCGGGCAAGGCCGACGACACCCAGGCCAAGAAGGGATCAGACGATCATGACAGCGAATGACGAGCCCTCGGTCAGCATCGGCGACGTCCACGGCAGCACCTTCGCCATCGGCAGCCACGCCCGTGCGGTGAGCCACACGCACGGCACGCCGCAGCGCGACGAGGCGATGCGCGAACTCCTTGAGGCCGTACGGGAATTGCGCGCCGACCTGACCCGGCTGCGGGACGACGGGCAACTGCGCGTCCTCGACGCCGAACTCGCCGAGACGGAGGGCGAACTCGTCCGCACGGGCAGCGCACCCGCGACCCGCCTCGAGCGGCTGCGCGCTCTGCTCGGCGACTCCCAGGCCGTCGTCTCGCTGCTCGCCTCGGCGGGCACGGTGGCCGGCATGCTGGGGAACCTCAGATGACCGGGCGGCACTGGAACGAGGAGACCCAGCGCTGGGAGGAGGCCGGTTCGGGCCCCGCGACGATGTCGTCGCCGCCCCCGCCGCGGCCGGACTTCGCGCCGCCGCCCACGTCCTGGCCCGAGCCGGAACTGGCGGGGCCGGCCGCCCCGCCGCCGGCCGGCCGGAACCGGCGCTTCGCCCTGGTGATGGTGGGCGCGGCGGTGCTCGGTGCCGCCGTCGCGACGACGGTGGTGCTGGTCGGGCGCGGAGACGATGCCGGGCCGGACCCGAAGCGGACCCGCGCCGCCGCCACGACGTCCGCGCCCGCGAGCGCCGGGCCGACCGGCACCCCCAGCGCCACGTCCCCCACGTCCACGCCGTCGCCGACCGGCGAACTGCCGGCCGACTACCGGGAGGTGACGGACGCGGCGGGCTTCACGCTCGCGGTGCCCGACGGCTGGGAGCGCACCGAGAGCGAGCAGGGCGTGTTCTACACGTCCGCCGACGAGACCTCGCTCATCCAGGTCTTCACCATCGAGGAGCCCGACACCACGCCGCTCGCCTCGCTCCGTACCGCGTCCGAGACCCTCTCGTCGACCAATCCCGGGTACGAGGAGGTCTCGCTGGAGCAGACGGCCGCGCCGGAGGGGGCCTCGGACGCCGTCACCGACGATGCGGCCGAGCTGGTCTACGCGTACGACAGCAAGAAGCTCGACGCCCGGAGGAAGGTCGTCGACTTCTCGTTCACCGCGCGGGACGGGGCGCAGTATGCGGTGCTCGTGGCGGGGCCGGACGACGAGTGGCCCGCCCAGCGCACCCGCCTCACCACGGCACTGTCCCGCTTCAGCCCTGCGTTCTAGCCGGTCGCAAGGGTGCGGCTCTCGTCGTGGCTGGTCGCGCAGTTCCCCGCGCCCCTGGAAGGCCTGCGGCCTCCAGGGGAGGCTGCGCGCAGCGCATGCCTCAGGGGCGCGGGGAAC
>NZ_JBEOYI010000013.1:0-219025 GCF_040297005.1 Streptomyces sp. NPDC001904 | reverse complement strand
GCTCCCCGGCGGGCGGCCCGCGCCCCCCGCCCCCCCCCCCCCCCGCGCCGGGCGGGCCCCCCCCCCCCCCCCCACCAGCCCCCACCGGCCGTCAGCCGGTCGACAGGGCGGTCACCAGTACCGGCGTCACCTGCTCCACCTGCCAGCGCCTGGCGCCGTGCCCGGCCAGCGCCGCCGCGACGGAGTCGGTGTCCACCGAGGACGGCGGCTCCCAGCAGACCCGCCGTACGGTGTCCGGCGTGATCAGGTTCTCCTGCGGCATGTTCAGCGTCTCGGCCAGCGCCGTCACCCCGGCCCGCGCAGCCGACAGCCGGGCCGCGGCGGCCGGGTCCTTGTCGGCCCAGGCGCGCGGCGGCGGCGGCCCGGCGACCGGCTGTCCGGGCTGCGGCAGCTCCGACTCGGGCAGCTCCCTGGCCCGGTCGACGGCGGCCTGCCACTGCTCCAGCTGGCGCCGACCCATCCGGTGCCCGAACCCGGGCAGCGCCGACATGGCCTGCACGTTCAGCGGCAGCGCGAGCGCGGCCTCGACGATCGCGCCGTCTCCCAGCACCTTGCCCGGCGAGACGTCACGCCGCTGGGCGACCTTGTCCCGCGCGGTCCACAGCTCCCGTACGACGGCCATCTGACGGCGGCGCCGCACCTTGTGCATGCCGGAGGTGCGCCGCCACGGATCCTTGCGCGGCGGCGCGGGCGGCGCCGAGGCGATCGCGTCGAACTCCTCGTGGGCCCATTCGAGCTTGCCCTGCCGGTCGAGCTCCTTCTCCAGGGCGTCCCGCAGGTCGACGAGGAGCTCCACGTCGAGCGCGGCGTAGCGCAGCCAGGGTTCGGGCAGCGGCCGCGTCGACCAGTCGACCGCGGAGTGCCCCTTCTCCAGGACGTAGCCGAGCACGTTCTCGACCATGGCGCCCAGGCCCACGCGCGGGAACCCGGCGAGCCGTCCGGCCAGCTCGGTGTCGAAGAGCCGCGAGGGGCGCATGCCTATTTCGCGCAGGCACGGCAGGTCCTGCGTGGCGGCGTGCAGGTCCCACTCGGCGTCGGCGAGCGCGTCACCGAGGGAGGAGAGGTCGGGGCAGCCCACGGGGTCGATGAGTGCGGTGCCCGCACCCTCACGGCGCAGCTGCACCAGATACGCGCGCTGCCCGTAGCGGTACCCGGACGCACGCTCGGCGTCGACGGCCACCGGCCCGGTGCCCGCGGCGAAGGCCGCGACGACATCGGCCAGCGCGGACGGGTCGGCGATCACCGGAGGAATGCCCTCACGGGGTTCGAGCAGGGGGACCGGTGCCCCGTCAGCAGTGACGTCGGTGTCCGGAGCCGGGGGCGTCTGCGGCTGCAGCCGCGGGGCTCCGGTGGTGCGCAGTGAGCTGTCTGCTGCGGTTTCTTGGGCGTCGGTCACCTGTCAAGGGTATCTGTGAACGGACGGCGCCCGTCGACGGAACGTTCCGTCGACGGGCGCCCAAGGTGCGTAAACCGGAAAGATCCGGCCAGCCGCGAGAGGGAAGGGGTCAGTGGATGATTCCGGTCCGGAGGGCGACCGCCACCATCCCGGCGCGGTCACCCGTGCCGAGCTTGCGGGCGATCCGGGCGAGGTGGCTCTTGACGGTCAGGGCGGACAGGCCCATCGAGACTCCGATGGCCTTGTTCGACTGACCCTCGGCGACGAGCCGGAGCACCTCGACCTCACGGCCGGAGAGCTCGCGGTAGCCGCCCGGGTGGCTCGGGGCACCCGGGGGGCGGCGGTGCATCCGGGCGGCAGCCGAGCCGATCGGAGCGGCGCCGGGGCGGTTCGGCAGCCCGACATTGGTACGGGTGCCGGTGACGACATAGCCCTTCACGCCGCCCGCCAGGGCATTGCGTACGGCGCCGATGTCGTCGGCGGCCGAGAGGGCGAGGCCGTTGGGCCAGCCCGCTGCTCGGGTTTCGGAGAGAAGCGTCAGTCCGGATCCGTCGGGGAGGTGGACGTCGGCGACGCAGATGTCACGGGGGTTGCCGATGCGGGGACGAGCCTCTGCGACGGACGAGGCCTCGATCACATCGCGTACTCCGAGCGCCCACAGATGGCGGGTGACGGTGGAGCGTACGCGCGGATCGGCCACGACGACCATCGCGGTCGGCTTGTTCGGGCGGTAGGCGACCAGGCTTGAGGGCTGCTCGAGAAGAACGGACACCAGGCCTCCTGGGGTGCGGGACGGAGCCGGCCGGGGGAAGAAGCCGGGACGAACCGTGCTTTCAAGGTCACTGAGGTCTTCGGCAGCAAACCCGCCCGCCTTTAGAGAAAGATCACGATTTGGTGAGTAACAATTCACCCAATTCGGACAAGCGATCGATGATCCGAAGATCGAACCGAATCGATTCCCCCGGACAGCGGACATGCGAGAGGGGCGGTACGGCCTATGCGGCCGAAAACCGCCCCTCGGATCAGTGTGTCTGGGGACCCCTGCGCTGCGGCAGCGTCACGACCGCACCTCCCTCACCGCCCTGCGGACCGGCCGGCGCCGGCGGCAGCCCGGCGAGCTGGCACAGCAGCTCGCACCACGCGGCCAGATGCGCCGCCGTGTCCGGGACCCCGCCGCGGCCCTCCCGCGGCGTCCACGACGCGCGGATCTCGATCTGCGAGGCGGCGGGCCGGTCGCCGATCCCGCCGAAGTAGTGCGAGCTGGCCCGGGTGACCGTGCCCGACGGCTCCCCGTAGGAGAGCCCCCTCGCCCGCAGCGCGCCGGTCAGCCACGACCAGCACACGTCCGGCAGCAGCGGATCGGCCGCCATCTCCTGCTCCAGCTCCGCGCGGACCAGGGTCACCAGCCGGAACGTGCCGTGCCACGCCTCGTGCCCCGCCGGGTCGTGCAGCAGCACCAGACGGCCGTCGGCCAGCGCCTCCGCCTCGTCCGCGTCGGGGCCCGGCTCGACGACGGCGGCCTCCAGCGCGTACGCGAAGGGAGCCAGGCGCTGTGGCGGGCGTGTGGGGTCGATCTCGATCTCCGGGCGCAGCCGTGCGACGCGCAGGGCGTCGACCGCCGTGCGGAAGGCAAGAGGGGCAGCGGGCGCCGTGTCGTCCTTCTTCTGTGCAGCGTTCATGTCCCGAGCGTTCTGCCCGTCCCTCACTGATTCACTCATCCTGTCGGCATCGTCTGCGCCGCCTGCGGTGTTCGCCGGCCGCGGCCATGCGGGGAAGGTTAAGGGGAACGGACCCCTCGCACGGGTAAGGACACCCGGCACCGACGCCGTTCCCGGGGCGACGCGCGAGCGTGCGAAACTCTCTCGTGTGAGTGCCAACACCGAGGCCACGGGCCAGCAGCCGTCAGCGACGACCGACGCAGTCAAGGATTCAGCTTTTCTGAAGGCATGCAGGCGCGAGCCCGTGCCGCACACCCCGGTGTGGTTCATGCGCCAGGCGGGCCGGTCGCTGCCCGAGTACCGCAAGGTCCGTGAGGGCATCCCGATGCTGGAGTCGTGCGCGCGGCCCGAGCTGGTCGCCGAGATCACGATGCAGCCGGTGCGCCGGCACAACGTCGACGCGGCCATCTACTACAGCGACATCGTCGTCCCGCTGAAGGCCATCGGCATCGACCTCGACATCAAGCCCGGTGTCGGCCCGGTCATCGCCAACCCCATCCGCAGCCGCGCCGACCTGGCCCAGCTGCGTGACCTGACCCCGGACGACGTCTCCTACGTCACCGAGGCGATCGGCCTGCTCACCGCCGAGCTCGGCGGTACGCCGCTCATCGGCTTCGCGGGCGCGCCGTTCACCCTCGCCAGCTACCTCGTGGAGGGCGGCCCGTCCCGCAATCACGAGATCACCAAGGCCCTCATGTACGGCGAGCCGGAGCTGTGGGCCGACCTGCTCGACCGGCTCGCCGAGATCACCTCCGCGTTCCTGAAGGTGCAGATCGAGGCCGGCGCCAGCGCCGTCCAGCTCTTCGACTCCTGGGTCGGCGCGCTGTCGCCCGCCGACTACCGCCGCAGCGTCATGCCCGCCTCCGCGAAGGTGTTCGAGTCGGTGGCGCACTACGGTGTGCCGCGCATCCACTTCGGCGTCGGCACCGGTGAGCTGCTCGGCCTGATGGGCGAGGCCGGCGCGGACGTCGTCGGCGTCGACTGGCGGGTCCCGCTCGACGAGGCCGCGCGCCGGGTCGGCCCCGGCAAGGCGCTGCAGGGCAACATCGACCCGGCGATCCTCTTCTCCACCCCCGAGGCGGTCGAGGAGAAGGCCCGCGAGGTCCTGGACGCCGCCGCCGGACTCGAGGGCCACATCTTCAACCTCGGCCACGGCGTCCTGCCGACCACCGACCCGGAGGCCCTGACCCGCCTCGTCGACTACGTCCACACGCAGACAGCCCGATAGAGCGGGCGCGGCAGACACGAGCCGGACGCGGCGGGCGCCCCTAACCGTTGGCGCGCACCGCCGCGACCGCCTTGCGGGCCGCGACCAGGACCGGGTCCCACACCGGTGAGAACGGCGGCGCGTAGCCCAGGTCGAGCGCCGTCATCTGTTCCACCGTCATCCCGGCGGTCAGCGCGACCGCCGCCACGTCGACCCGCTTCGCGGCGCCCTCGCGGCCCACGATCTGCACGCCGAGCAGCCGCCCCGTGCGGCGCTCGGCCAGCATCTTGACCGTCATCGGCGCGGCCCCGGGGTAGTAGCCCGCCCGGCTCGTCGACTCGATGGTGACCGTCACGTACTGCAGCCCGGCCCGCCGGGCGTCCTTCTCGCGCAGCCCGGTCCTCGCGATCTCCAGGTCGCAGACCTTGCTGACGGCCGTGCCGACGACGCCCGGGAACGTGGCGTACCCGCCGCCCACGTTCGACCCGATGACCTGCCCGTGCTTGTTCGCGTGCGTGCCGAGCGCGATGTGCCGCTCGCGCCGCGACACCAGATCGAGCACCTCGACACAGTCGCCGCCCGCCCAGACGACCCCGCCGGCCTCGGGCCCGCGCACCCGCATCGCCAAGTCCGTGAGCAGGCCTCCGTGTTCACCGAGCGGCAGCCCGGCGGCCCGCGCCAGAGTCGTCTCCGGGCGCACGCCGATGCCCAGGACCACGACATCGGCGGGGAACTCGGCGTCCCGCGTGACCACGGCGCGCACCCGCCCGTCGTCCCCGGTGCGGACCTCCGTCACCTCGGCGTCGTCGACCATGGTGATGCCCATGCCGGTCATCGCCTCGTGCACCAGCCGGCCCATGTCCGGGTCGAGCGTGGACATCGGCTCGGCGCCCCGGTTCACCACGGTCACCTCGTAGCCCCGGTTGAGCAGCGCCTCGGCCATCTCCACCCCGATGTACCCGGCGCCGACGACCACGGCCCGGCGCCCGGGTGTCGCCCGGAGGCTGTCGAGGAGTGCCTGCCCGTCGTCGAGCGTCTGCACCCCGTGCACCCCCGCCGCGTCGATGCCGGGCAGCTTCGGGCGGACCGGCCGGGCCCCCGTCGCGATCACGAGCTTGTCGTACGGGGTCCAGGACTCGGCCCCGCTGCCGAGATCGCGGGAGCGCACCCGCCGCTCCCGGACGTCCAGCTCCACCACCTCGGTCCGCGTCCGCAGATCGATGCCGCGGGCCCGGTGCTCCTCGGGCGACCGGGCGATCAACTCGTCGCGCTCGCCGACCTGTCCGCCCACCCAGTACGGGATCCCGCACGCCGAGTACGACGTGAAGTGCCCCCGCTCGAACGCCACGATCTCCAGCTCGTCCGGGCCCCGCAGACGGCGCGCCTGCGACGCGGCGGACATGCCCGCCGCGTCGCCGCCGATCACCACAAGTCGCTCAGCAGTCATGGGCCCACGCTACGTGGACCGTGCGCGTCAGTCCTGCTCACCCGCCCGGGACCGGGGGTGCTCGGGCAGCGGGCCGAGCGCCGTGTGCGCCGGCTCCGGCGCGGGCCGCCGCGGCAGCCGGGGCCGGACCAGCCGCAGCCACACCAGCACCAGCAGCGCCACCAGCGCGGCGAACGGCAGCACGGCCGCGAGCACGATCCCGACCCACTTCAGGAACGTCACGAAGGCGCCCCAGCCGCCCGACAGGGCGTCCAGGAACCCGGGCCCGTCGTCGTCCCCGCCGCTCTTCGGGGCGGGCGCCTCGGACAGCTTCAGCGTGATCGTCGACATCGTCGTCCGGTCCTTCAGGGACGACTGCTGGGCGAGCAGTGCCTCCAGCGCGGCCTCGCGGCTGCTCAGTTCGCCCTCCAGTGCCACGACGTCGCTCAACTTCGTCGCCTTGTCCATGAGTTCCCGCACGCGCGCCACGCTGGCCCGCTGCGACGCGACCCGGCTGTCCACGTCCACGACCTGGTCGGTGACGTCCTGGGCGCTCTGGTTCCGGGACAACAGACGGCCGGTTCCCGCGAGTTGGCCGATCACCTTCTCGTACGACTCCTGCGGAACCCGCAGAGTGACCCGGGTGCGTTCGTGCCCGTGGCCGTCGCGGTCGGTCTCCTCGTCGCCGACATAGCCGCCCGCGTTCTCGGTCGCGGCGCGCGCCGCGTCGAGCGCGTCCGGCACGTCCTTGACGCGGACCGAGAGGGAGGCGGTGCGGATGATGTGGATGCCGGTGAGCTTCGGCGGCGCCGTCGCCTTCGCGGAGCCCTCGCCGCCGGGCCGGGCCGCGCCGCCGCCCGCGGCCCTGGAGTCCGCGTCGTCCCCCGCGCCCGCGGAGTCGGCCCGCACGCCGGACTTGGCGTTGTCCCCGCCGGAGGACGAGCCCGCGCCCGAGCAGCCGGTGAGCGCCAGGCCCGCGGCCAGCAGCAGCGGAGCGAGAAGACGCGGCGCCCGCCGCAGTGTGTTCGAACCGGATGCCTGCATGAACGTACCCCCAGAGAAACGCCGGTCGCCGGACGCTTCCTTTGACGCACGAGTGCGCCATTCGGTGATTGCCGGGCGGCGGCGAACCGGTAACGGTCGGGACTCGGCGGAGTCGGCCGTCCGTTCTGAGAGAGTGGGAGACATGCGCGAAGCGGACACACGTACGGAAACAGAGACCGTCAGGGACGTCCTGGTGATCGGCGGTGGCATCACGGGCCTGGCGGCCGCCCACCGATTGCTCGACCGGGACCCCGGTGTCCGGGTCACCGTCCTGGAGAGCTCCGACCGGCTCGGCGGCAAACTCCGCGCGGGCGAGATCGCCGGCGCGCGCGTCGACCTCGGCGCCGAGTCGATGCTGGCCCGCCGTCCCGAGGCCGTGGGCCTCGCCAAGGAGGCCGGGCTCGGGGACCGCCTCCAGCCGCCGTCGACCGCGACCGCCTCGATCTGGACCCGCGACGCCCTGCGCCCCATGCCCAAGGGCCACGTGATGGGCGTCCCCGGCACCGCCGACGCGCTCGCCGGTGTCCTCTCCGACGAGGGCCTCGCCCGCATCGCGCAGGACGCGGACCTTCCGCCCACCCCGATCGGCGACGACATCGCCGTCGGCGAGTACGTCGCGGCACGGCTCGGCCGCGAGGTCGTCGACCGCCTCGTCGAGCCGCTCCTCGGCGGCGTGTACGCGGGCGACGCCTACCGCATCTCGCTGCGCAGCGCGGTCCCGCAGCTCTTCGACGAGGCCCGCCGCCACACGTCCCTGACGGCGGCCGTCCGCGCCATCCAGGCCCGCACCCCCCAGCCCGCGGAGCAGCCCGCCCCGGTCTTCATGGGCATCGAGGGCGGCATCGGCACCCTCCCGGAAGCGGTGGCGACGTCGGTCCGCGAGAGGGGCGGCGAGATCATTCTCGGCGAACGCGCGGTACAGCTGGGGGCGCGCGGAACCGCGCGCTCAACCACGCAGGACGATCACTCGACGGCACCGCACCGGCCCCAATGGCGCGTGGTCACGGAATCGGGCCGCACCTTCCACGCCCCCCAAGTGATCATCGCCCTCCCCGCCCCCGCGGCGGCCAGCGTCCTGCGCACCGCCTCCCCGAACGCCGCCCAGGAACTCCGCTCGATCGAGTACGCGAGCATGGCCCTGATCACCCTCGCCTACCGCACGAGCGAGGCGGGTCTCCCGCCCGGCAGCGGCTTCCTCGTCCCGCCGGTCGACGGCCGCACCATCAAGGCCGCCACCTTCGCCTCCCACAAGTGGGGCTGGATCGCCGAGGAGAACCCCGACCTGCGCATCGTGCGGACCTCGGTCGGCCGCTACGGCGACGACAAGGACCTCGCCCGCGACGACGCCGACCTCGTCGACATCGCCCGCCGCGACCTGCGCGAGGCCGTCGCCCTGACCGCCACCCCCGTCGACGCCCACGTCACGCGCTGGCAGGACGGCCTGCCCCAGTACCCGGTCGGCCACGCCGACCGGGTCGCCCGCGTCCGCGAGCACATCGGACGGCTGCCCGGTGTCGCCGTGTGCGGTGCCGCGTACGACGGCGTCGGCATCCCGGCGTGCATCGCGAGCGCGTACGCGGCCGTGGACGAGGTGCACGGGGACCCGGTGCCGGACGCCCACGGCGACGCGGGAGAATGAGGGACATGAGCGACGAGAACACCACCCCCGACGCGGCGGCTGCCCGTATCCCGAACAAGGGCAAGTTGGCGAAGGATCTCAACGAGACCATCCGCTACACGCTCTGGTCGGTCTTCAAGCTGAAGGACGTCCTGCCGGAGGACCGGGCCGGGTACGCCGACGAGGTCCAGGAGCTGTTCGACCAGCTCGCGGCGAAGGACATCACGGTCCGCGGCACCTACGACGTGTCCGGCCTGCGCGCCGACGCCGACCTCATGATCTGGTGGCACGCGGAGACGGCCGACGAGCTGCAGGAGGCGTACAACCTCTTCCGCCGTACGAAGCTGGGCCGCGCCCTGGAGCCGGTCTGGTCGAACATGGCGCTGCACCGTCCCGCCGAGTTCAACCGCTCGCACATCCCGGCGTTCCTCGCCGACGAGACGCCCCGCAACTACGTGAGCGTCTACCCCTTCGTGCGCTCCTACGACTGGTACCTGCTGCCCGACGACGAGCGCCGCAAGATGCTCGCCGACCACGGCAAGATGGCGCGCGGCTTCGCCGACGTGCGGGCCAACACCGTCGCCTCGTTCTCGCTCGGCGACTACGAGTGGATCCTCGCCTTCGAGGCCGACGAGCTGTACCGCATCGTCGACCTGATGCGTCACCTGCGCGCCTCCGAGGCGCGGCGGCACGTCCGTGAAGAGGTGCCGTTCTACACCGGGCGCCGCAAGAGTGTGGCCGATCTGGTGGCCGGGCTCGCGTAGGCACCCCTCAAGCTCCTCCGGCGCGGGGCCGAGGCCGCGGGGCTCCGCCCCGGACCCCGCTCCTCAATCGCCGGAGGGGCTTCAATTCAGCGGCGTGGGCTCCGCGTGCGCCGCGCAGGACGCCCCGCTCCGCTCGGGCACCCGCCCCTCCAGCACATACGCGTCGAAGTGTCCGTTGACACAGGCGTTGGCGCCGCCGCCGATCCCGTGCGTGCCGGCGTTCCGCTCCGTCACCAGGACCGACCCGGCGATCCGCCGGTTCAGTTCCCGCGCACCCGTGTACGGCGTCGCCGCGTCCCGCTCGGCGGCCAGGATCAGCGTCGGCGGCAGCTCACCGGGGGCCGTCCGCACGTCGACCGGCTGCTGGCGGGGCGTGGACCAGTACGCGCACGGCAGGTTCATCCACGCGTTGTCCCACGTCTCGAACGGTGCCTTCTTCGCGAGCGCCGTGTTGTCGCGGTCCCAGACGCGGAAGTCCGTGGGCCACGGTGCGTCGTTGCACTCGACGGCCGTGTAGACGGCGGTGGCGTTCTCGTTCTCCAGCTCGGCGCGCGCCCCCGACGGCGGCGTGGCCTGGCCGATCAGCGGCTTCGGGTCGCCCTTCAGATACGCCGACAGCGCCGCGGCCCGCATCGGCCAGTAGTCGTCGTAGTACCCGGCCTGGAGGAACGCCGACTGCAACTGCCCCGGACCGACCTTCCCGCCGGCCGGCTCGTGCGCCAGCTCCGCGCGCACCTTCTCGTACGAGCGCAGCACCTCCTCGGGCGTCGCGCCCAGGTGGTACGTCCTGTCGTGCTTGGCGACCCACGTCCGGAAGTCGCTCCAGCGGCGCTCGAACGCCGCCGACTGCTCCAGGTTGTTCCCGTACCAGATCCGCCGCGGGTCGGGGTCGACCGCCGAGTCGAAGACCATGCGCCGCACGTGCGAGGGGAACAGCCGCGCGTACACGGCGCCGATGTACGTCCCGTACGAGGCGCCCATGTACGTGAGCTTCCGCTCGCCCAGAGCGGCCCGCAGGACCTCCAGGTCACGGGCGTTGTCGAGCGTCGTGTAGTGCTCGATCCCCGGGTTCTTCGCGCAGCCCGCCGCGTACGACCTGGCCTGTGCGACGCGCTCCTTCTTGTACGAGGCCGAAGGGTGCGTCGGCGACTGGGTCGGCGCCTTCGCGAAGCGCTTCGGGTCCTGGCAGGAGATCGGCGCGGACCGGCCCACCCCGCGCGGCGCGTAGCCGACCAGGTCGTAGGCGGCGCCGATGCGCTTCCACTCCGGCATCGCGCCGGCCAGCGGGAAGTACATGCCGTTGCCGCCGGGGCCGCCCGGGTTGAACACGAACGCGCCCTGCCGCTCGCTCTTCTCGCCGCGCGCCGCCACCCGGCTGACGGTCAGCTCGATCCGCTTGCCGGAGGGGTTCGCGTAGTCGAGGGGGACCGAGACCGTGCCGCAGCGCACCGGGTCGTCCAGCTCCTCCACCTCGGGGCAGGTTCCCCAGGTGATGCCCGCGACGGCGGCCCGCGCGGCGGCGACCGCGACCCCGGCCCGTTCCGGCGCCGCGACGGGGCCGGGGAGGGGGATGGGGGAGGCGGGGGACACGGGGGAGGCGGCCGGCGAGGACAGGACCAGCGACCCCGCGGCGGCGCAGAGGACGGACGTGGCTCGCAACGCGTGTCTCATACGCGGATACTTCGTGCGGGTGTTGGTGATGTAAAGCACCGGGTCGCCGGTGTCGGATCAAATGACCCCGATGCGTCGGCCCGGCCTCCGCGCTCACCCGTCGAGCGCGGCCCGCACCTGCGGATCGTCCACCGCGCGCAGCCCGCGCACGGCGACCGCCAGCAGAGTGCCCGCGGCGGCGGGACGCGCGGCGAGCAGCCGCTGCCCGACCGGCGAGGCCCAGCGCGTGTACGGGTGGATCTCGATCCGGGCGATGGCCAGGCAGCTGAGGGTGAGCAGCAGCGGCAGCGCGAACCAGAGCGCCACCGGGGTCCGCTGCGTCTCGGTGCCCTCGCCCGGGGTGAGCGTCGCGAGCGCGCCGAGCACGATCACCGCGACGGTCGCCGCGCGCACCTGCCGCACCGCCGCCGTGACGGCCGAGCGGGCGGCCTCCGGAACGGCGAGACCCGCCGCGACGAGCCCGTCGGCGAGGGTGCGCACCGCGTCGCCCGCGGCGGTGGCGGCCCGCAGCGGCGCCGTCCTGGACTGCCCGCCCGGACCGATCGCGCCGAGCACCGAGCGCTCCATGGTGTCCCCGCCCACCGGGTCGACGACCGTCGCCCAGCCGGTGTGCGCGAGCAGCAGCCGGCGACCGCGGGCCATCGACACCAGCGTCACGTCCACGACCCGTACCGGCCCGCCGGACAGGAACGCCGTCTCGTACAGGGACAGTTCGTGGTCCGACAGGTCGTGCGCGCCGCTCCGCGCGGTGTCCTCGGCGCGCTCGCCGTCGGCGGCGCGCACGGCCGCGAGGCACAGCCGTCCGCAGGAGACGGCGGCGGCCGCGCAGGCCAGAAGGAGGAACAGGACCCAGAACATGGGGTGTTTCTATGACAGGTTTTCGAGTTTCCGCTACGGCATATTCACCATGCGGACACTCATCGCCCGGGCGCGGGGCTGGACGCCGCGGGCGGCAGCGGGAACGTCGGCGACGGGGTGACGGGCGTCGCCGGGGCCGGGGACGCGGTCGGTCCGGGCGGCGCGGGGGAGCGGGTGCCGGGCGGCGGGGTCGCGGTGGCCGCGTTCCGTGCCAGCGCGTCGAAGTCGACCAGGCCGGTCGCCTCCAGGACCTTCATGTGGTCCAGGACCGTGGTGTTGGCGTCGTCCGCGAGGGCCCGTACGAGCGTGTTGCGGGTCGAGGCGCGCACCTGGGCGACGAGCGCGAAGACCTGGCCGTGCGCGGCGCGCAGGATGTTGGCGAACTGGCGCTCGTAGTCCAGGCCCTTCGCCGCGGTCAGCGTCCGCAGCCAACTCTGCTGCTGGGGGCTGGGCTGGTTGGGCAGTTCGAGACGGAGCTGCGCCGCGACCTCCCGCACCCGCGCGTCCAGGAACGTGTGGCCCTCGACCAGATGCTCGCCCGCCGTCTCGATCGCCTTGGTCGGGGCCCGCTCCTCGGCCTGCTGGCCGGCGGGCATCTCCCACAGCCCGGCGAGCCGCACCTTGGTGATGAAGAGCCGGTCGGTCGCCGACAGCGGGCCGAACCTGGTCGGCACCGTCTGCGCGTCCAGCGTGTCCAGGCCGGTGGCCGACCGGTCCGCGTAGGACCAGATGGGGAAGGCGAGCGCGGCCAGGGTGGCCAGCAGTCCGGTGATGATGAGCGCGGTCCCGTTGAGACGGGGGCCGGTACGGGTGCCGCGGATCGGCGAGAGCAGTCGCATGGTGCCTCCTGGTGCGGCACCGCACGCTAGTGCGCCCCCGGCACCGGGTGCCGGGCAACCGTGCGGTCTACGCCGACCGCCGTACGGGACGCGGGGGTTGTGCGGTCCGCGCGCCCCGACCCGGTGTGTACCCGGCCCGGCCCGTGGGCCAGCCCCCGCGCAACGTCAGCCCCTGCGCAACGCGAACCGCGCGGCCCGCAGCGCCCGGGCCACCGGACGCCCGGCCAGCGGTGCGGGCCCGGACCGCTCCAGCCACCAGGCGGTCAGCTGCCGGCGCGGGCCCGGCTCCGTGACCCGCTGCTCCAGCAGCAGGTCCTCGGCGAAGTCCAGCGCGTCGCGCCGGTAGCCGTCGGTCATCGGCCGCCGTGCCGCGTAGGCGAGAAACGCCGTCCGGTACGCCGGGGCGCCCAGGATCACCGGCAGTTCGGGTGCCACCTTGGCGACGACGTCCGCCCGCTTGCTCGCGAGCGCCCGGCTCTGCACGGCGAGCCGGGCCCGGTCGAAGCCCTCCGGCGCCGGGGTGCCCGCGACCAGTGCGGAGAGCAGAGCGGTCTGGGCGAGGGCGACCCGTCCCCGTACCGAATCCCCGGCCCCGGTCACGGCCGGGGCGGCCGGCGCGTCCGTCGTGGCGGCCGGTGCGGGGCCGCCCGCTGCTCGCACCGTGGCCCGGATCGTCTCCACCTCGCGGCTCAGCTCGGCGGTGTCCTCGGGGAAGTTCTCGTCCCGCTCCAGCAGCACGCCCGGCGGCGTCACCCGCGACGCCAGGTCCGCCAGGATGTCGAGGACCGGCCGCGGCACCGGGTGGGCGTGGCTGTCGTGCCACACCCCGTCCCGCTCGAAGCCGCCCGCCACATGCACGTACGCGATCGCCTCGACGGGCAGCTCGTCCAGCGCCTTGGCCGGGTCCTCGCCCCGGTTGACGTGGTTCGTGTGCAGGTTCGCCACGTCGATCAGCAGCCGGACGCCGGTGCGCTCCACCAGCTCGTACAGGAACTGCCCCTCGGACATCTCCTCGCCCGGCCAGCCGAACAGCGCCGCGATGTTCTCCACGGCGAGCGGCACCGGCAGGGCGTCCTGCGCGATCCGGACGTTCTCGCACAGCACGTCGAGCGCGTCCCGGGTGCGCGGCACCGGCAGCAGGTGCCCGGCCTCGAGGAGCGGCGACGCGGTGCGCTCACCGCCCGCCCGGATGAACGCGATGTGCTCGGTGACCAGCGGCGCCCCCAGCGCCTCGGCCCGCGCCGCGAGATCGGCGAGCCGCCCCTCGTCGGGCCGCTCGGCGCCGCCGAGCCCCAGCGAGACCCCGTGCGGCACGACCGTCACGCCCCGCTCGCGCAGCCGCGTCAGCGAGTCGGGCAGATGGCCCGGGCACACGTTCTCCGCGACGGTCTCGACCCAGTCGATCCCGGGCATCGCCTCGACCACGTCGGCGATCTCCGGCCGCCACCCGATTCCGGTCCCCAGCCGCGGAAGCTGCCGCATGTCCGTCCCCCTCCTCCGCGCCGACACTGTCCAGGTGTCATGGCCCCGCCGCGTCCGGCCGAATCCACGGGGGGAGACGTTCAGAGGAACATTTGAGGTTCCGCGCACGCGGGCGGGGGAGCGGCCGCCGCCGGCGGCTGAGCCGGCATCGGCGGCGGCCCAAGGGCACGGAAGCCTGCGCCTCCCCCTGCGCGGCTCGCGTGCTCACCGTCCCCGCCGGCCGGGGCAGGCGGGAGACCGCCCCGAAGGGGCCGGCAAGGACGAGAGGCCGGGGCCGAACGACGGCGTGAACGCCCCCGGCCGCTCGGGGAACGGCGGACGGATGGGGACCCGGGGTCTCGGGGGTGTGGTGCGAGCGGCCCGACGGGTCTGCCCGTCCGGCGCTGCTCGCCTGATGCTAGGCCTCCGCGGGCCGGACCGCCAGAGTCCGATTCGGTCGCCTTCGAGGCTGTGACCTCTGTGCTCCGGGTGCTTTACGCAGGCCCGAGATCTGGCAGCCAGCTGCCGTCCCGGGGGCCTTCGGCGACCACGGTGCACGAGCCCGGCGCGATCTCCGTGAACCCGGCGTCGCGCACCACCGGCAGCCCGGCGCGGGTCAGCGCCGCCCAGCGGTCGCGGTCCTCGCACACCCGGACCGCCAGCGGGAAGCCCGCCTCGCGCCATTCCTTGCGGCGCGCGTCCGACAGCTCCCACCAGGCGAGCTGGGCGCCGTGCCCGGCCTGCGCCATCGCCTTGCCCGCGGTCATCTCCAGCTCCGGGTTGAGCCAGAGCGTCACCCCCGCAGCGCCGGGGGCGGCCGGCGGCTCGGGGTCGTCGAGATCCGTGCCGGAGACCTGGAGCCGCGCCAGGTCCTTGGGCCAGCCGTCGAGCGGCACCGGCGGAAAGACCCGCACCTCGGTCCCGGCGGCACCGGCGACCGTGATGCCCTCCAGCGCCTCGGCGCGCCGCCACTCGGCGCCCCTGGCCCGTCGCACCACCTTGCGGATCCGCGCGTCCTGCCAGTCCCGCATCACCTGCGCCCACTCCCCGTCGCCGAGCGAGCGCTCGTCCGAGAGGATCGTCAGCACCGCGCGGGCCGCCGTCTCCAGCGCGTCCGTACGGGCCGGCGGCGCGGCCCGCTCGATCCGGACGACGAGCGGCAGCACGAACTGCGGCGCCTCGTCCCGCGCGGTGGGCTCGGACCGGAAAGGGCTGTCGGTGGCGGTGTCGTCGCTGGTCACGCCCTCCAGTCTGCCAGTCCGCCGGGCGTGCTTCCGCCGCGTTCCCGCGGCCCGTCGGTGACCGGACGGTCAGCCGGAACACGCGGTGCGCTGCGCCTCCTGCCACGTGCACACGGGGCACAGCGTCGCGCCCTTCGTCGACTCCGGGAACTCCGTGGGCTCCCGGCACAGCACGCATTCGGCGAACTGCTCCTCGGGAGCGGTCGCGGCGGCGGGGGTGCGGTCATCGGCCATGCGGGCCAGCGTACGGCGGCGCGTCAGCCCTTCCGGGCCGCGGCCCCCACCAGCTCCGACACCCGCACGAACCGGTAGCCCTTCGCCCGCAGCGTCGGCACGACGTCCCGCACGACGCGCTCCGTCGTCGGCGCCGCGCTGCGCGTGCAGTGCATCACGACCACCGACCCCGGCCGCACCCCGTCGAGCACCTGCCGGGTCACCGCGCCCGCGTCCGTCGCGAACGCGTCACCGCTGACCACGTCCCACTGGATCGCCGTGACCCCGGCCGGGGTGAGCGCCCGCAGCGCGCTCCGGTCGTAACAGCCGCCCGGGAAGCGGAAGTACGGCACGACGTGCCGCACCCCGGCCTTGCGGAAGGCGGTGAACGCCCGCTCCACGTCCGCCCGCATCCCCGCCGCGGGCACCGTCGGCAGGCCGTAGCAGTCGCCGGTGAAGGCGTAGTGGCTGTACGAGTGGTTCGCGACCTCGAAGAGCGGGTCGCCGCCGATGTCCTTCGCCTGCGCCGGGTACTCCTCGGCCCAGCGACCCGTCATGAAGACGGTCGCGGGGACCTTCAGGCGGCGCAGCGTGGCGATGAGCCGCGGGTTGTCGAAGTGCTCGCCCGCGGCGGCCCGCGGGCCCTGGTCGGCGGTCATGTCGGCGTCGAAGGTGAGCGCGACGGTCCGGTCCCGCGCGTCCCGGGCGCCGCTTCCGGTCCGCCCGGCGCTCTTGAAGACGGGGGTGAGGCCCGAGGGGCCCGGGGCGAGCCGGGGCGGACCGGTCGGCGTCGCCGAGGCGGACGGGCTCGCGGCGGGCCGCCCGGCCTGCCCCGGCGGCGCGTGCCCGGAACCGCCGGAGCAGGCGGCGGCTCCGAGCGCGAGGGCGCCGATGGCGCACGACAGCATGGTGCGGCGGAGGGAGCGATAGCTGATTACGCCGCGACGATAACTGTGTAAATGGGATTATTCGGTCATCGTGCGGAGCTGCTCACCCGGTCAGCGGGCCAGGACCGTCCGCCCGCCGCGCATCCGGCGCGCGGCTCTGATCAGCCGGGCCCGCTCGCGCTCCGAGGTGCCGCCCCACACGCCGGTCGTCTGCTCCGTGGCCACGGCCCAGTCGAGACATTCGGCGACGACCGGGCACCGGTGGCAGACCTCCTTGGCGGCCTCGGCGTCCTGCACGGCGGGCCCGGCCGAACCGACCGGGAAGAACAGTTCGGGGTCCTCGTGCACGCACGCGGCCCGGTTCAACCACTCCATTTCCGTCTCCCTCAACGGCATCGGGACTGCCGCGCGGGTGCCCGGAACCCCAGGAGGGAAAACCTGTCTCAGCCGTCCCCGCGCAAAGCACTGGTCAGCCGCTCGAAGAACGCCGCGTGGGCGGCGGCGCTGGCCGGGGTCTCCGGGTTCCACGGCAGCACGACGGCCCGCTCGGCCACGGCCGCCCAGTGGGCGTCACCGGCGTACTGTGCGGACGGCGCCGCGTTCGCGCGGGCGTCCAGCAGGACGACGTCCGGGGCGAGTTCGGCCGCGTCGGCCCAGGTGCCGGTGTGCCAGTTGGCCCCGGGACCCTCGGGCGGCTCGACGGTGTGCACCCCGAGCCCCGTCAGGGCGCTCAGGTCGGGCCACTTGGCGGGCCGTGCCAGATGGACGCTGTCCGGGCCGCCGGGCGACAGGGCCAGCACTCTGGCCGCGCCCTGCGGGGACGCCGCGAGGTCCGCCAGGCCCGACTCCGCCCGGGTCAGCCCGGCCAGCGCGTCCGGGCGCTCCGCGGTGCCGAGCGACCGGCCGAGTTCGGCGAATCGTTCACGCACCCCGGCGAGGGTCCGTCCCTGTCCCACGTCGATCACGACGACCGGGACGTGCTCCTCCAGGTGCTTCGCCGTGTCGGGCTCGATCCCGTAGACCTGCCCGCCCCCGTAGGTGAGCGCGACCACCAGGTCGGGCCGCACCGCGAGCACGTCGTCCAGGCCGAGCCCGGCCCCGGCCCCCAGGTACGGCACCTCGTCGAGCGGCAGCGAGCCGGACTTGGCGCGGTCGGGGCTGTCCCCGTCGTGGTACGAACCGAAGATGCCCACGGGCCGGGTCCCGAGGTCCCACAGGCTCGCCCCGGCCTGTATGTAGGCGACGACCCGCGCCGGTGTGTCGAGCGAGGCGGCCAGATGCCCCCGGTCGTCCGTGAACTCCCATGACTGTGCGGAAGGTTGAGTCATAAATCCACCCTGCCCACGGGGCACGGCGGACATGTCCGTCACCGGTTCCCCCGGCGCGCACGGTGCGATCAGCCCATCGCGAGCAGCCTCCGCCTGCACTCCGCCACGTCGAAGTCCGCCTTGGGATACTGCGGATCGAGGGCCTCCAGATGCTCCTGGAGCAGCGTGCTGACGGCCCAGTTGCGGTACCACTTGCGGTCCGCCGGGATCACGAACCAGGGCGCCGCGTCCGTCGAGCAGCGCTCCAGCGCGATCTCGTACGCCTCCTGGTAGGCGGGCCACAGCGTGCGGTCGTCGATGTCGCCGGGGCTGAACTTCCAGTACTTGTCCGGGTTGTCGAGCCGTTCGAGCAGCCGGCGCTTCTGCTCCTCGTACGAGATGTGCAGGAAGCACTTGATCACGGTCACGCCGTCGTCGGCGAGGGTCTTCTCGAACCGGTTGATCTGCCCGTAGCGGCGCCCGAGCGAGGCGCGCGGCACCAGCTCCCGCACGCGGGCGACGAGCACGTCCTCGTACTGGGACCGGTCGAAGATCCCGATCTCGCCCGGCTCCGGGAGCGCCTGGACGACGCGCCACAGGAAGGGGTGGTTCAGCTCCTGCGGGGTGGGGGCCTTGAACGCCTTGATGCGGCAGCCCGACGGGTTGAACTGGCCGATGACGTGCTTGACCGTGCCGCCCTTGCCGCCGGTGTCCATGCCCTGGAGGATCAGCAGGACCCGGCGCCGGTCGCCGGCCGAGCCCGCGGCCCACAGCCGCTCCTGGAGACCGGCCAGGCGCGGGCCGAGCTCCGCGGTGGCCGCGACCCCCGACGCCTTGTCCCGCGGGCCGCCCGGGGTGGCGGCCGCGTCGTACGCCGACAGGTCGACGCGCTCGCCCCCGGGGACGCGCAGCAGCTCGCTCAGCGCGGGCGCGGGCTTCTTCTTGCCGTTCCCGCCGCTCTTGCCGCCCTGCTTGCTCTTGCCCTTCGCCACCGCGCGCCCCTTCCGGTCAGGTCCTACGATCCTGCGTCCGTCCCGGCGCCGCCGCTACTCGTGCCAGGGGCCGGTCACCGCGAACGTCGTCCCGGGCGTGTACACGTTCACGTACATCGTCCGTCCGCCGGGCGCGAAGGTGACCCCGGCGAACTCGCCCCAGGCCGGTTCCTGCGCGGTCCCGATGTTCTGCCGCCCGCGCGCCATCGCGTACACCTCGCCCCTGCGGGTCACGCCGAAGACGTGCTGCGCGCCCTCGCCGTCCTCGCACACCATCAGCCCGCCGCTGGGCGCGAGACAGATGTTGTCCGGCTCCTCGCCCGGGAGCTGCACGTCGGTGTCGGGTCCGAACACGACGACCAGGGTCAGGCGGCGGGACGACGGGTCGTAACGCCAGATCTGGCCGAAGTGGTCGGCGGCCGAGCCCTCGCCGCGGCGCGCGTACGACGACACGAAGTAGACGCAGCTCCCGCCCCAGTAGCAGCCCTCCAGCTTCTGGGCGTGGGTGATGCCCCGGGGGCCGAAGTCCTGGTTGCGGATCGCCGTGGTGGCCGCCAGTGGGTCGGGTACGTCGACCCACTCGATGCCGCCGAACGTGGCTCCCGTCTCCTGCACCGCCGACAGATCGGGCACGCCCGGCACCCGCATCGCCTGGAGCGTGCCGCCGGCGCGCAGCGAGCCGAGGCCGCCGCGCGGCTTGTCGGGCAGGAAGCGGTAGAAGAGGCCGAACGGCCTGTCGAAGGCGTCCTCCGTCTCGTAGACGACGCCGCGCCGCGGGTCGACGGCGATCGCCTCGTGCTGGAAGCGGCCCATCGCGGTCAGCGGGACGGCGCCGGAGCGCCGCGGGTCGACGGGGTCGACCTCGAAGATGAAGCCGTGGTCCTTGGTGTAGCCGTTGGTGCCGGCCCGGTCCTCGGTCTCCTCGCAGGTCAGCCAGGTGCCCCACGGGGTGGGACCGCCCGCGCAGTTGACCGCGGTGCCCGCGATGGCGACCCGTTCGTCGAGGACGTCGTTGTGCCGGTCGAGGGTGAGCGCCGTACAGCCGCCCTTGGCCATCGGGTCGTACGTGAGGCCGTCGACGACGGGGACCGGGACGCGGCCGGTGACTCTGTTCTCGTGGTTGCGCACGAGACGGATCCGGCCCTTCTCTCCGGCGAAGGCGGCCATGCCGTCGTGGTTGCTCGGCACCTTGCCCTCGCGCGAGCGGAGTTCGTCGCCCTCACGCGAGAGGACCTTGTAGCGGAATCCCTTCGGCAGGTCGAGCAGACCGGCCGGGTCCTCGACCAGGGGGCCGTAGCCGGCGCGCCCCTGGGCCGCCGCCGAGCCGGTGAACAGCTCGGACAGCTCTCCGGCGAAGGCGATCCCCACCCCCAACGCGCTGGTACGGGCGAGGATCTGACGTCGTGTCGCGGTCTGTCGTGCATCAGTGGTGCGCGAGTCGGTGGTGCGCGTCTCCGTGGTGCGTGACATGGGTGCAACCTCCTGTTGGCGGACAGGAACTGTGACCCGGCTGTGTCTACCACGCACGTCCCGCCCCGGGAACCGCGCGTGTTGCCGGGCGCGGCGACCGGGGCTCGTCCGTCGGCTGACGGCCGGTGGGGGCTGGTCGCGCAGTTCCCCGCGCCCCTGAAACGAGCTCCGCTCGTCCAGGGGAGGCCACGCCTCCTCTCATGGAGGTCGCGCACGAAGTGCGCATCTCCAGGGGCGCGGGGAACTGCGCGACCAGCCCCCACCGGCCCGCAGACGACGGACAAGCGCCCCTCAGTCGGCGACCAGACCCTTGGCGTCCCGGGCCAGTGCGGTGAGCCGGGATATCGCGCGGAAGTACTTCTTGCGGTAGCCGCCGTTCAGCATCTCCTCGCTGAAGAGCTTGTCGAACGGCTCGCCCGCCGCGAGCACCGGGATCTCCCGGTCGTAGAGCCGGTCGGCCAGGACGACCAGGCGCAGCGCCGTGGACTGGTCGGGCACGGCGGACACGTCGGTCAGGCAGACCGCGGTCAGATCGTCCGTCAGCGCGCCGTAGCGGCTGGGGTGCACGCGCGCGAGGTGGTCCAGCAGGTGCGGGAAGTCGTCGAGCGAGGCGCCCTCGGTGGCGTACGCGGCCTTGGTGACCTGCTCGTCCGAGAACGGCGGCGGGGCCTCGGGCAGGCCCCGGTGGCGGTAGTCCTCGCCGTCGATGCGCAGCGGGCGGAAGTGCGCGGACAGGCCCTGGATCTCGCGCAGGAAGTCCGCGGCGGCGAACCGGCCCTCGCCGAGCTTGCCGGGCAGCGTGTTGGAGGTGGCGGCGAGCGCGACGCCCGACTCCACGAGCCGGCCGAGCAGGGTGGAGACGAGCACGGTGTCGCCGGGGTCGTCGAGCTCGAACTCGTCGATGCACAGCAGGCGGTGGCCGCCGAGCGTCTTCACCGTCTGCTGGAAGCCGAGGGCGCCGACCAGGTTCGTCAGCTCGACGAAGGTGCCGAACGCCTTGAGCGCGGGCTCGGCCGGGGTCGCGTGCCAGAGGGAGGCGAGGAGGTGGGTCTTGCCGACGCCGTAGCCGCCGTCGAGGTAGACCCCGCGGGGCCCGGTGGGGGCGGCCGGCTTCTTGGCGAACCACTTCCGCTTGCCGGAGCCGGAGGGGTACGCGCCGCCGAGTCCGGCGGCGAAGGAGCTCAGGACCTCGACGGCCTGGGTCTGGCTCGGCTGGTTCGGGTCCGGGATGTAGGTGTCGAAGCGGGCCGACGCGAAGCGGGGCGGCGGCACCATCTCGGCGACCAGGCGCTCCGCGGGGACGTGCGGCTCGCGGGCGCACAGGGACTGCGGGGCGGCGGGGGCGGCGGAGGAGGCCCCGTGGGCGGAGGACGACTGGGTGGAGGACGACACAGCTCATCAGCTTAATGGCCGTGCCACACTGCACGTCATGCGACGCCTGTTCCCTGTGACGTACGAAACAGCAGATCACCTGGGCCGGGAGGAGCCGCGCGGCCCCGAGTGGAGCCTCGACGCGCTCGCCGACGCCTACGCCTATCCGCCGCAGGCCGCCGGGAAGCCGTGGCTGCGCGCCAACATGGTCTCCACGCTCGACGGCGCCGCCCAGCACGACGGCCGCTCCCAGCCCATCTCGAACGACACCGACATGCGGATCTTCGGCACCCTGCGCGGTCTCGCCGACGTGGTGGTGGTCGGCGCCCAGACCGTCCGCCAGGAGCAGTACCGCCCCGCCCGCGCGCGCGAGGCGTTCGCCGCCCGCCGCGCCGCGGCCGGGCAGGGCGCCGCCCCGTCGATCGCGGTGATCAGCGCGAGCCTGGACCTGGACTTCACCCTCCCGCTGTTCACCGAGCCCCTGGTCCCCACCTACGTCATCACCGGCTCGGGCGCCCCGGCCGACCGGGTCGAGGCCGCCCGAAGGTCCGGCGCCGAGGTGCTGCTCGCCGGGGACGGCACGGCGGTCGAACCGGACCGCGCGGTCGCGGCCCTCGCCGTGCGCGGGCACCGGCGGCTGCTGACCGAAGGGGGGCCGCGGATGCTCGGTCAATTCGTCGCGGGCGGGGTACTCGACGAGCTGTGCCTGACCGTGTCGCCGATGCTCACCGCGGGCGACGCCCAGCGCATCGCGGGCGGCCCCGCGCTGCGCGTGCCGGAACGTTTCGAGCTGGTCTCTCTGCTGGAGGAGGACGGTTTCCTGTTCACCCGATACGGTCGGAGGCGACACTGAACGGAATGATCTGTTCCGTTTAGTCTTCGCTGGGCACACTAAAACTCGCAGACCCCGTGCGGCCACGGGGCAGGATGGTTTCCGCAGTTCCGCAGGGACCCGTCGAAGGACGGCCCACGGTAGGAGAAGAAGGGCGCCCGTCGTGTTCACGAGCGTATTGATGATCGAGAAGGCCCTGACGTCTGCCGACGTGGAGTTTGTCACCACCTTGCACGGTGACGAGGATGTCACCTTCCATGTGCTGCTCCAGCCCCGCGGCGACCAGGCCGACCGGCTGCTGCGCGCCATCGACGACGTGGCGATGGGCGAGCTGGACGAGGCGGCCCGCGAGGGCGAGGTCCCCGAGGGGGACGAGGCCAAGGGCCCCGCCGAACAGGCGCTCCAGGTCTCCCTCACCGCCCTGCGCCAGGCCGGCAGTGCCGCGCAGGGACGGCTCATCGAGGACCACCCGCTGAACGCGCTCAAGGCACTGGTCGACGAGGTGGGGGCGGACGAGGTGATCGTGCTGACCGATCCGCACTACGTCGAGGAGTTCTTCCACCGCGACTGGGCCTCGCAGGCCCGCCACAAGGTCGGCGTGCCGGTCCTGAAGCTGTTCTCGCACAGCAAGGCGTGACGTGGGGCGTGCGGGTGCGGGGCGGCCGGTCCCGAGGCAATAGGCTGGGCCCGGTCCGTGGCCGCACGCGCCGCGGATCAGGACGCACCGGAACCTCAGGGGAGTAACACGCATGGCACCCGGCCTTCCGCATTCCAGCGCCGCCATGGAGCGACCGCACTTCATCGGCATCGGCGGCGCCGGGATGTCGGGCATCGCCAAGATCCTCGCCCAGCGCGGCGCGCACGTGGCGGGCAGCGACGCGCGCGAGTCCGCCACGGCCGGAGCCCTGCGCGAGCTCGGCGCCACCGTGCACATCGGGCACGACGCGGCGCACGTGTCCCCCGACACCAGCTGCGTCGTGGTCTCCTCCGCGATCCGCGAGGACAACCCCGAGCTGGCCCGCGCCAGGGAGCTCGGCATCCCGGTCGTGCACCGCTCCGACGCCCTGGCCTCCCTCATGGACGGCCTGCGCCCGATCGCGGTGGCGGGCACCCACGGCAAGACGACCACGACGTCGATGCTCGCCGTGTCGCTGACCTCGCTCGGCCTCGCTCCCTCGTACGCGATCGGCGGCGACCTCGACGTCCCCGGCTCGAACGCGCTGCACGGCGAGGGCGACCTCTTCGTGGCCGAGGCCGACGAGTCGGACCGCAGCTTCCACAAGTACACGCCGGAAGTCGCGATCATCCTCAACGTCGAACTCGACCACCACGCCAACTACGCGTCGATGGACGAGATCTACGAGTCCTTCGAGACGTTCACCACGAAGATCGTCCCCGGCGGCACGCTGGTGATCGCCGCCGACCAGTCGGGCGCCGCGGAGCTGACCCGCCGCATCCGCGACACGACCTCCCTGAAGGTCGTCACGTACGGCGAGTCGGAGTCGGCCGACATCCGCATCCACAAGATCACCCCGCGCGGTCTGACCAGCGAAGTGACGGTCCTGCTCGACGGCAAGCTGCTCACCTTCACCGTCTCGGTCCCCGGCCGCCACTACGCGCACAACGCCGTCGCGGCGCTCGCGGCGGGCGTCGCCATGGGCATCCCGTCCCGCAACCTGGCCGGCGCGCTGAAGTCCTACACGGGCGTCAAGCGCCGCCTGCAGCTCAAGGGCGAGGAGAACGGGGTGCAGGTCATCGACTCCTACGCCCACCACCCGACGGAGATGACCGCCGACCTGGAGGCGATGCGCTCGGCGGCCGGTGACGCCCGGCTCCTCGTGCTCTTCCAGCCGCACCTGTTCTCCCGCACCCAGGAGCTCGGCAAGGAGATGGGCGACGCCCTCGCCCTCGCCGACGCCTCGGTGGTCCTCGACATCTACCCGGCGCGCGAGGACCCGATCCCGGGCGTCACCAGCGCCCTGATCATCGACGCGGCCCGGGCCGCCGGCGCCGACGTGCAGGCCGCCCAGGACAAGGACGCCGCCGTGGCCGCCGTCGCGGGAATGGCCAAGCCGGGGGATCTTGTTCTCACCATGGGCGCGGGCGATGTCACCGACCTCGGCCCGCGGATCCTGGACCGTCTGAAGGGATGAGGGACATGGCGTACGACGTCGAGAAGCCGGACGAGCAGTGGCGCGCGGAGCTGAACCCGGCGGAGTACGCGGTACTGCGCCAGGCCGGCACCGAGCCCGCCTTCACCGGTGAGTACACCGACACGAAGACCCAGGGCGTGTACTCCTGCCGTGCCTGCGGCGCGGAGCTGTTCACGTCCACCGAGAAGTTCGAGTCGCACTGCGGCTGGCCGAGCTTCTTCGACCCCAAGGACTCGGCGGCCGTGGAGCTGATCGAGGACCGGTCGCACGGGATGGTGCGGACCGAGGTGCGGTGTGCGCGCTGCGGATCGCACCTCGGGCACGTGTTCGAGGGCGAGGGGTATGCGACGCCCACGGACCAGCGGTACTGCATCAACTCGATCTCGCTGAAGCTGGAGCCGACGGAGTAGCCGCTGCGGGCGTCGTCGTCAGGCCGGGTCCGCCCGCAGGAAGTCCTCCGCGACCCGGATCAGCGCGAGCGGCGCCTCGTCCATCGCGTAGTGCCCGCACACCGGCAGGTCGACCAGCTCGCCGCGGACGAACCAGCGCAGCCACGTCGCCCGGACCAGCTCCGCCGACAGCGCCGGGTCGAGCTGGCCCGTCACCGCGAGCGCCGGCACGGTCGAGCCCTCGACGTCCGTGTGGAAGTCGTCGCCGGTCCACGAGTCGAGCCAGCTGCGGAACGCCTTGGCGTCGCTGCGCTCCAGCGAGCGGCGCACCATCCGGTCCAGCCAGGCGGCCGGGCGGACGCCGCCCGTGGTGACGTCGAGGATCGCGCGCCGGTTCCCCGGCCTGGTGTCCGCCGTCGAGAACAGCTCCCACTGCTCGGGCGGCAGCGCCAGGCCCGACGCGGGCACCGGTGAGACGCCCACGAGACGGCGCACCCGCTCCTCGGCCGCCGCCACCACGCGCTGCGCCACGGCGGCGCCCATCGAGTGCCCGATCAGCGAGAACCGCCGCCAGCCGAGCCGGTCCGCGAGGTCCAGGACGTCCGCCGCGCCCTCGGCCGTCGTGTACGCGCCCGGCACGTCCTTCGCCTCCCCGTAGCCGCGCAGGTCCACGAACGCGTACTGGAGCGCCTCGCGGTCCAGGTCGGGCACGATCGGCGCGAACGCGGCCCGGTCGGCGAACCAGCCGTGCACCACGATCACCTTGTGCGGCCCGTCACCGTGCAGCTCGTGGGGGAGCCGGAACGCCGACGCCGACGGCGGATGCAGCGGCGAGCGGGAGGAGCGGGAGGCGGCCACGTCGACTCCTGGGGGTCTGGGGCGGTGCCGGTCGCGTCCACGGTTGCGCGCGCCCGGGCCACCCACAAGGGGGCGTACACCGCCGATCGGTGACAATGGGGGCGTGACCTCCTCCGGCTCCGCCCCCGAGTCCGCCGACCGCGCCGACGAGCGCACCGCCCTGCGCGCCGACTGCGGCAACTGCTTCGGCCTGTGCTGCGTGGCGCTGCCCTTCGCCAAGTCCCACGACTTCGCGGCGAACAAGAACGCGGGCACGCCCTGCCACAACCTCCAGGAGGACTTCCGCTGCGGCATCCACGCGCGGCTGCGCGACGAGGGCTACCGGGGCTGCACCGTCTTCGACTGCTTCGGCGCCGGACAGAAGGTCTCGCAGATCACCTTCGAGGGCGTCAGCTGGCGGGAGCGGCCGCAGACCGCGCGGACCATGTACGAGGTCTTCCCCGTCATGCGTCAACTGCAAGAGCTGCTGCGCTACTTGACCGACGTACTGGACCTGCCGCGGGCCGCCTCCGTGCACAGGGAGGCGCGCCGCGCCCGCACCGGCATCGAGCTGCTCACGCGCGCGGGCGCCGACGAACTCCTCGCCGCCGACGTTCCCACGATCCGCGCGGACGTCAACACCCTGCTGCTGAAGGCGAGCGAACTGGAGCGCGCCGCCGCCGTTCCGGGCCGCAAGAAGAACCACCGCGGCGCCGACCTGATGGGCGCCCGCCTCCGGAACGCCGATCTGCGCGGCGCCAACCTGCGCGGCGCGCTCCTCGTCGCCGCCGACCTGACCGGCGCCGACCTGCGCGCGGCGGACCTGATCGGCGCCGACCTGCGCGACGCCCGGATCGAGGGAGCCGACCTGCGCGGCGCCCTCTTCCTCACCCAGGCCCAGCTGAACGCGGCACGCGGCGACACGGCCACCCGCGTCCCGCACGGTCTGGACCGCCCCGGGCACTGGAGCGCCCGGTAGGGAGGGGTTGCGGGCGAACGTGTTCAACCGGGCTGCGGCGTACCCCGCGTGCGCCGCCGATTCCCCACCAGGCCCCGATTCACTCCTCGTTCACACGATGGTGCGATCATCTCCGCGCCCATGGATGGCCGTTGGCCTTCACGGGTAGGGCCGCGCACATGACTGAGCAGTCCACCACGGCGGCCTCGCAGCCGTTCCAGTTGCCGCGCTTCTACATGCCGTACACGGCGCGTCTCAATCCCCATCTCGACGAGGCCCGCGCCCACTCCACCGCCTGGGCCCGGGAGATGGGCATGCTGGAGGGCTCGGGTGTCTGGGAGCAGAGCGATCTGGACGCCCACGACTACGGACTGCTGTGCGCGTACACGCACCCCGACTGCGACGGCCCGGCGCTCTCCCTGATCACCGACTGGTACGTGTGGGTCTTCTTCTTCGACGACCACTTCCTCGACATGTTCAAGCGCACCAACGACCGCGCGGCCGGCAAGGCGCACCTCGAACGGCTGCCGCTGTTCATGCCCATGAACCCAGAGGACCCTGCGGACCCGTCCGGCCCGGTGCCCGAGCCGGAGAACCCGGTCGAGGCCGGGCTCGCCGATCTGTGGCGGCGCACGGTGCCCGCCATGTCGATGGACTGGCGCCGCCGCTTCGCCGAGTCGACCGAGCACCTGCTCAACGAGTCGATGTGGGAACTGTCCAACATCGACGAGGGCCGGATCGCCAACCCCGTGGAGTACATCGAGATGCGCCGCAAGGTCGGCGGCGCCCCCTGGTCGGCCGGGCTCGTCGAGTACGCCACCGCGGAGGTCCCCGCGCCCGTCGCCCGGTCGCGCCCGCTGCGCGTCCTCATGGAGACGTTCTCCGACGCCGTCCACCTGCGCAACGACCTCTTCTCGTACGAGCGCGAGGTCCGGGACGAAGGCGAACTCTCCAACGGCGTCCTGGTCCTGGAGACCTTCTTCGGCTGCACGACCCAGGAGGCGGCGGAGGCCGTCAACGACGTGCTCACCTCACGGCTGCACCAGTTCGAGCACACCGCGTTCACCGAGGTGCCCGCGCTCGCCGCCGACAAGGGGCTCACCCCGGACCAGGTCGCGGCCGTCGCCGCGTACACCCGGGGCCTCCAGGACTGGCAGTCCGGCGGGCACGAGTGGCACCTGCGGTCCAGCCGCTACATGAACAAGGGCGCGGTGCGCGAGCGCGGCCCGCTGCACGGCCCCACCGGACTCGGGGCCCGGGGCACCGACGTGCGGGCGCTGTTCGACGCCCTCGGGGTCGAGCGGCTGCGGGCGTACACCCACGTGCCGTTCCAGAAGGTCGGCCCCTCGCTGATCCCCGAGCTGTCCCTGCCGTTCGAGCTGCGGCTCAACCCCGCCCTGGACGGCGCCCGCGCCCGCCTCGTGCCGTGGGCGCACGCCACGGGCATCCTGGCGGAGGGGGTCTGGGACGAGGACAAGCTGGCAGCGGCCGATCTCGCGCTGTGCGCGGCGGGCATCGACCCGGACGGCACGCCCGACGCGCTCGACCTCAGCACGGCGTGGCTCGCCTGGGGGACGTACGCCGACGACTACTACCCCCTCGTGTTCGGCAGCCGCCACGACATCGCCGCCGCCAAGCACTGCACCGACCGGCTGTCCGCCTGCATGCCGATCGCCGGCGAACCGGTGCCGCCGCCCGCCAACGCCATGGAACGCGGCCTCGTCGACCTGTGGGCGCGCACGGCCGGCGGCATGAGCGCCGAGCAGCGGACCACGCTGAAAGCGGCCGTCGAGGCGATGACCGAGAGCTGGCTGTGGGAGCTGGCCAACCAGGCGCAGAACCGCGTCCCCGACCCCGTCGACTACCTGGAGATGCGCCGCGCCACCTTCGGCTCCGACCTCACCATGGGCCTGTGCCGGCTCGGCCACGGCCCGGCCGTGCCGCCCGAGGTGTACCGCAGCGGTCCCGTCCGCTCGCTGGAGAACGCGGCGGTCGACTACGCCTGCCTCGTCAACGACGTCTTCTCCTACCAGAAGGAGATCGAGTACGAGGGCGAGGTGCACAACGCGATCCTCGTCGTGCAGACCTTCTTCGGCATCGACTACCCCACGGCGCTGCACGTCGTGCACGACCTGATGACCCAGCGCCTCCAGCAGTTCGACCACGTCGTCGCGCACGAACTGCCCCTCCTGTACGACGACTTCGGCCTCGACGCGGCGGCGCGCGACGCCGTCGACGGATACGTGCACCAGCTGCGGAATTGGCTGGCCGGCGTCCTCAACTGGCATCAGCAGGTGGACCGGTACCGCGCCCGGCACCTCGCCGCCCGCGCCCACGGCTTCCTGCCGGACCGGATCCCCGCGTCGCCCGTCCGACTCCGCTGAAGCGGGGCGGCCGGACGCGTCAGACCCGTGCCGCGTGCGCGACCGCGGCACGGGCCAGCGCCTGCACGGCCGGGTGCGGGCGGCTGCCGTCGCCGTGCAGCTCCGGCTGGAACAGCGTGGCCAGGAAGAACGGGTGCCGGTCGGTGGCGAGTTCGGCGATCCTGACCTGGCCCTCCTCGTCCTCGCCCGTGAACCGCAGACCGTGTGCGCGCAGCGTGTCCAGGTGGGCGGCCGGCCCGTACCGGCAGTGGTAGCGCTCGACCGTGCGGTCCGCGCCGAGCACCGACTCGGCCAGCGACCCGGCGGTCAGCGTCACCGTGCCCTCGTGGCCGACCAGCGAGCAGGCCAGCGGGGTGATCAGGAGGTCGTCGGCGTCGGGATCGTTCTCGGCGTGCGCCACGTCCGTCAGACCGCACACGTTCCGCGCGAACTCCAGGAGGGTGTGCTGGAAGCCGCCGCACGTGCCGAGGAACGGGATGCCGTGCTCACGGGCCGTCCGGATCGCGGCGAGCACGCCCGCCTCGCTGCGGTACGGGCTGCCCGGCAGCACCCAGACCGCGTCGAAGCCCCGTACGGCGTCGGGCAGCAGCGCGTCCTCGCTCGGGATCCAGTACGCGTCGAGCACCAGATGCTCGCGCGTGGCGAGGGCGTCCAGGAGGAGCGGTACGCGGGTGTGGGCGACGACGTTCGGGGAGCGGTCGCCGACCAGTGCGACGCGGGCACGGGGGAACTGCTGGGGCGTGGCTGTCATGCGGTTCATCGTCGGCGGGAACCGTGGTTCACGTCCAACGATGAAGACTGCACCCTCCATAAGCGTTCCTGATGCGGGTCGGGGATGCTGGAGCGCATGGACCCGCACCTGCTGCGCACGTACGTCACCGTGGCCCGCCTCGCCTCCTTCTCGGACGCGGCCCGCGAGCTCGGCTACACCCAGTCCGCCGTCTCCCAGCACATCGCGGCCCTCGAACAGGACCTCGGCGCCCCGCTCCTGACCCGGCGGCCCGTCCTGCCCACCCCCGCGGGCGACCGGCTCCTCGAACACGCCGGTCCGCTGCTGCTGCGCCTGGACGCGGCCCGTGCCGACGTCCGCCGCACCGCCGCCGCGCCGGACGCGGGGCTCGTCCTCGCCGTCACCCCGACCGCGCTGCGCGGCCGCACCGCGGCGCTGCTGCCGCACACCGGCGTGACCGTGCGGGTGCTGGCCCGCGAGGAGATCGCCGCGGAGGTCGCCACCGGCGGCGCCGATCTGGGCGTCGTCGACGGGGTCGCCGCGCCCAGCGATCCGCTGCGGCTGCCCGACGTCGCCCCGCTCACCCGGCGCGGCATCGCCGAGGAGTCCGTGCACGTGGTGCTGCCGCAGGGCCACCCGCTGGGCCGCCGCCGCGGACTGCGCCTCGCCGACCTCGTGGACGCCCGCTGGCTCGACGCCCCGGACACGGGCGTGCCGCTCGACCAGCTGCGCGCGACCCAGGGCGGCGGCGGGTTCCGTGCAGCCCTGCGCTGCGACGGCACCGACCTGCGCACCCTGCTCACCCTCGCCGCGGCGGGCCACGGCCTGACCGTCCTGCCCGCCTCGCTGGCCGCCGACGCGCCGGGCACGGTGACGGTGCCGCTCACCGCGCCCCGCGTCGTGCACCGCACCGAACTCGTCCACACCGGCACCCTGCGCGGCCCCGCCGCCCGGCTCGCGGCCGACCTGGAAGGGCGGGGCGCACTCGCGCCGTCCCCCCGGGGCGGGCAGGATGCTGCGGTGACAGCCCCAGCCGACCGCACCCCGCACGCACCCACGGAGGCCCGGACATGACGACCGGCACACCAGCGCCCTTCACCGCAGCCGACTACCAGGCCCGCATGGACCGTGCCGCGCGGTCCGCCGCCGACGCCGGGCTCGCCGGGGTGCTCGTCGCGCCGGGCCCCGACATGGTCTGGCTCACCGGCTACCACGTACCGGCCGACACCGAACGGCTCACCCTGCTGGTGCTCGCCGCCGGACAGCGGCCCACCCTCGTCGTGCCGACCCTGGAGGCGCCCGACGCCGCGAAGGCCGCGGGCGCCGACGCGATGACGCTGCGCGACTGGACCGACGGCAAGGACCCCTACGACGTCACGGCGCCCCTGCTGGAGAAGTCCGGCCGCTTCGGCGTCAGCGACAACGCCTGGGCGATGCATCTGCTCGGCCTGCAGAAGACCCTCCCCGACACCTCGTACGTGTCCCTCACCGAGGCGCTGCCGATGCTGCGCGCCGTCAAGGACGCGGCCGAACTGGAGCGGCTCGCGGCCGCCGGTGCCGCCGCCGACGCCACGTACGAGGAGATCAAGAAGGTGGCCTTCGCGGGCCGCAAGGAGATCGACCTGTCCCGTGAACTCGCCGACCTGCTGCGGCGGTTCGGGCACGAACAGGTCGACTTCACGCTCGTCTGTTCCGGTCCCAACGCCGCCAACCCGCACCACGCGCCGGGCGACCGTGTCATCCAGGACGGCGACATGATCGTCCTCGACTTCGGCGGCCTCAAGGACGGCTACGGCTCCGACACCTCCCGCACCGTGCACGTCGGCGAACCGACGGCCGAGGAGCGCGAGGTCCACGACGTCGTGCGCGCCGCCCAGACGGCGGCCTGCGACGCCGTCCGGCCCGGCATCGCCTGCCAGGACGTCGACCGCGTCGCCCGCAAGGTCATCACCGACGCCGGGTACGGCGAGTACTTCATCCACCGCACCGGGCACGGCATCGGCGTCACCACCCATGAACCCCCCTACATGATCGAGGGCGAGCGGCAGGAGCTGGTGCCCGGCATGTGCTTCTCCGTGGAGCCCGGGATCTACCTGCCCGGCCGCTTCGGCGTCCGCATCGAGGACATCGTGACCGTCACCGCCGCCGGTGAGGACGGGGGCGGCGGCAAGCGCCTCAACGCCACCTCGCGGGACCTGGCGATCGTCGGCTGACGCCGTGCAGGAGCCGCCCGCGGAGGACACCGCGCGCCACCTTCTGAAGACCCTCCTCCCGAACGGCGGCGGTGCCGAGCTGCGCCCCGCCCCCGAGGACGGGCCCGCCGCCTGGCGCGTGGGCACCGGGCACGTGCTGCGGCTCGCCCCCGACGGACCGGCCTCCCGTGAACTGCGGCGCGAGGTGCGCCTGCGCGACGTCGTCCGTCCGCACGTCACCGTCGCCGTGCCCGCGTGCGCCGCCGCGGGGGAGTGGGCGCCGGGCCTCGCCTACGTCCTGGACACCCGGCCGCCCGGGGACTCCGCCGAGGTCCGGGACGTCACCGCGGCCGGCGAGGAGGACCTGGCCGGTCTGCTCACCGGGCTGCGGGCGGTGCCGGTGGCGCGGGCCGTGCCGCTCGGGGTGCCGACGGTGGCGCCCCGTTCGCTGGAGAACCTGCGCCGGGAGGCGGGCATCGCCGCCGGACGGCTCGACGCCGACGGGGAGTTCGAGGCCGCCCGGCTCGGGCAGCTCACGGCCCGGGCGGTGACCCGCCTCGGGCCGCAGTCCGACGCGGTCCTCGTCCACCACGGCCTGACCGGGGACCGGCTGACCGTCGCGGCGGACGGGCATGTGCGGGGTGTGCTCGGCTGGGGCGGCACCGTGGTGGGCGATCCGGCGGAGGACATCGCGGGGCTGACGGTGTCGGTGGGGGCGCGGGCCGCCGTGCGGGCGGCGACGTTGGGCGGGTACGGGGCGCGGGTCTGTCTTCGGGGGCTGTGGTTGGGGCGGTGCGAGGCGCTTGTGCGGTTGTTCGAGGGCGGGGGGTCGCTCGGGTTGTTGCGGGTTCGGCTGGAGCGGGCCTGGGAGCCGATTCTGCTGGAGCTGGTGACGGACTGAGCCGGTCCGCGGGTCTCGTCGTGGCCGGTCGCGCAGTTCCCCGCGCCCCTCGAGCGAGCGAAGCTCGCCCTCCGGGGCGCGGGGCAGGCGGGACTTTCGACACACGCCCTAGGGCGCCTCCACCACCACCGCCGACTCCGGCGGGACCGTCAGGAGGCCGTCGGAGCCCGGGATGTCGATCGGGGACCAGGAGGCGAGCAGGCGGGTCACCGGGCGGCCCAGGGGGATCGACACCGGTTCCGAGGACAGGTTCACCGCCACCCGGACGTCCCCGCGCCGGTAGGCGACCCAGCGCGCCCGCTCGTCGAAGGCGACCCGCACCGCCGCCAGATCCGGATCCCGGAGATCGGCACGGGCGCGCCGCAGCGCGATCAGCGCCCGGTACCAGGCGAGTACGCGCGCGTGGTCGCCGGTCTCCCGCTCCGGCCAGTTCAGACAGGACCGCTCCCGGGTGGCCGGATCCTGCGGATCGGGAATGTCGGCCTCGGCCCACCCGTGCGCCCCGAACTCCCGTCGCCGCCCCCTGCGGACGGCGTCGGCGAGCGCCGGATCGGTGTGGTCGGTGAAGTACTGCCAGGGCGTGCTCGCCGCCCACTCCTCGCCCATGAACAGCATGGGCGTGAACGGCCCGGTCAGCACCAGCGTCGCCGCGCACGCCAGCAGGCCCGGCGAGAGCGACGCGGCGAGCCGGTCGCCCTGCGCGCGGTTGCCCACCTGGTCGTGCGTCTGGGTGTAGGCGAGCAGCCGGTGCGCGGGCACCCGGGCACGGTCCAGGGGGCGGCCGTGCCGCCGGCCGCGGAACGTCGAGTACGTCCCGTCGTGGAAGAAGCCGTGCGTGAGCGTCTTGGCGACCGCGGCCATCGGCGCGCGGGCGAAGTCGGAGTAGTAGCCCTGCTGTTCGCCGGTGACGGCCGCGTGCACGGCGTGATGGACGTCGTCGTTCCACTGCGCGTGCAGACCGAGACCGCCCCCGGCGCGGGGCGTGACGACCCGCGGATCACCGAGGTCGGACTCGCCGATCAGGAACAGCGGGCGGCCCAGACGCGCGGCCAACTCGTCGACCTCGGCCGACAGTTCCTCCAGGAAGGGCAGGGCGCGGCGGTCGTGGAGCTCGTGGATCGCGTCCAGGCGCAGCCCGTCCAGGCGGTAGTCGCCCAGCCAGGCGAGGGCGCTGCCGATGAGATAGGCGCGGACCTCGTCGGAGCCGGGCGCGTCCAGGTTGACGGCGCTGCCCCAGGGCGTGTGATGGGTGTCCGTGAAGTACGGGCCGAACGCGGGCAGGTAGTTGCCGGACGGGCCCAGATGGTTGTGGACCACGTCGAGTACGACCCCGAGGCCCAGCTCGTGCGCCGCGTCCACGAACCGCTTCAGCGCCTCCGGTCCGCCGTACGGCTCGTGCACGGCCCACAGGCTGACCCCGTCGTAGCCCCACCCGTGCCGACCGGGCACCGGGCACAGGGGCATCAGCTCGACGTGGGTGACGCCCAGTTCGGCCAGGTGCCCCAGACGCGCGGCGGCGGCGTCGAGCGTGCCCTCCTTCGTGTACGTGCCCACGTGCAGCTCGTACAGGACGGCGCCGCTCAGATCGCGCCCGGCCCAGTCGCCGCGCCACGCGTACCGCCGGTGGTCGACGACCGCGCTGAGCCCGTCGGGCCCGTCGGGCTGGCGCGGCGAGCGGGGGTCGGGCAGCACCGGGCCGCCGTCGAGCAGATACCCGTAGCGGTCCCCGTCGACGGCGTCCGCCGCCCCCGTCCACCAGCCCGCCCGGTCCGTATCGCGCTCCAACGCGCGCGTGGTGCCCTCCCACTGGAGATCCACCCGCTCGGCCTGCGGTGCCCACACCTCGAACTGCACGGACGTGCCCCCTCGCGTAACAGGTTGTCTGCTCACGGTGACGATGCGTCCCATGGTGCGTCAGACGTGATCGGCGCGCCGCCGGTTCGCCGAGGTCGGTTCCGTGTCTCGTGCGGCACTCCGCGTTTTCTGGACACCTCGACCGTCACTGCCGGACAATCGCCCCTGTGACGTCCTCGTTCGAACACCACACGTACCCCGCTCGGCTCTCCGACGCCGAGCGGGACCGTGCGCTGAAAGTGCTCAGGGACGGCGTCGCGCTCGGCCGGCTCTCGCACGACACGTTCGTACGCCGCATGGAGCTGGCCCTCTCCACGCAGAAGCCCGACGAACTCGCGGCGCTCACCGCCGACCTGCGGCCCGAGAACCGCTGGACCCGGGCGATGCTCGGCGCCGTCGGTGCCGTCTCCGGCTTCACGGTGCGGCTGCACCGGGCGTGGACCGTGGAGCGGCTCCCGAAGCTGCAGCTGCCCGTCGCCCAGTCGCACCCCCTGCGCATCGGCCGCGACCCCGCCAGCGGGCTCCGGCTCAGCCACGAGACGGTCTCCCGCGTGCACGCCGAGCTGACCCGCCAGGGTGGCCTGTGGATCCTTCGGGACCTCGGCTCCACCAACGGCACGTCCGTGAACGGGCGTCGGGTGATCGGCGCCGCCGTCGTCAGGGACGGCGACCAGGTCGGATTCGGCCGGATGTCGTTCCGGCTGTCCGCCGACCGCGGCCCCGCCGCCGGCCTGGGCTGACCGGCACCCTCAGCCCTGCGCGTGCCGGACGGCCGCGACCGTGGTCCGCGCCTGGTGCTCTATCTGGTGGGCCACCGGCACCCACCGCGCCCCGAACCGGTCCGCGTACACCTCGCACCAGCGGGTGACGAGGAGGTCGAGCCGGGGCGCCGCCCGGTCCTCCGCCTCTTCGAGGACCCGCAGCAGCATGGCGGCGGCCCGCAGCGGCAGCCGCCGGGCGAACGCGTCGATGCTGCCGACGTACGCCATCGTGGCGTCCGGTGGAGGCGGCCGCGTCCAGTCGTCCGCGAGCCCCGGCACCAGGCTCAGCGCCCAGCGCGCCGCCCGCAGCAGCGGCCCGCGCGTGTCCGGGAGCCGGGGCAGCGCCTCCGCGAGGATGTCCTCGACGAGCCGGGTGTCGCGGCTGATCCGCGCCGAGAGCCGCCGCATCGCCCGCTCCGGGGCCGGATGCGGCGCCGGGTCGTCCACCAGGTCGCTGGCCCACATCGGGACCTCGACGATCGCCGTGGAGCCGCCGTACCGGTGGGCGTGGTGCCAGGTGGAGTGCCGGGCGTCGTCGGGCAGGCTCGGGAACGCCGCCTGCGCGTCCGGGTCCGGCATGACGTGCACGCCGGGCCCAGAGGCGGGCCAGCCCGCCGCGTCCGACGCGCCCGTCTCCACCGGTATGTGCAGCTCGGCCGCCGACTTGGCGAACGGCTCCGCGAGCCCCGGGATGTCCCGCGTCAGCTGCACCCAGCTGCCGCCCAGCTCGGTGCCGTGCAGGGACACCTGGAGGTAGGGGCGCAGCTCGTCGATGACCCCGGTCAGCGCGGTGGTCTCCGGGGGCAGCCGGTCGGCCGGCAGGACCGAAGGCGACCACTCGGGCTGCTCGGGCCCGGCCGGGCGGAAGAAGGAGCGGTGGTAGTCGAGGAGGGTGCGCGGCGCGGGGTTCGTGTGCAGGGCCGCGCCGTCCGGGTCGGCGCACAGCAGGAAGTGCCACGACCGGTCGGATCTCAGCGCCTGGTCGAAGAGGGCCTGCCGGGCCAGGTGCAGCGCCGTGGCGCCGCCGGTGGGTTCGTTGGCGTGGGCGCCCGCGACGATCAGGACCGTGCGCCGGTCGTGTCCGACGGACAGCAGATGCAGGGGACGCCCCCCGCGCGACGTACCCACCTGGCGCAGTTGGCACAGGTCGGGCCGTACAGTGGTCAGCTCCCGCGCTGACCGGGCCAGTTGGGCCGCAGTGGGGTACCGCTGGTCCGTCAGATGACTCACCCCCGTTGGTGCTCCCGCCGTCGGCAATCCGCAGTACCCCACGCTTGCCGGTCCCTGTCAAGAAGGCCTGTACCGGTGCCGTCCGCCGGTGTGCAGGCTCCCCGCAATCATTCCGGAAACGTCGGGCCCGCCGAGGGCGAATCCCGGTACCGGTCCGCCTTCCTCGGCGACGTACACCGTCCGGGCACGGCCCCGCCTGCGCATCGTCGCCTCCGCACGGCGTCCGGCGAGAAGGAGTTCACACCGATGTCACACCCGCGCCGGGGTACTCCGGCGGGCGCGGCCGTCACCCGTACGGCCGTACGGGTGCTGCGCGCCCCCGCCGGGGGTGGTGCGCTGGGGAGATCCGTGCGCGGCACCCGGCGCACCGGCACAGAGAGGGAGCCACGCGGTGCTGTGCCCCCTGGAACCCGCCGCGCGCCCGGTCGCCGAGGGACCGCGCTGCCGCCGGACGCCGCCGAGCCTGGCCGACCCGGACGTCGCCCGCGACCCCTACCCGCTCTACCGCACGCTCCGCGACGCCCACCCGCTGCACCACGACGAGCCGTTCGGCGCCTGGCTGCTCAGCCGGTACGCCGACGTCCGCGCCGCGCTCGCCGACCCCCGCCTCGTGGCCCCGCCGCCCGGGCGCACGTTCAGCCACCTCGAACAGGGCACGCACGCCGCGCACCGCGCGCTCGTCTCCCCGGGCCTGCAGGGACGCGCCCTGACCGCCCTGCGCGCGGGCGTGGACCGCGGCGCGTACGTCCTGGCCCGGCGGCTCGTGCGGCGCGAGGAGGCCGATCTGGTCGAGGAGTTCTGCCGCTGGCTGCCGTCGGCCGCCGTCGTCGCCGCGCTCGGCCTGCCCCACGAGGAGACCGCCCGCGTCACCGCGTGGAGCCGCGCGGACCTGACCCACCTGGGTGCCGTGCCCCCCGACGTGGAGGCCGCACTGCATCCCCACATCGCCCGCCGTCGGGCCCGCCCGGGCGGCGACCTCCTGTCCGTCCTGTGCACCGCGCGGGCCGACGGCCGTCCGCTGTCCGACGAGGCCGTCGCCGCGCTGGTGGCGACCCTGCTCGGCGCGGCCGGCGAGGCCACCGGTCGGGCCCTCGCCGCGCACCTCGCCAACCTCCTCGACCACCCCGCCCAGCTCGCCCTCGTCCGGGCGCGGCCCGCGCTGGCCGACGCGGCCTGGGCCGAGTCGCTGCGCCGCGACCCGGCCGTGCACCTCGTGCTGCGCCGCGCGCTCGCCCCGGTCCCGGTGAGCGGTGGCACGATACCGGCCGGGGCCACCGTGGCCTGCCTGCTGGGCTCGGCGGGCCGGGACGCCGCCCGGTTCACCGACCCGGACCGCTACGACCTGTTCCGCGCCGACCCCGGCCAACTGGCCTTCGGCGCGGGCCGGCACCGCTGCCTCGGCGTCCCCTTCACCCGCATGATCGCGGACTCGGGCCTGAGCGCCCTGCTGGCGGCCCTGCCCGGCCTCGCCTGGGCACCGGGCTTCCGGCCCGTCCCCGAGGGCCTGCTCACGCGGGCGCCGGCCGCTCTCGTCGTCCGTACCCGCTGACGGGCGGGGCGTGAGCCCGCCTCAGTCGGCCCGCACCAGCAGCGCCACCGGCAGCTCCCCGAACAGCTCACCCACGCGCGTGGGTCCGCTGAACCGCCGCCCGGGTTCGAGGAGTTCGGACCACTCGCCCTCGGGGAGGTCCAGCTCCGTGTCCCGCCAGCCGCCCGCCTCGGCCAGCCGCAGCGAGAGCCGGGTCACCGCCACGGCCACCCGGCCGGAGCGCACATAGGCCACACAATGGTCCCCGCCGGGGCCGCGCGCGGTCAGCGGCTCGTGGCCGGCGGCCCCGCCGAACCATGCCGGACGCTCCCGGCGCAGCCGCAGCGCCGCCCGGGTCAGCGCCTCCTTGTCCCGCGACAGCGCGCCGTGCGCCTTGTCGTGGTCCTCGTCGAACCGGGCCGGGGCGCGGTTGTCCGGATCCACCAGAGCGCGGTACTCGCGCTCACTGCCCTGATAGACGTCGGGCACCCCCGGCATCGTCAGGTGCACCAGGGCCGCACCCAGGACGTTCGCCCGCACATGGGGCAGCAGCCCGTCCATGAACCGCAGTACCTCGTCGCCCGCCGGCCCGCACGGGCCCGACGCCACGAAGTCCCGTACCGCGTCCTCGTAGGCGGCGTTCTGCTCCGTCCACGTCGTGAACAGGCCCGCCTCGCGCGCGTGCTTGAGCATCGCCTGCTGCAGCCGCTCCGGCTCGGCGGGACCGAGCCCCGCCACCAGCTGCCAGGCCGCCCACGCCAGCTGGGGGTCGGGCGCCGCGGCCCGCCCGGCCGCCTCGGTGAGCACCGCCTCCCACCGGTCCGGGCACTGGGAGAGGACCGAGATGCCCGCGCGGACGTCGGCGCTGCGCTTCGTGTCGTGGGTGGACAGCACCGTCGAGGTGTCGGGCCAGTCGCGCTGCACGCGCGCGCAGTACGCGTGGAACGCCTCGGCGGGAACGGCCGGATCGCGCGGGCAGCCGCCCACCTCGAGGGCCGACAGGAGCGGCGTGTACCGGTAGAACGCCGCGTCCTCGACCGACTTGGCCCGCAGTGCCGACGAGGTCTGCGCGAACCGGGCCCGGAACGCCTCGTGCCCGGGACCCGCCCCGAGCCGGCCGAGCGCGAGATCCCGTACGGCGTCGACCGCGCGCGCCTCCTCGGGCACCGCGAACACCGCCTTCGCCTCTTCGGCGGCCGCGGCCGTCAGGACCGTCTCGGGGGCGGCCCCGCCGGACACGTAGGGCCGGTAGACCGGCACGCGCACCAGAAGCTCGCACAGGGCCGTGCGCAGCGCCCAGGGCGCGTGGTCGCGCAGCCGGGGGTCCGGGGCGCACAGGGCGGCCGCCTCGCGCGTCAGCCGGTCCACCTCGGCCGCCAGGCCGTGTTCGACCACCTGGTGGGCGGAGCGCCGCGCGGTCGCCTCCCAGCGGCCGCCCGCGTCGTCGGCGGCGTCCGTGAAGCGCCGGAACAGGTCGAGGAGCCGGTCGGCGCCGGCCGGGTCGGTGAACAGGCCGTCGATGTGGCGCAGCGCGTCGTAGCCCGTGGTGCCGGCCACCGGCCAGGCGGCGGGCAGCGGCTCGTCGTCCTCCAGGATCTTCTCCACCACGGTCCACCGGCCGCCGCTCGCCCCGGCCAGCCGTTCCAGGTAGCCGCCCGGGTCGGCGAGCCCGTCCGGGTGGTCGACGCGCAGCCCGTCGACGACGCCCTCGCGCAGCAGCCGCAGCACGGTGGCGTGCGTCGCGTCGAACACCGCGGGCTCCTCCACCCGCACCGCGATCAGGTCCGAGATGGTGAAGAACCTGCGGTAGTTGAGCTCCGTGCGGGCCAGCCGCCACCAGGCCAGGCGGTACCACTGGGCGTCGAGCAGATCCGGCAGCGGCAGGGACTCCGTGCCCGGCCGCAGCGGGAACACGTGGTCGTAGTAGCGCAGCACGTCGCCGTCCACCGTCAGACGGGGCAGTTCGTCGCCCACGGGGCCGCCGAGGACCGGGAGCAGGACCCGGCCGCCCTGCGCCTCCCAGTCGATGTCGAACCAACGTGCGAACGGCGACGACGGTCCGTCCCTGAGGACGTCCCACAGGGCCCGGTTGTGGCGCGGTGCCGTCGCCATGTGGTTGGGCACGATGTCCACCACGAGTCCCAGACCGTGCGCGTGGGCGGTGCGCGCCAGGGCCCGGAGCCCCTCCTCGCCGCCCAGCTCAGCGCGTACGCGCGCGTGGTCGACGACGTCGTAGCCGTGTGTCGATCCGGGCACCGCCTCCAGGACGGGCGACAGATGCAGATGCGAGACCCCCAGGGAGGCCAGGTGCGGGACGGCCGCCGCGGCCGCGGCGAACCCGAAGTCCGGTTGCAGCTGGAGCCGGTAGGTGCCCGTCGGGGCGTGAGGCGTCATGCGAATCTACGTACCCCTTGGGGCGGGTTTCGTGTCATCGCCGCATGCGTCGGCCGCTGCGCACCTCGTTAGTTTCGGACGATGACCGGCACACCAGGGGAGTCCCGCACGTCCAGCACCTCCGGCAGCACGCTCGACGCCTACCGCAGAGTGCTGGCGGTCACCGGGCGTCCGCTGCCCGTCGTGTCCTTCCTGGGGCGGCTGCCGGTCGCCGTGATCCAGTTCGGCAGCGTCCTGCTGGTGACGCGCACCAGCGGCTCGCTGGCCACCGGCGGCACGGTCGCCTGCGCGCTCGCCCTCGGCCAGGTCGCCACGGGCCCCCTCGTGGGCCGGCTCGCCGACCGGCACGGCCAGCGCCCGGTCGTGCTCGCCTTCGCCCTGGCCAACGCGCTGGCCGTCGCGCTCTACACCCTGGGCGCGCTGTCCCACCTGCCGACGCCCGCGCTGGTCGCCCTGGGCATCGCGGCGGGCGCCACCGTGCCCGGCATCGGCCCGCTCGCGCGGGCCCGCGGGGTCGCCCTCGTCCGCCGCGACGGCGCCGACGAACGGGTCGTCGACGCCGTGCTCTCCCTGGAGTCGACGATGGACGAACTCTCCTTCGTCCTCGGCCCGGCCCTCATCGGCGTCGCCTCGGTGGTCGCCCACCCCGCCTGGGCGTTCGGCGCGGCCGCCCTCCTGGTGGCCGTCTGCGGCACCGCGTTCGCCCTGCATCCGACGGCCACCGCCGTGCCCCGGTCGGCCGCGGACGGGAAGGACCGCCCCGCGCGGCGGACGCGCATGCCGCGCCAGGTCCACGTCGTCCGCGTCGGACTCGTCCTCCTGGGCGTGCTGCTCGGCGGCTGCGGCGCCGGAATCACCGCGCTCACCCAGCAGCTGGGGCACGAGAACCAGGCGGGCCTGGTCTACGCCGCGATGGGGGTCATGAGTGCCGTCGTCGGCCTCTCCATGGCGGCGGTGCCGGAACGCTTCACGCTGCCCGCCCGCTGGCGGGTCGCCACGGCGGCCGCCGCGCTGCTGTCCCTGCCGCTGGTCGTCACCGACACCATGCCGCTGCTGTACGCCGTCGTGACCGTCTTCGGCGCCCTGTTCGCCCCGAACCTCATCACCGGCTTCGGGCTCACCGAACGCGCCGTGCCGCGCGACCGGCTCGCCGAGGGCATGACGGTCGCCGCGAGCGCGTTCGTCGGCGGGCAGGCCGTCACGCTCGCCGTGGCGGGGCGTCTGGCGCAGGCCCACGGCCCCGCTGCCGCGTTCGCGGTGGGCAGCGCGGCCGCGGGGCTCGCCTTCCTCGTGGCGCTGCGCGTACGCCCCCTCCGGGGCGCCGCGGATCCGGCTACGCCGGCCGTCGCAGCACGGTGAGGCTGCGCCCCGCCAGCGTCAGCCGGTCGCCCGCCTGCACCTTGGGGCCCTCGTCGGCCGGAATCCCGTCGGACAGCGCCGTGTCGACCACCGCGTGCCACTGCCGGCCGTGATTGACCGGCACCAGGAACTCCTGTGCGTCCGGATCGGCGTTGAACAGCAGCAGGAACGAGTCGTCCGTGATGCGCTCGCCGCGCGGCCCCGGCTCCGAGATCGCGTTCCCGTTCAGGAACACCGACAGGGCGCGGGCCTGCGCCTCGCCCCAGTCCTCCTGCGTCATCTCCTCGCCCTCGGGGGTGAACCAGGCGATGTCCGACAGCTCGTCGTGCGTCCCTTCCACCGGGCGGCCGTGGAAGAAGCGCCGCCTGCGGAAGACCGGATGCTCGCGGCGCAGGCGCACCATCGCGCGCGTGAAGGCCAGGAACGAGTCCTCGGCGGCACCGCCGTCGCCCCCGGGCCCGTCCGCCCAGTTCACCCACGCCAGTTCGTTGTCCTGGCAGTACGCGTTGTTGTTGCCGCTCTGGGTGCGCCCCAGCTCGTCCCCGTGGCTGAGCATCGGCACGCCCTGCGACAGCATCAGCGTGGCGACGAAGTTGCGCATCTGGCGCGCCCGCAGGTCGAGGACCTCCGGATCGTCGGTCTCGCCCTCCGCCCCGCAGTTCCACGACCGGTTGTGGGACTCGCCGTCCCGGTTGCCCTCGCCGTTGGCGTCGTTGTGCTTGTCGTTGTACGAGACCAGGTCGCGCAGGGTGAAACCGTCGTGGCAGGTCACGAAGTTGATGGACGCCAGAGGCCGGCGGCCGTCGTCCTGGTACAGGTCCGACGAGCCGGTGAGGCGGCCCGCGAACTCGGCGAGCGCCCGCGGCTCGCCGCGCCACAGGTCCCGAACGGTGTCCCGGTACTTGCCGTTCCACTCCGTCCACAACGGCGGGAAGTTGCCCACCTGGTAGCCGCCCTCGCCGACGTCCCACGGCTCCGCGATCAGCTTCACCTGCGAGATCACCGGATCCTGCTGGACCAGGTCGAAGAACGACGACAGCCGGTCCACCTCGTGGAACTGCCGCGCCAGGGTGGCCGCGAGGTCGAAGCGGAACCCGTCGACGTGCATCTCCTCGACCCAGTAGCGCAGCGAATCCATGATCATTTGCAGGACGTGGGGCGACCGCATCAGCAGCGAGTTCCCGGTCCCGGTGGTGTCCATGTAGTAGCGCTGGTCGTCGGTCAGCCGGTAGTACGAAGGATTGTCCAGGCCCTTGAAGGAGAGCGTCGGCCCCAGGTGGTTCCCCTCGGCCGTGTGGTTGTAGACCACGTCCAGGATCACCTCGATCCCCGCCTGGTGCAGCGCGCGGACCGCGGACTTGAACTCCAGGACCTGCTCGCCCCGGTCGCCCCAGGAGGCGTACGTGTTGTGCGGGGCGAAGAAGCCGATCGTGTTGTAGCCCCAGTAGTTGTTCAGATCCATCTCGACCAGCCGGTGGTCGTTGACGAACTGATGGACCGGCATCAGCTCCAGCGCCGTGACGCCCAGTTCCGTGAGGTGGTCGATGATCGCCGGATGGGCGAGACCCGCGTACGTGCCGCGCAGCTCCTCCGGCAGATCCGGGTGGGACATCGTCAGGCCCTTCACATGGGCCTCGTAGATCACCGTCTCGTGGTAGTCGGTGCGCGGCGGCCGGTCGTCACCCCAGTCGAAGTACGGGTTGACCACGACGGACGCCATCATGTGCGGCGCGGAGTCCTGGTCGTTGCGCTCGTCGGGGGAGCCGAACGGATAGCCGTACACCGACTCGTTCCACTCGATCTTCCCGCTGAGGGCGCGGGCGTAGGGATCGAGCAGCAGTTTCGCCGAGTTGCAGCGCAGACCGTGCTCGGGCTCGTAGGGGCCGTGGGCGCGGTACCCGTACCGCTGCCCCGGCATGACTCCCGGTAGATAGGCGTGTCGCACGAAGGCGTCCGACTCGCGCAGTTCGACCGCGGTCTCCGACCCGTCGTCGTGCAACAGGCACAGTTCGATGCGGTCGGCGGTCTCCGAGAAGACCGCGAAATTGGTTCCGGCGCCGTCGTACGAGGCACCCAGCGGATACGCCTGTCCAGGCCACACCTGCATGCTGACGACTCTTCCACTTCCGGCCCGGGGCTCCGGGCGACACCGGTCAGTCTGCCCCGAACATGGCGGAACCAGCCGGGAGTTGCGTCCCTCTTACAGGAAGACCACGCAATACCGGTATGCCCATCGGTGGGACTGCCGGGGACAAAGGGGGAAGATGTGCGCGCGCTAGCAAGACGCCATCTCGGGAAAATCGTGGCGGGAGCGGCCCTCGCGGTCGCCGGGGCCGCCGTGACGGTCGGCCTGAGCCTGCCGCAGGACGACGGGGGAGACGTGGCGAAGGCCGCCACCGCGCAGCAGGACGCCGTGGCACCGGCGGGCCGGATCGAGGCCGCGCCCGCGGAGGGCGAGAAGGGCGTCGGCCGCGACCCGCTGACCGACGCCGAGACGGCACGGGCGGAGCGGCTCGCCGAGGCCGCGGACGGCCTGCGGATGAACGCGAGGGACGCGGAGGGCGACCGCGGCCCCCAGCACCTGTCGACGAACCTGACGGAGACCGCCCCGGACCTGAGCGCCGCCGCCGCGGCCCAGCGCCGGGCCGACGTCGTCTTCTACGACTACCGGACCGACTCGGTCGTCACCAGGACGGTGAACCTGGACACCGGCAAGGTCGAGGACACCGCCACCGACAAGGGCGTGCAGCCGCCGCCCAGCCAGGACGAGCTGAAGCAGGCCGCCGAGCTGCTGATCGGCAGCCCGCTCGGCGCCGACCTGAAGAGCGACTACAAGGACGCCACCGACAAGCCGCTGACCACGGCCGGCCAACTGCAGCTGAGCGGCATGGTGTTCCGCAAGGAGACCGTCGCCGACGTGCCCTCCGACCTCACCGCCTGTGGCAAGCACCGGTGCCTGCGCATCGTCGCCAAGGTGAAGAACGGGCCGTGGATCGACACCCGGGCCCTCGTCGTCGACCTGAGCGATCGCGCCGTCGGCCGCCTGTCCTGACGACCGGGGCCCGGGCCCCGCCGACCACGTCCGCTGCCGTTTCTCCTGCACAAGGGAGCCCTTCCGCATGCACGTCACGCACGTCAACAGAGTCCGGCGCGCCCGCATCCGGCCCGCCGCCGCCCTTTCCGGCCTCACGGGCCTCGCGGTCACCGCGCTGCTCGGCACCGCCCTCGCCACCGCCCCGTCCGCCGCCGCCGGGCCCCGGGAGGCGCCCGCCGCGGCCGCGCCCGCCTGCTCGGCCGCGTACCAGATCGAGCAGGTCCTCGACGGCGGCACCACCTGGCGCATGTGCTGGCACTACAACACGCTGTCCGGGCTCGTCCTGGACGACGTCAGCTACCAGCCCAAGAGCGAGCCCAAGCCGATCCCGGTCCTCACCAGCGCCCGCCTCGCGCAGGTCCATGTCCCCTACGACGACGGGGAGGCCGAGTACGACGACATCACCGGCACCGACTTCGGCCAGGCGCTGCAGAACCTGAAGCCGGCCGAGTGCCCCGGCGGCACCATCAAGACCGTCAAGGTCCCCGACATGGGGAACGTCAAGGGCCTGTGCACGACCACGCGTGCGCGCGGGCACGCGTACCGGCTCAACGACGACGCGTCGACCGGCGGCAACGGCAAGCTCTACAGCGCCCAGGGCAAGGACCTGCTGGTCTACACGGTCAACAAGGCGTCCTGGTACGAGTACATCACCGAGTGGCGCTTCTCCTCCGACGGCACCATCACCTCGAACGTCGGCGCCACCGGCAGCCTCTCGCCGTACGACTACAACGGCACCGACGGCAAGGGCTGGCCCATCGGCAAGGGCGCCACCGCCTACGCGGAGAGCCACAGCCACAACGTCTTCTGGCGGCTCAACTTCGGTCTGGACGGCTCCAGCAAGGCGAAGGTCGAGCAGTACGACTCGAAGGTCACCCCGCCCCGCGGCAACGGCTCGCCGACCACGAAGACCACCCGCACCCCGGTCACCAAGGAACTCGCCGGTGACGTGGCGGACATGCGGTGGTGGCGGGTGGTCTCGACGGCCGGCAAGAACAAGGACGGCCACCCCAGGTCGTACGAGTTCGTGCCCGGCCGCTCCAGCAAGTACCCCGGGCGCTCCTTCACCAAGCACGACGTGTACTTCACCGAGTACAAGAAGTGCGAGCAGTACGCGAGCGACAACCCGTCGGCGAGCTGCGGCGGGACAAGTGTGGACAAGTGGGTCTCGGGTCAGACGCTCACGCACCCGATCACCTGGGTCAACATCGGGTTCCACCACATCGCCCGGGACGAGGACCAGCAGCCCATGCCGGTCCACTGGCAGGGCTTCTCCGTCGCCCCCAGGGACGTGACCGCTATGAATCCGCTCACTCCGGCGGATCTGGCCGGACAGAACGGGGTTCCCGTTAACGGCAGTTGAGAAACTCACCGGTCCATCCGGCTGCACCGCCCGCCGCTCCCGGAGTACCCTTCCTTGATCGTTGCAGGGGGAGTGCTCGACATAGCTCGGGGGAGCGGAAGGCGGTGCGGAGCGGGTGAGCTCGGGTGGTCTGGAGCTGCCCCCTGGTGACGACGGTCACGAGGGTCAAGAAGGGCAAGGGGCAGGCTCATCGGACATCCCGCCCGGAGCGGTGTCACTGGCTCGGCCCATGGACGTGGGATCGCAGATCGGACCCGAACTGGACTGGGGCGCCGACGCCTGGCGCGAAGTCCGTACGCGTGCCCAACGAGCCGGGCGCGCCTACATCTGGCTGAACCTGGTCGAGCAGCGGCTGCGGGCCGTCGTCGCGGCCGTGCTGCGCCCCATCTACGAGCCGGTGAACGGGGACGACTGGGTCGTCGCCGCCGCCGGGCCCGCCGGGCAGGAATGGGTGCAGCGCGCCGTCGCCGTGCGCGAGGTCAGCCGCCGCAAGGGCTATCTCCTCGACCCCGCGGACGACAACGTCCTGTCGTTCCTGACGCTGCCCCAGCTGCGCGAGCTGATGGTGCAGCACTGGCCGTGCTTCGAGCCGTACTTCGACGACCGGCGCGACGTCGAACTCGCGCTGGACGAGCTGGAGGTCACGCGCAACGTGGTCTCCCGCAACCGCGCCCTGTCCGAGACGGTCCTCGCCCAGGCCGAGCGGGCCTCCGCCCGGCTCCTGGAGATGCTCGGCGCCGGGTCCGACGTCCCCTCGGCCCGCCGGCTGCCCATCGACGCGGTCGAGGACCTGGTCGGTGACCGGTACGCGGACGTGGTCGGCGTCCACTCCGACCGGGTGCGGCTGCTGCGCCAGTTCCCCGCCGAGGACCTGTTCGGCGGGGCGCGCCGCGTCGACGCCATCGGGATCGGCCTGAACCTGCTGGTGCAGAACTTCTCGGGGCGGCGTCTCGTGCGGCTCGCCGAGTCCGGCTGCCGGGTCCGGCTGCTCTTCCTCAACCCGGCCTCCAGCGCGGTCAAGCGCAGGGAGCGGGAACTGGGTCTCAAGCGCGGCGAGTTGAGCCGTGCCGTCGAGATGAACATCCTGCACATGCGCCGGGTGCGGGCCCGCCTGAGAGACCCCGGGGCCTTCGAGATCCAGGTCTTCGACGAGACGCCGCGCTTCACCGCCTATCTCGTGGACGGCGACGGCTCGGACGGCATCGCCGTCGTCCAGTCGTATCTGCGCCGGGCCCGGGGGATGGAGGCACCGGTCCTCGTGCTGCGCGGCGGCGGCCGCGTGCTGAGGTCGGGACCCTCGGCCGACACCGACGAGAACGGACTTTTCGTGACGTACCGCGACGAGTTCGAACAGGCCTGGGCGGACGGCCGTCCCGTGTCCTGACCGGACCGGACCGGACCGGACCGGACCTGACCGGGCGGGACAGGGGCGCGGACCGATTGTCAGTGGCCCGTGCGATCGTGGTGGTCATTGGGGGAACGCACCACGAGACAGGGGGCAGTCATGAGCTGGCACCGAGAGCTGTTGGTCGGCTTCGACCTGGAGACGACCGGGACGGATCCGCGCGAGGCGCGCATCGTCACGGGCGCCGTCATCGAGGTCAGGGACGGCACGGTCCTCGGCCACCGGACGTGGCTGGCCGATCCGGGCGTCCCGATCCCGGACGAGGCGGTCGCGGTCCACGGGATCAGCACCGAGCGCGCGAGCACCGAGGGCGAGCCGGCCGATCGCGTCGCGGACGCCATCGCCGGTGTCCTCGTCGGGTACTGGCGCACGGGCGTCCCGGTGGTCGCGTACAACGCGACGTTCGATCTGACGCTGCTCTGCGCCGAGTTGGCCAGACACGGCCTGCCCTCACTGCGCGAGCGTCTCGGCGGCGCCGAGCCCGGCCCGGTCGTCGACCCGTACACGATCGACCGCAGCGTCGACCGCTACCGCCGCGGCAAGCGCAACCTCGAAGCGGTCTGCACCGAGTACGGCGTCACGCTCGACGCCGCGCACGACGCCTCCGCGGACGCCCTGGCCGCGACCCTGCTGGCCCGCGCGATAGGCGAGCGGCACGCCAAGGTCGCCGCACTCGGCGCCGCCGAACTGCACCGCAGGCAGGTGGAGTGGTACGCGGACTGGGCGACCGACTTCCAGAAATTCCTCCGCAAGAAGGGCGAGACGGACGCGGTGGTGGACCCGGCCTGGCCGATACGGGCCCATGGATCCAGCCCGGTTCGGCCTCAATCCAGCCCGTCCGGCGTTTGAGGACTGGGGGTCCGGGGGCGAAGCCCCCGTGCCACGGCGGGAAAGCCGCCCACCCGCCCCGAACCTAGAAGGGATACCACCGCACGGCGACATCCCCGTCCCGCAGCGAAGCGACCCGCCGCCGAAACTCCACCAGCGCCTTGGGGTTGCCCGGCGCATGCTGGGCGACCCAAGCACAGGACGCGGTCTCCCGCGCCCCGCGCAGCACACCGCACCCGTCCCACTCCCGCACGTCCCACCCGTACGCCTCGACGAACCCGTCATAGGCCGCCGTGGGCAGCCCGTAGCGGTCCCGCGACAGCGCCATGACCACCAGGTCGTGCTCCCGGAAGTCCGCGGAGAACGTCTCCAGGTCGACCAGGACGGGCCCCTCGGGCCCGATGTGCACATTGCGGGGCAGCGCGTCACCGTGGATCGGCCCGACGGGCAGCCGCGGGGTGAGCGCGGCGGCGGCCGCGGCGAACCCGTCGCGCCGCTCGCGCAGATAGTCCGCGTCCGCCGGGTCGATCGCGTCGCCCGCGAGCCGCAGCCAGCGTTCGACCCCGCCTAGCAGTTCACGGCGGGGCAGTTCGAAGCCGGTGGGTGCGGGCAGCGCGTGCACCAGCTTCAGCAGTTCGGCGAGATCGCGGGGCTCGGCCGGACGCACGGCCGCCGGGATGCGGTACCAGAGCGTCACCGGGTGCCCGTCCACGACCAGCGCCTCGTCCTTGGCGGCGCGCACCGCGGGAACACCGTGCTCGGCGAGGTAGGAAGCGACGGCCACCTCGCGCCGGGCCCGGTCGAGGAGTTCCGGCGCCTGCTCGGTGCTGCGCCCGACCTTCACGACGAGATCGCCCGCGCCGAAGACCGCGTTCTCCCCGAGGGCGAGCAGCTCGGCGCCGCCCGCCGCGTCGCCGAACCCCGCCAGGGCCAGCACGTCCCGTGCCCGTGCCTCGTCCATCTCGTGCCTCCCGCGTTCCAGCTGGTACCGGCCCAGTCTCGCACCCGGCCGCGCGTGGTCCGTAATGGATTGCACGAGACGTATCGTCTCGCTTACGGTGGACGCATGACGAACCCGGAACGCACCCATGACTCCCGGACCACCCGGCCCGCCCACATCGCCATGTTCTCCATCGCCGCCCACGGGCACGTGAACCCGAGCCTCGAAGTGATCCGGGAACTCGTCGCCCGCGGGCACCGCGTCACGTACGCGATCCCGCACCTCTTCGCCGAGAAGGTCGCCGGCACCGGCGCCGAGCCGGTCCCGTACACCAGCACGCTCCCCGGGCCGGACGACGACCCGGCGGCCTGGGGGACCACGCTGCTCGACAACGTGGAGCCGTTCCTGGACGACGCGATCCAGGTCCTGCCCCAGCTCATCGAGGCGTACGAGGGCGACGGCGGGGCCGGCGTGCCCGACCTCGTGATCCACGACATCACCTCCTACCCGGCGATCGTGCTGGCCCGCCGCTGGGGCGTGCCCGCGGTCTCCCTCTCGCCGAACCTCGTGGCGTGGGACGGCTACGAGGAGGAGATCGCCGAGCCGATGTGGGCCGAGCCCCGGCGGACCGAGCGCGGCAAGGCGTACTACGCCAGGTTCACCGACTGGCTGCGGGGGAACGGCATCGCGGACGACCCCGACCCGTTCGTCGGGCGTCCGCCCCGCTCCCTCGTGCTCATCCCCAGGGCGCTGCAGCCGAACGCCGACCGGGTCGACACCTCCCGCTACAGCTTCGTCGGCGCCTGCCAGGGCGACCGGTCCGCGCAGGGCGACTGGAAGCGTCCGGACGACGCCGAGCGGGTGCTGCTCGTGTCGCTCGGCTCGTCGTTCACCAAGCAGCCGGACTTCTACCGCGAGTGCGTCAAGGCGTTCGGTGACCTGCCGGGCTGGCACGTCGTGCTCCAGGTGGGCCGGCACGTCACCGCCGACGACCTGGGCGCGGTGCCGCGGAACGTGGAGGTGCGGAACTGGGTGCCCCAGTTGGTGATCCTGCAGCAGGCCGACGCCTTCATCACGCACGCCGGCGCGGGCGGCAGCCAGGAAGGCCTCGCCACCGCCACGCCGATGGTCTGCGTGCCGCAGGCCGCGGACCAGTTCGGGAACGCCGACGTGCTGCAGGCGCTCGGGGTCGCCCGGCACGTCCCCAAGGAGGAGGCCACGGCGGACACCCTGCGCGAAGCCGTCCTCGCGCTCGTCGACGACCCCGAGGTGGCGCGGCGGCTCGCCGCGATCCGGCGGGAGATGGCTGAGGAGGGCGGCACCCCGCGCGCGGCCGACCTGATCGAGGCGGAACTGGGGTGACGGAATTCCGGGCCGATCGGTTCCATTGGCCAGTGAAAGTAGTGTGCCAAGGCGATAACGAACAGGCCGCAGAATAACGCTCGGGTAACGCCGGGTCGTCGGGGTATACCCGTTGACCCGGCTGCCCGTTGGACCGTTACCCCACGTGAAAGGTTGTGCTGAATTCCTCTTGAACTTGGTGAGAACACTTTCTTAGCGTGAGGTGAACCTGCTCTGGAACATCGAAAGTTGGCGTCCCCATGCCCCGAGACATACCACCGCTGTCCGACGTGCGTCGGCTCACGCAGAAGAAGCGTGACGCGTGGTGGACCGTGCTGCTCGTCGACCCGGTCGCGACGCCGCTCGTGCGGCTCACTGCCCGGTGGACACGCATCACGCCCAACCAGATCACCTGGGGCGCCCTCATCCTGGGGCTCGGCGCGGCCGGCTGCTTCGCCATGGGGGACTGGCGCTGGCTGATCGCCGGTGCCGTCGTCTACCACCTGAGCTTCATCCTCGACTGCATGGACGGCAAGGTCGCCCGGCTGACGGGACAGGGCTCCGTCTTCGGCGCCTGGCTCGACTACATCTTCGACCGGGTCCGCGTCATGGCCTGTGCCGTGGCCCTGATGGGCGGCCAGTACCACCGCACCGGTGACATCTGGTACGTGTGGCTCGCGGTGGCCGTCGTCTTCCTCGACGGGCTGCGCTACCTCAACGCGCTGGAGATCTTCAAGACCCGGCACAACATGCGCAAGAAGATCAAGGCCCACGTCCGCGCCGCCCGCCGTGCCCAGAACGAGCAGAGCCTCGCCTTCATGGAGGACCTGCTGCGGGCCAACCCGTCCGCCGACATGGAGCAGGACCTGGCCGGCGCGGCCGCCGACGCCGAGACGGGCGTCGACGAGGACGGCGACGTGGTGGAGGCGCGGCGAGAGGCCGACGAGCCGGCGGTGCAGGAGACGCCGGACCGGGCGCCGAAGCGCCAGGTCGTCGACCTGCACCAGGAGTTCCGCAGCCGCTTCCCCGCCTATCTGCGGATGCGCTCCTTCCTGCTGCGCCACCGGATCCGTACGCACCTGATCAGCGGCATCGAGTTCCAGATGGCCGTCTTCATCGTCGGCCCGATCCTCGACCAGGTGATCGGCACCACCATCGTGGCCGGTGCGCTGCTGCTCGTCTTCGAACTCGCCATCGTCTACAAGCTGCTGCTGTCCACCCGCGACTTCGGCCGCACGCTCGACGCGTTCGAGCGCGAGGCGGCCCAGCGGCAGGAAGCGCACGAAGCGCACGAAGCGCACGAAGCACAGGAAGCGCAGAAGGACGGCGTGCCCACCGCCGCGTGACGCGGCCGGCGGACACACCGTCCCGGGGTGGGGCGGGAGCGGCGGTCGTCAGACCCGCAGCTCCTCGCCCCCCTTGGCGGCCGCCGCCGGAACCGGGGCGGGCGCGGGCGCCTCGTCGTGCGTGAGGTCCGGCATCCGGCGCAGCCACTTCGGCAGGTACCAGTTGCGCTCGCCGAGCAGCGCCATCACGGCCGGGAGCAGCACGCCGCGGATGACGGTGGCGTCGATCAGGACGGCCGCCGCGAGGCCCACGCCCATCTGCTTCATCGACTGCATGGACAGCGTGCCGAAGATCGAGAAGACGGCGACCATGATCACGGCCGCGCTGGTGACCACGCCCGCGGTCGTGACGACACCGTGCCGGATCGCCTCGGTGTTGGTGCGCCCCTGCAGCCGCGCCTCCCTGATCCGCGACACCACGAACACGTGGTAGTCCATCGACAGGCCGAACAGGATCACGAAGAGGAACAGCGGCAGCCAGGAGATGATCGCGCCGACCCCCTCCGCGCCGACCAGGGAAGCGCCCCAGCCGTGCTGGAAGACGGCGACGAGGATCCCGTAGGCGGCGCCCACGCTCAGCAGGTTGAGCGCGATCGAGGTGATCGCGACGGTCAGCGAGCGGAACGACAGCAGCATCAGCAGGAAGGCGAAGGCGACCACGAAGGCGAAGACCGGGACGACCGAGCCGACGATCTGGTCGTTGAAGTCCTTCGATCCGGCGACCTGACCGGTGATCGGCGCCTCGACGCCGTCGACCTTGCCGAGCGTGGCCGGCCGCACCTCGTCGCGCAGCAGCGCGAGGCTCTTCTCCGCCCGGCCCTGGTCCGACCCGCCGACCAGCGGTACGTAGACGAAGGCGACGTTCTGCGCCGCGTGCACGGTCACCTCGACCGGGCCGCGTGAAGCCCCCGAACTCACCGCACGCGTACGGAAGTCGGCGATCGCCGAGCGCACCTCGGGGGCGTTGATGTCATCGGCGCCGACGACCACCTCGGCCGGCTCGGAGCCGCCCGGGAACGCCTCGTTGACCCGGTCGTACGTCGCCACGATCGGCAGCGAGTCCCCGAACTCCTGGTCCAGGGTGAGGTTCTGCGTCTTCATGCCGAGCGCCGGCGCGGCGACCGCGAGCAGCGCGCAGACCGCCACGGCCACCGATACGGCGGGCCGCTTGAGCACGACACCCAGGACACGGGTCCAGAACCGGCTGCCGCTCTCCCCCTTGCCGCCGCCGCGCCGCTTGTCCGGGTGCAGGAAGGGGAGACGGCCCTTCTCCACGCGCTCACCGAGCAGGGAGAGCAGCGCGGGCAGCACGGTCACCGAGCCGACCATCGCGACCGCGACCACCATCAGCGAGGCGAGGCCCATCGCCTGGAACTCTGCGATGCCGGTGAACAGCATGCCCGCCATCGCCACGCACACCGTGACACCGGAGACGATGATCGCCCGCCCGCTGGTGGCCGCCGCGATCCGCAGCGCGGCCCCCGCGTCGTGGCCCTTCATCCGCTCCTCGCGCTCGCGGCGCAGATAGAACAGGCAGTAGTCGACGCCGACCGCCAGCCCCACCAGCAGCATCACCGAGTTGGCGGTGTCGCTCATCGGCTGGAGGTGGCTGACGATCGCCATCAGGCCCATCGTCGCCACGATCGCGGTGACCGCGAGCGCCACCGGCAGCAGCGCCGCGACGAGCGCGCCGAACGCGATCAGCAGGATGCCGAGCGCCACCGGCACGGCCGAGTACTCGGCCCGCTGGAAGTCGTCGCCGAATGCGTCGTCGAACGTCTTGTTCATGCTCGCCGCGCCGATCTCCTCGATCCGCAGCGCACCGTGGTCGTCCGCGACTCCCGCGACGGCCTCCTGGACCGGCTCGACCCGGTCGGACGCCGTCTCGGGGTCGCCCCGCATGTCGAACTGGACGAGCGCGGTGCGGCCGTCCTTCGAGATCGACTGCGCCCGGGCCGCGTAGGGGGAGCGGACGTTCGTGACCGCTCCGGTGCCCTCGACGGCCTTGACGACGTCCTCGACCGCTCGCTTGAACTCCGGTGCGGTGGCGCGTAGTTGGCCGTTCCGTGCCTGCACGAGCACCGTCTCGCCGGCCGGTTCGTCGATGCCGGCGTCGTCGGCGATGCGTTCCGCCCGTCCGGTCTCGCCGCTCAGCTGATCGCTCTCCTTGACGTCGGCGCGGCCCACCGCGTTCCCGATGCCCATCGCCAGGACGACGAACAGCACCCAGATCCCCACCGCCGCCCATCGATGACGGGCGCTCCATCCGCCGGCCCGGGCCGCGACACCGCGCACCCGGCCCTCCTGCCGTTCCCCGTTCCTCGCCATGAGGTCACCTCCGGATTCGAAGGTAGGGGCGGCATAAGCGCGCTTCGTCGTGCTGCCCGGTGAGGTACGGACGGTGCGGGTCGGAGCAGAGGATGACGAACGCCCCTTACATCTATAGGGGGTTGATCTGTCCGGATTGTTATTACAGAACCTTGTTGAAAAAGTCACAGCTGTATGAAGGTCTTGATCTGGTCGCGTCAATCGGTCAGGGTTTCGTCTCAACCCCCGGAGATCTTCCGGAGATTGCCGGAGGCTGCACCAAATTGCGCGCCCCCACGCGCGTAGATCCCACACAACCCCCCACACACCACGAGGAGTTCACTCTTCATGGCACTTCACAAGCGTGCGCGTTCGATGAAGCTCACCGCCGCGATAGCCACGGCGGCGACCGCCGTCGGTGTCACCGTCTTCACCGGCGGCTTCGCGGGCGCCGCCGCCCCGGCCCAGGGCAATGTCTACGGCCTCGACGCCAAGGGCGCCGTGGCGGGCAGCTACATCGTGCTGCTCGACCAGAAGGCGAACACCGCCGCCAAGAAGGACCTCGCCAAGGAGTACGGCGGCACCTTCCGCCGCGCCTACGACTCGGCCGTCAACGGCTTCTCGGTCAACGGCCTCTCGGAGACCGAGGCCAGGCAGCTCGCGGCCGACAAGTCCGTCGGGAAGGTCGTCCAGAACAAGAAGTTCCACACCGCCGCCACCCAGAACAACCCGCCGTCGTGGGGCCTGGACCGCATCGACCAGGCGGAGACCGCGGGCGACGGCGCGTACGCCTACCCCGACAGCGCCGGTGAGGGCGTCACCGCGTACGTCATCGACACCGGTGTCCGCATCAGCCACAAGGACTTCGGCGGCCGTGCCTCCTACGGCTTCGACGCCGTCGACAACGACGACAGCGCCGACGACGGCAACGGGCACGGTACGCACGTCGCCGGCACCATCGCCGGAGAGGCGCACGGCGTCGCCAAGAAGGCGAAGATCGTCGCGGTCCGCGTCCTCGACGACCAGGGCTCCGGCACCACCGAGCAGGTCGTCGCGGGCATCGACTGGGTCACCGAGCACCACTCGGGCCCGTCCGTCGCGAACATGTCGCTCGGCGGCGGCGTGGACGAGGCGCTGGACGCCGCGGTGAAGAAGTCGATCGACTCCGGCGTCACCTACGCGGTCGCGGCCGGCAACGAGTCGGCGGACGCCTCCTCCAGCTCCCCGGCCCGCGTCCCCGAGGCCATCACCGTCGCCTCCTCCACCAAGGACGACGAGCAGTCCGACTTCTCCAACTACGGGAAGGGCGTGGACATCTACGCCCCCGGCTCGGACATCACCTCCGACTGGAACACCGGCGACGACGCCACCAACACCATCTCCGGTACGTCGATGGCGACCCCGCACGTCGTCGGTGCCGCCGCCGTCTACCTCGCCGGGCACCCGGACGCGGCCCCCGCCGACGTCGCCACGGCGCTGACCGGCGGAGCCACCGCGGACGCCATCACGAACGCCACCGACGGCACCCCGAACAAGCTCCTGAAGATCGTCGAGTAGCCCCACCCGGCTCTCTCGGACCGGCGGCCGTCGTGCCCACCCCCACGGGGCGCGACGGCCGCCTTATCGTGGCCCCATGGCGATCACCCGGTACGCGGCGCTGCTGCGCGGCATCAATGTGGGCGGCAACAAGAAGGTCCCGATGGCGCAGCTGCGCTCCCTCGTGGAGGGCCTGGGCCACCAGGACGTGACGACCTATCTGCAGAGCGGCAACGTGACGTTCGCGGCCGAGGGCGGCGACGAGGACTCCCTCGCCTCGGCCGTCGGGCGGGGCATCGCCGACACGTTCGGCTTCCCGGTCGACGTCCTCGTCCGCGACCACGCCTATCTGGCGGCGGTCAGGGACGCCTGCCCGTTCCCCGCCGCCGAACTGGAGGGCAAGCAGCTGCACGTCACGTACCTGTCGCAGGCGCCCGACCCGGACCGGTACGCGGCGATCGACCTGCCCGCCTACGCGCCCGAGGACTTCCGGCTCGGGGACCGCGTCGTCTATCTCTACGCGCCCGACGGGCTCGGCCGGTCCAAGCTCGCCGAGCAGCTGGGGCGGCCCGCCGTGCAGAAGGGCCTGATCGCGACGAGCCGGAACTGGAACACCGTCGTCAAGCTGGTGGAGCTCACGCGTCCCGAGTCGTGAGCGCGTCGAGCCGGGCCATGTCTTCTTCGGTGAGCTGGAGTTCGGCCGCCGCGAGGTTCTCCTCCAGGTGCGCCACGGTCCCGGTGCCCGGCGTCGGGCACAGCACGGGGGAGTGGTGCAGCAGCCAGGCGAGCGCGACCTGTGACGGGGTCGCGTCGTGCGCCGCCGCGACGGCCGTCAGATCCTGATGGTGCGTCAGCGTCCCGTTGCCCAGGGGGAACCAGGGCAGGAACGCGATGCCCCGCGCCTCGCACAGCTTCAGCAGCGGCTCGGAGGAGCGGTCCAGGACGTTGTAGCGGTTCTGGACCGAGACGACCGGCACCACGTCCAGATCGAGGGCCTCCTGGAGCTGCCCGGCCCGCACCGAGTCCAGGCCCACGTGCCGGACCTTGCCCTCGTCCCGCAGCTCGCTCAACACCCCCAGCTGGTCGGCGAGCGGCACGTCCGGATCGATCCGGTGCAGCTGGTACAGGTCGATCCGCTCCAGCCGCAGCCGGCGCAGGCTCGCCTCGCACATGGCGCGCAGCCGCTCGGGCCGGCCCTCGATGTGCCACGACTCGGCGGACGTGCGCACGACACCGCCCTTGGTCGCGATCACCAGGCCGTCCGCGTACGGGTGCAGGGCCGCGGCGACCCGCTCCTCCGCGACGCCGGGACCGTAGTTGTCCGCGGTGTCGACCAGCGTCACGCCCAGCTCGACGGCGCGGCGCAGGACGGCCGTCGCGTTCGCGTCGCTGCCGCGCGGACCCCAGGCGCCGTGCCCGGTCAGATGCACCGTGCCGTAGCCGAGACGGCGTACGGGCAGGTCGGAGCCGAGGGTGAGCGTCGTCTGCGGATCCGTGTGCGTCATGGGGCGACGGTAACCGATGGCCTGTGCATCTGGTTCGCGGGGCCGTGCTGTGCCAGGGTCGACGCCATGCGCTATCTCATCATCGGGGCAGGGGCGGTCGGCGGTGCCATCGGCGCCCGGCTCGCCGAGGCCGGGCAGGACGTCGTCCTGGTGGCGCGCGGCGGACAGTACGAGGCACTGCGCGAGCGGGGACTCAGGTTCGAGGCGCCGGACGGAGTGCGCGTGCACCGGCTGCCCGTGGCCGACGGGCCTGCGGCGTTGGGCACGCTGCACGCCGACGACGTCCTCGTGCTCTGTGTGAAGACCCAGGACAGCGCCGCCGCGCTGGCCGCCTGGGGCGCCGCCCCTGTGGAGGGCGGCGGCACGGCGGCCGCCCGGCTGCCGCTGGTGTGTGCCCAGAACGGCGTGGAGAGCGAACGGCTCGCCCTGCGCACCTTCCAGCGCGTGTACGCGATGTGCGTCTGGCTGCCCGCCACCTTCGTCGAGCCGGGAGTGGTCCGCGCCGCGGGCGCCCCGCTCACCGGCATCCTGCACCTGGGCCGCTACCCGGCGGGCAGCGACGACACCGCGCGGGCGATCGCCGCGGACCTGGAGCGCGGCGGCCGGCTCGCCGCGCCCGTCGCCGACGACGTGATGCGCTGGAAGTACGCCAAGCTCCTCGCCAACCTCGCGAACGCCGTCGAGGCGGTCTCCGGGGTGCTCACCGACGACGAGGGCATCGCCCTGTTCCGCCGGGCCCGCGCCGAGGGCGAGGCCGTGCTCGACGCCGCCGGGATCGCGTACACCGGCCAGGAGGAGGAGCGGAAGGAGCGCGGCGACCGCATCCGGTTCGAGCCCTTCGACGGCTCACCGCGCGGCGGCGGCTCCACCTGGCAGTCCCTCGACCGGGGCGCGGGCAGCGTCGAGGCCGACTTCCTCAACGGCGAGATCGGTCTGCTCGGACGGCTGCACGGAGTGCCGACGCCGGTCAACGACATCCTCCAGGAACGCGCGAACGAAGCGGCCCGCCTGCGCCGCCCGGCCGGCGCGACCCCGATCGCGGAACTGGTGGCGGCGGTCGACGCCCGGGTCTAGTGGCCGGGCCCCTCAGCCGCCCGGTTGTTGACCGCGTGCGGGTCGCACGTTCTGCACCGGTCTTGCGCCGCATCCCGTGGACGCGGTCCGGCCCCTTGCGGCCCTCTCGCACGGTGTCGCGTTTGTTCAAGAGACACGGCGCCCCCGGCTCCTACCGTCGACGGCATGGAAGAACGCCGGGACACCGTCCACCCGTACCTGATCGAATGCGCCACCGAGGCGGCCCGCGTCGCGGCGGCCGTCGGGCCCGACCGGCTCGGCGCGGCCTCCGGCTGCGGCGACTGGGACGTACGCGCCCTCGTCCACCACTGGGTCGCCTACACCGGCGACGGCATGCTGCACCGGGCGCGCCGCGAACCCCTCCCCGACGGCCTGGCGGACCGGCACTTCACTGCCGGGAGCGACTGGGCCGAGCGGTACGCGGACCGGCTCGACGAGGCCGTCGCCGCGTGGTCCGAGCCCGCCGTCTGGGAGGGCGAGGTGGACCTCGGACACGCCCGGCAGCCCGCACCGGAGGTCGCCGCCCTGCTGTGGGCCGAACTCGTCCTGCACGGCTGGGACGTGGCCCGCGCCACCGGCCAGGAGTTCCAGGTCTCCGACGGCGCCGCCGCGCTGCTCCTGCACGTCGTCGAGAAGAACGCGGCCGTCTACCGGCAGTACGAGGGCTTCGCCGACCCCGTGCCCCTGCCGGACGGCGCCCCCGCGTACGCGCGGGCCCTCGCGCTCAGCGGGCGCGACCCCAGGCCGTGGTGAATGGCCCACCCGAATGAGGCAGGAATGGACCACCGGCCGGGGCCACCCGGCGGCTAGCTTCGGGGCATGACCACTGACCCGGCCACCGGATCCGCCACCCGCGTCGACTTCTGGTTCGACCCCGCCTGCCCCTTCGCCTGGATCACGTCCCGCTGGATCCTGGAGGTCGAGCGGCACCGTCCGCTCGACCTCCGCTTCCACGTCATGAGCCTGTACCTGCACAACATCGGCAACGAACTCCCCGACTGGTACCGGGATCTCGTCGACCGGTCGATCGGCCCGGTCCGGGTCGCCGCGGCCGCCGCCCAGCAGCACGGAGAGGGCGTCCTGCGCGATATCTACACGGCGTTCGGCACCCGCATCCACCAGCAGAAGCAGGACGACTTCGACGCCGTCGTGGCCGACGCGCTCGCCGACCTCGGGCTGCCCGCCGACCTGGCCGCCGCCGCGCACGACCCGGCCCACGACGACGCGGTGCGCCGCAGCCACGACGCGGGCCGCGAACCCGAGACGGACTCCTACGTCGGCACGCCCACGATCCACGTCGACGGCACCGTGTGGTTCGGGCCGGTCCTGCGGGCCGTCCCGCGCGGACAGCGGGCCGCGGAACTCTTCGACAGTTTCCGGGTGCTGGCCACCGAGCCCGACTTCTTCGAGCTCAAGCGGACCCGCACCGGCGGCCTCGACGCCGGCTGACCCGGCCGGTCACTCGCCCCGCCACTCCGCGTCCCGCCGCGCCCACCGCACGGCGGGACCCACGGCCAGACCGGCCGCCACGAACAGCGCCCCGAGCACGATCCAGCCCGCCGCGCCGTGCCGGATCGCGGTCACGGTCACCAGGGCGGGCGCGGCCATGGTCGCCGCGGCCTGCCCGGAGTTGAACACCCCCTGGTAGACGCCCTGCGCCCGGGAGTCGGCGAGCCCGTACCCGACGGTCCAGCCGCCCGCCGCCGACAGCACCTCGGCGCCCACCTGCACCACCGCGCCCACCACGAGCACGGCCAGCGCCCACCACGGGGAGAGCCCGGCCGTCGCCGCGAACACCGCGCACGACAGCGCGAGGAGCAGACCCCCGCGGCGCATCGCCCGCACCGCGCCCGGCAGGTCCTCGACACCCCGCGTCGCGCGCACCTGCAACAGCGCCACCAGGACGCAGTTGAGGACCGTCACCAGCGCCGCCGACCAGCGCGGCGCCTCGGTGTGCTCCGCGATCCACAGCGGCAGCCCCACCTCCAACAGGCTGTACTGCAGGGCCAGTACGGCATTGAGGAACGTCACCGCGAGGAACGGCAGATCGCGCACCGCCCGCCAGCGGTCCCCCGCCGGGACGTCGTCCGCGACCCGGCGCCCGCCCCCGCCCGGCAGCCGCAGCACGAGGAGCGCAGAGGTGACGAACATCGCCGCGTCCAGCAGGATCAGCGCCGTGTACCCGGCCCGGCTGTCCACCTGGAGCGCCAGGGCACCGAAGACGCCGCCCACGCCCATCCCGACGTTCGTCACCATCCGCAGATGCGCGCGGCCCTCCACCCGCGAACCGGGGGTGAGCACATCGGCGTAGAGCGCGTTGCGCACCCCCATGCTCGCCTGGCACAGCGCCGCGTAGGCGACCGCCGTGACGAGGAACGCCGGATAGGAACCGACCACCGTGTACGCGGCGAGCGCGCCGCCGCAGCCGATCCACAGCGCGGTCAGCATCGTGCGGCGTCCCCACAGGTCGGAGGCGCGCCCGGCCGGCGGCCCCGCCGCGATCCCGAACAGCCCGGCCACGGTCAGCCCGATCCCCACCGAGGTGGCGCTCAGGCCGATGACCCGCGTGAAGTACAGGACGCTGACGGGGAAGAAGAGGCCGCGTCCGAACGCGTTGAGCAGGGTGAGGACGGACAGGTGGCGCAACAGGGCGTCGGCGGGCAGCAGTCCGCCGAAACGGGTGGCGGGGGCGGTGACGGCGGGGCGCGCCGCAGGCGGTGACGTGGTCATGCCCCCAGCGAAACGGGGTTCCCGGCGCCGCGACATTTCTTTAGCCTGAGACTAAAAGAACGGCCGGAAGGGATGTCGCGGGTGATCGAGTTCCGCTTCGTCATGGGCGATCTGGCCCGGACCTCCTTCGCCTACTCACCGCTCCAGGAAGCCGTGTACTCGCTGCGCGCCTGGCGCGAACCCGCGCGCTATCCGCACCAGCGGCCGTGGCTGCGCCGCCTCGGCCCCGCCTTCCGCCGCCAGGACACCGAGCTCCTCGGCGCACTCATCGCGCCCCATCTGTGGATCCCGGACTTCCTCACCCCGCGCCCGGACCGGCCGCGCCCCGCGTTCGCCCGGCAGATCGCCGCGCTGCGCCGGGTCCCACCGGGGCTCCTCGCCCCCGAGTTCACGGCCGCGTACGGCACCACGGCCGACCGGCTGCCGGAGGTGCTGCGCACCGGGCTGACCGACCCGGCCGCGTTCCGCCACCGCATCGCCGACGCGCTGGAGTCGTACTGGTACGACTGCCTCGCCGCCGACTGGTGGCCGCGCGTGCAGTCCGTCCTGGAGGCCGACCTCACCCATCGCGGCAAGGTGCTCGCGGAAGAGGGGGTGGGCGGCCTGTTCACCGGCCTCGACCCGCGGCTGTCGTGGGACGGCGAGGTGCTCACCCTCGCGCAGACCAACAGCCACGGCTACCTCCCGTGGCCGGAGGCCGACATCGCCATCGGCGGCCGCGGTCTCGTCCTCGTGCCCACGCTGTTCGCGCACGGCGCCCACACCATGATCGACCCCGGGCTCCCGCCGCTGCTCAGCTATCCGGCGCGCGGCCGCGCCACGATCTCCGAGACCGCGCCGCCCGCCTCCGGCGAGGCGCTGACCCGGCTGCTCGGCGCGGCCCGCGCCCGCCTCCTGCGGCTGCTCACGGAACCCGCCTCCACGACCGAGCTGGCCCACCGCCTCGCCGTCACGCCCGGCGCCGTCAGCCAGCACCTGTCGATCCTCTACGACGCGGGCCTGCTGACCAGGACCCGCAGCGGCCGCAGCGTGCACTACGGGCGCAGCGAACTGGGGGAGCGGCTGTGCGGCTCCGACGATCCCGGGCCCGGTTGACGACCTCGTACGGTGCCGCGGTCGGTACCGGTCAGGCGCCGACGGTCAGCAACTCCCGTACGGCCGCGGCCTCGTAGCGGCGCAGGAGCACGCGTGCCACCTCCGGCGCGGCACCGAGCACCTCGCCCAGGACATCCGCGCCGGCGGCACCGGCCGCGATCCGGTCCGGCAGCCGGCCGGGGGCCAGGACGTAGGGCGCCACGGCGACGCGCTCGCAGCCCAGGTCCCTCAGTTCGCGCACGGCGTCCTCCGTGCGCGGCAGAGATGCGGAGGCGAAAGCAGGCCGCACGGCGCACCAACCGGTGTGCCGCCACTCCCGCGCGATTTCTGCGATCACTGCGATCGCCTCCGGGTCACTGGAGCCCGCCGAGGCCAGGACGACCCCGGTCGCGGGCTTGTCGGCGGGGCTGAGCCCGGCCTCGTACAGGCGGCGTTCCAGGGCCGACACCAGCAGCGGCGACGGGCCGAGGACATCGGCCTGACGGACGCGCAGGCCCCGCGGTGCCTCGCGCAGCACCGCGGGGATGTCGGACTTCGCGTGGAAGGCGCGGGTGAGCAGCAGCGGGAGGGCGACCACGTCGCGGACCCCCTCCGCCGCCAGGGACTGAAGCACCCCGCTCACCGACGGGACGTTGAAGTCCAGGAACGCCGTCTCCACCCGCACCCCCGGCCGCTGCGCCCGCACCTCGCGCACGAGGGCGTGCACGGTCGCGGCGTGCCGCGGGTCGCGGCTGCCGTGGGCGATGACCAGCAGGACGGGAGCGGGGGCGGAGTGGTGCATGACTGGTGGCTCAGTTCTTGACGAGGAGGCCGCGGACACGCAGTACGCGACGCTCCAGCGGGCTGAAGATCAGCAGGTCGATGACGATACCGACGATCAGGATGAGGAAGATGGCGAGGAAGACCATCGGCATGGACGAGGCGTTGCGGCCGTTCTCCAGGAGCTGGCCGAGGCCCACCCCCAGGTCCGGCGAGGACGCGATGATCTCCGCCGCCATCAGCGAGCGCCAGGAGAACGCCCAGCCCTGCTTGAGGCCCGCGAGATAGCCGGGCAGCGCCGCCGGGAGCACGACGTGCCACAGACCGCGCCAACCGGTCGCGCCGAGGGTGCGGCCCGCCCGCAGGAACAGCGGGGGCACCTGGTCGACGCCGGAGACCAGGCCGTTCGCGATCGAGGGGACCGCGCCCAGCAGGATCACCGCGTACATCATCGAGTTGTCCAGGCCGAGCCAGAGCACCGCGGGCGGCACCCAGGCCACCGACGGCAGCGACTGCAGACCCGACAGGATCGGGCCGATCGCGGCGCGCACGAACTTCACGCGGGCCACCAGCAGCCCCAGCGGGGTGCCGATGGCGAGCGCGAAGAGGAAGCCGAGCAGGCCGCGCGACACGCTCGTCCAGATGTAGCCCAGCAGATCGCCCTTGAGCCAGGCGCTCTGCAGCTCGTGCCACACGTCGGACGGCGCGGGCAGCTTCGTCGGGTCGTCGACGATCTTGAAGGAGATCAGTGCCTGCCAGACCACCAGGACCACGACGACGGCGGTCAGCGGCGGCAGGATCTTCTCGCGGAACGTCTTCGAGAACGGCGTGCGCCCCGCGTGCACCGTCTCCAGTGCGTCCAGGCCCGCTTCGAGTCCGGCGAGGTCGTCCGTGCGGACGGTGTCCGCCGGTGCGCCGCTCCGGTCGGTCTGCGCGCTCTTGTCGGTCCCGTCGTTCTTGTCGACGACGGCCGTCGGTTCAGTCCTTGCCATGGCGGCGGATCTCCCCCCGGAGCTGTTCGGTGATCTCGACGGAGAGCTCCGCCACGGCCGTGTCCTCGATGCGGCGCGGCTGCTCGATGTCCACGGTCCACTCGCGGGCGATCCGGCCGGGCCGGGACGACATCAGCACGACGCGCTGGGCGAGCCGCACCGCCTCGCGCACGTTGTGGGTGACGAACAGGACGGAGACGTTCGTCTCCTCCCAGATCCGGGTCAGCTCGCCGTGCAGGACGTCGCGCGTGATGGCGTCGAGCGCGGCGAACGGCTCGTCCATCAGCAGCAGTTGGGCGTCCTGCGCCAGCGCACGGGCCAGCGCCACGCGCTGGCGCATACCGCCGGACAGCTCGTGGACCCGCTTGCCGTACGCGTCCTGGAGGCGCACCAGCGTGAGCAGTTCCTCCGCGCGGGTGCGCCGCTCGGACTTCGCCACGCCCCGTAGTTTCAGGGCGAGTTCGATGTTCTTGCCCGCGGTCAGCCACGGGAAGAGGGCGTGCTCCTGGAACATCAGGGCGGGCCGCCCGTCGGTTCTGATGGAGCCGGCCGACGGGGCGTCGAGCCCCGCGACCAGGTTGAGCAGGGTCGATTTGCCGCAGCCCGATGCCCCCAGGAGGGTGACGAACTCGCCCGGAGCGACATCGAGGCTGATGTCGTCCAGGACGAGCTGGGGCCCGGCCGGTGTGCCGAAGGACTTCGAAACGTGCTCGATACGGGCCGCCGTGCCGCCCGTGCCGACGGCGGAGCCGGCCGCCGTGTTGGCGAGGGTGGTCGCCATGGTCGTCACCTCCTGGGAACTGGGTGGGCAGGACGGTTACTTGGCGCCGAGACCGGCGTCGTCGACCGCGGTGGCACCCTCGGCCTTGAGGATCTTGTTCAGCGGCGCCAGGTCATAGATCCCGGCGAGGTCCGGCTTCTCCAGAAGACCGGCCTTGACCGCGTGGCTCGCCTCGGTGTCGAGGGTCGAGGCCAGCGGGTCGTCCGTGAACTCGATCGACTTCCAGGCGGGGTCGAGGACGTTCGCCGGGAGCGCCTTGCCGGAGTCGGCCTCCAGCTGCTTGTTCGCGGCGGCCTTCGCCTCGTCGGGGTTGGCGTTGATCCACTTGTTGGTCTTCACCGAGCCGCGCAGCACGGCCTCGACGACGTCCGGGTGGGCCTTGAGGAACTTCTGCGACACGATGATGTTCGTGATCACGAACTTCTTGTCCGGCCACAGGTCGGACTCGTCGAGCAGCACCTTGCCGCCCTCGGCGACCAGCTTGGACGCGGTCGGCTCCGGCACCCAACCACCGTCGATCGAGCCGGACTTGAAGGCGTCCGGAGTGATCTTGTTGTCCGTGCGGACGACGGAGACGTCGCCCTTGCCGGAGTTCGCGTCGACCTTCCAGCCCTTCTCGGCGATCCAGTTCAGGAACGCGACGTCCTGAGTGTTGCCGAGCTGCGGGGTGGCGATCTTCTTGCCCTTGACGTCGTCCAGGGACTTGATCTTCTTCGGGTTGACCACGAGCTTCACACCGCCGGAGGCGCTGCCGCCGATGATGCGCAGCGACGTGCCCTTCGACTTGGTGTAGCCGTTGATCGAGGGGGAGGGGCCGATCCAGCCGATGTCGATGGATCCGGCGTTCAGCGCCTCGATCTCCGACGGGCCGGCGTTGAAGACCTGGTACGAGGCCTTCGTACCCTTCAACTCCTTCTGGAAGAAGCCCTTCTGGTTGCCCACGAGAGCCGTGCCGTGGGTCAGGTTCCCGAAGTAGCCGATCTTGACGGTGTCGGCGGAGAGCGCCTTGCCCTTCGCGGCGACCTTCTCCTTGGAGCTGTCGTCGGCTTCGGAGCCGTAGCTGCACGCCGTCGCGGTGAGCGCGATGAGCGGCAGGGCGGCGACGGCCATCAAGGAGCGTCGCGCGAGGGTGGAGCGGCTGGCAGGCACGGGAGGTGTTCCTCTCGTAGGCCCGGCGGGTCACGCCTCAGGGCGTGGCCGGGAGGTCGGCAGGTCTTCGTCTTCGCAGGTACGGGCTGTGGGGGGTGAGGGCGCGCAAGCAGTGCGCGTACGTCTTCACGCACATCGCGCGACCCCGCCCTGTCCGCTGCCGAGGGAACCGCTGCCGACGCGGCCGCCCTCCTTGGCGAACGTGCCGTAGTAGTCGATGGAGATCATGTGATCAGAAATCCCAACCGTCTTCGTCTTCAACGGAACTGGTGGCCTCGGCGGTCGCGAACGACTCTCCGGCCATACCGGCGGCGAGTGTGGTGCCGTCCGCCGGGTCGATCAACAGGAAGGAGCCGGTGCGCCGCGAGTCGGCGTAGGTGTCGATGGCGAGCGCCTCGGCGAGCCGCACCTTCACCCGGCCGATGTCGTTGGCGACGAGCTGCCCGGGGGAGGGGTGCTGGGAGAGGTCGTCGAGCGTGAGCCGCGACGGGATCTCCTTGACGATCGCCTTCACCGTGCGGGTGGTGTGCTTGAGCAGCACGCGCTGGCCGACGGTGAGCGGGGTGTCGGCGACATGGCAGACGGTCGCCTCGACGTCCTGCGAGGTGGCGGGCGCGTCGTGGCTCGGCACGATCAGGTCGCCGCGCGAGATGTCGATGTCGTCCTCCAGCAGGAGGGTGACCGACTGCGGCGTCCAGGCGACGTCGACCGGCGTGCCCAGCAGATCGATGCCGGCCACCTTCGAGGTGCGGCCGGACGGCAGCACCGTCACGGACTCGCCGACACGGAACGTACCGGCGGCGATCTGGCCCGCGTAGCCCCGGTAGTCGGGGTGCTCGGCGGTCTGCGGACGGATCACGTACTGCACGGGCAGCCGCGCGTGGCAGCCCGTCAGGTCGTGGCTGACCGGCACCGTCTCCAGGTGCTCCAGGACCGTCGGGCCGCCGTACCAGTCCATGTTGGCGGACGGCTCCACGACGTTGTCCCCGGCCAGCGCCGAGATCGGGATCGCGGTGATCTCCGGCACGCCCAGCTCGCCGGCGTACGCGGTGAACTCCTCGGCGATCCTCGCGAAGGTGGCTTCCTCGTAGTCGACGAGGTCCATCTTGTTCACGGCGAGCACGACGTGCGGGACGCGCAGCAGCGCGGCGACGGCGGCGTGCCGGCGGGTCTGCTCGATGACGCCGTTGCGCGCGTCGACCAGGACCACGGCCAGGTCGGCGGTGGAGGCGCCGGTGACCATGTTGCGCGTGTACTGCACATGGCCCGGGGTGTCGGCGAGGATGAAGCGGCGCCGGGGCGTGGCGAAGTAGCGGTACGCGACGTCGATGGTGATGCCCTGCTCGCGCTCGGCGCGCAGCCCGTCGGTGAGCAGCGCCAGGTCCGGCTCGGCGGCGCCGCGCGACCGCGACGCGTGCTCGACGGCCTCCAGCTGGTCGACGAGGACCGACTTGGAGTCGTGCAGCAGCCGCCCGACCAGCGTGGACTTGCCGTCGTCGACGGAACCGGCCGTGGCGAACCGCAACAGCGTGGTGGCCGAGAGACCGGCCAGCTCTTCAACAGCGGGGGTGGTGTTCATGTCTAGAAGTACCCTTCGCGCTTGCGGTCTTCCATGGCGGCCTCGGACATCTTGTCGTCGGCGCGCGTCGCGCCCCGCTCGGTGAGCCGGGAAGCAGCGATCTCGGCGATGACCTTCTCGATCGTCGTGGCATCCGAGTCGACGGCGCCGGTGCAGGACATGTCTCCCACGGTCCGGTAGCGGATGAGTCGAGTCTCGACCGTCTCGCTGTCCTTGGGGCCGCCCCAGTCGCCCGCCGTGAGCCACATGCCGTTGCGGCTGAAGACCGGTCGCTCGTGCGCGTAGTAGATCTCGGGAAGCTCGATCTTCTCGCGGGCGATGTACTGCCAGACGTCCAGCTCGGTCCAGTTGGACAGCGGGAAGACGCGGACGTGCTCGCCGGGGGCGTGGCGGCCGTTGTACAGCTGCCACAGCTCGGGGCGCTGGCGCCGCGGGTCCCACTGCGAGAACTCGTCGCGCAGGGAGAAGACGCGCTCCTTGGCGCGGGCCTTCTCCTCGTCGCGCCGCCCGCCGCCGAAGACCGCGTCGAACTTCTCGGTCTGGATCTTCTCGGTGAGCGGCACGGTCTGGAGCGGGTTGCGGGTGCCGTCGGGGCGTTCCTTGAGCTTGCCCGCGTCGATGTAGTCCTGGACGGAGGCGACGTGCAGGCGCAGTCCGTGCCGTTCGACGGCGCGGTCGCGGTAGTCGATGACCTCGGGGAAGTTGTGCCCGGTGTCGACGTGCAGGAGGGAGAACGGCACCGGCGCCGGGGCGAAGGCCTTGAGCGCCAGGTGGAGCATGACGATGGAGTCCTTGCCGCCGGAGAAGAGGATCACCGGCTTCTCGAACTCGCCCGCGACCTCACGGAAGATGTGGACCGCCTCGGACTCCAGCGCGTCCAGGTGACTGAGGGCGTACGGGCTGTCGGTCTCCCCGGAGCCCTCGGAGACGGAAGAAGTGGCTGCGGTCGTCATGCGGCGAGACCCCTCTCGGTGAGCAGCGCGCGCACGGCGGCCGCGGACTCCTGCACGGTCTGGTTCTGCGACTCGATGCGCAGGTCGGGCGATTCGGGTGCCTCGTAGGGGTCGTCCACCCCGGTGAGGCCCTTCAGTTCACCGGCCGCCTGCTTGGCGTACAGGCCCTTCACGTCGCGTACCGAGCACACGTCGACCGGCGTGGCGACGTGCACCTCCACATAGGCGGTGCCGCCCACCTGGTGACGCTTGCGCACCGCGTCGCGGCTGTCCGCGTACGGCGCGATCACCGGGACGAGCGCCAACACGCCGTTACGGGCGAGGAGTTCGGCCAGGTAGCCGATGCGCTGCACATTCGTGTGGCGGTCCTCGCGGCTGAAGCCGAGGCCCGCCGAGAGGTATTCGCGGATCTCGTCGCCGTCCAGCACCTCGACCTGCCGGCCCTCGGCGCGCAGCGTGTCGGCCAGCTCGTACGCGATGGTGGTCTTGCCGGCGCTCGGCAGACCCGTGAGCCAGATCGTGGCTCCGGTCACTTGCTTCTCCAAAATCTGGGGTGCGTTCATGGGGGTCAGCCGTGCAGTCCGCACTCGGTCTTCGCCCGCCCGGCCCAGCGCCCGGCGCGCGCGTCCTCGCCCGCGAGGAGGCGGCGGGTGCACGGGGCGCAGCCCACGGACCCGTAGCCGTCCATCAGGAGCGGGTTGGTGAGGACTCCGTGCTCGGTGACATAGGCGTCGACGTCGTCCTGCGTCCAGCGGGCGATCGGCGAGACCTTCACCTTCCGGCGCTTCTCGTCCCAGCCGACGACCGGGGTGTTCGCGCGGGTGGGGGACTCGTCGCGGCGCAGCCCGGTGGCCCAGGCGGTGTAGCCGGTCAGCCCCTCCTCCAGCGGCTTGACCTTGCGCATCGCGCAGCACAGGTCCGGGTCGCGCTCGTACAGCCGCGGGCCGAACTCGGCGTCCTGCTCGGCGACGGTCCGACGGGGCGTCAGGGTGATGACGTTCACGTCCATCACGGCCTCCACGGCGTCCCGGGTGCCGATCGTCTCCTCGAAGTGGTAGCCGGTGTCGAGGAAGACGACGTCGACCTTTCCACTGCCCCGCAGGGCGCGCGAGGCGAGGTGGGCGACGACCGCGTCCTCCATGGACGAGGTCACGCAGAACTTCTTCCCGAAGGTCTCCGTCGCCCAGCGGAGGATCTCCAGGGCGGAGGCGTCCTCCAGGTCGCGCCCGGCCCGCTCGGCGAGCGCCTTCAACTCTTCGGTGTCCGACGAGATCTGAGTCGTGGTCATATCTGGTCCCCTCCGCCGTCGTTGCGCTGAAGTCCTCGGGACAGCAGCCCGAGGAACTTCAACTGGAAGGCTCGGTTGCATGCCGCGCATTCCCAGGCGCCGTGGCCTTCGGGGTTGGGCCGAAGGTCCTCGTCGCCGCAGTACGGGCAGTAGAAGGGCGCCGCGCGCTCGCTCACGACAGGGCCTCCTCGGACGCGCGGCCCGCCCAGGTGGCGAAGCGCTCGCCGCTCTCGCGCTCCGCCTGGAAGCGCTTGAGGACCCGCTCGACGTAGTCGGGCAGCTCGGCCGCGGTCACCTTCAGACCGCGCACCTTGCGGCCGAACCCGGCCTCCAGACCGAGCGCGCCGCCGAGGTGCACCTGGTAGCCCTCGACCTGCTCGCCGTTCTTGTCGAGCATCAGCTGGCCCTTGAGGCCGATGTCCGCGACCTGGATCCGGGCGCAGGCGTTCGGGCAGCCGTTGAGGTTGATGGTGATCGGCTCGTCGAAGTCCGGGATGCGGCGCTCCAGTTCGTCGATGAGCGAGGCGCCGCGCGCCTTCGTCTCGACGATGGCCAGCTTGCAGAACTCGATGCCGGTGCAGGCCATGGTGCCGCGCCGGAACGGCGAGGCGTTGACCTTCAGGTCCAGCGCCTCGAGACCCGCCACCAGGGACGGGACCTGCGCCTCCTCGACGTCGAGCACGATCATCTTCTGCTCGGCGGTGGTACGCAGGCGGCCGGAGCCGTGGGCGGCCGCGACCTCGGCGATCTTCGTGAGGGTCGTGCCGTCCACCCGGCCCACGCGCGGCGCGAACCCGACGTAGAACCGCCCGTCCTTCTGCCGGTGCACCCCGAGGTGGTCCCGCCAGGTGCCGGCGGGCTGCTGCGGCGCGGGCCCGTCGACCAGCTTGCGGTGGAGGTACTCGTCCTCCAGGATCTGCCGGAACTTCTCGGTGCCCCAGTCGGCGAGCAGGAACTTCAGGCGGGCGCGGGTGCGCAGCCGCCGGTAGCCGTAGTCACGGAAGATGCCGATGACACCGCCGTACACGTCCGGGACCTCGTCGAGCGGCACCCACGCGCCGAGCCGCTGGCCCAGCTTGGGGTTGGTGGACAGGCCGCCGCCCACCCAGAGGTCGAAACCGGGGCCGTGCTCGGGGTGCTCGACCCCGACGAACGCGATGTCGTTGATCTCGTGCGCCACGTCCAGCTGCGGGGAGCCGGAGATCGCGGACTTGAACTTGCGCGGCAGGTTGGAGAAGTCCGGGTTGCCGATGAAGCGCCGCTGGATCTCGTCGATCGCGGGGGTGCCGTCGATGATCTCGTCGGCGGCGATGCCCGCGACCGGCGAGCCGAGGATGACGCGGGGCGTGTCACCGCACGCCTCGGTCGTCGACAGGCCGACGGCCTCCAGGCGGTTCCAGATCTCGGGCACGTCCTCGATCCGGATCCAGTGGTACTGGATGTTCTGCCGGTCGGTGATGTCGGCGGTGCCGCGCGCGAACTCCTGCGAGATCTCGCCGACGACCCGCAGCTGCTCGGTGGTCAGCCGCCCGCCGTCGATCCGGACGCGCAGCATGAAGTACTCGTCGTCCAGCTCCTCCGGCTCCAGGACGGCGGTCTTGCCACCGTCGATCCCGGGCCGGCGCTGGGTGTAGAGGCCCCACCAGCGCATACGTCCGCGAAGGTCGTTGGGGTCGATGGAGTCGAATCCGCGCTTGCTGTAAATCGTCTCAATGCGTGTCCGCACATTGAGACCGTCGTCGTCCTTCTTGAACTGCTCGTTGCCGTTGAGCGGCGTGAAATGGCCTGCGGCCCACTGGCCCTCGCCGCGGTGACGGCTCACCTTGCGGCGGGGCGCGGCCGTGGTGGGCTTTTCAGGGGTGGCAGCCATGGATACGTCCTTCAAGGCAGGGCTTAGGGCGGCTCTGACCCGCACACTTCGCGCAAGGGCGCGGCGGTGCGCAGGGAGATGAGGGGGGAGCGAGGTCGGCGGTGCTGGTTCTCTCAGCGCGCCGGACAGATGGCGCTGGACATGCGGCCGAAGTCGACGTGCCGCCGACTCACCAAGGCAATTCCAGCTGTAGACATGACGGAAGCGTGTCACGGGACTTTGGGCCCGGTCCACCATCGTCCGCAATGTGGACGCATGTGTCCCACATCGCGGACAGGTGTGGTTCCGGTCACGTCAGAGGTGGCGCAGGGTGCCCGGATTGCCGGGAAAAGGCTGGTCAGGCCCCGGGCCACGGCCCCGGAGCGGCCACGTCCGGTTCCTCCGCGACCTCGGTCCTGAACAGCCGGAACCCGCGGCGCTGATAGTTGGCCATGGCATGCTCCCCGTCCAGACTGCACGTGTGCAGCCACACCCGCTTCGTCGGAACCCGCTCGGGCCACCGCTCGGCGAGGTCCCAGGCCCGCGCGATCCCGTACGACAGCAGGTGCCCGCCGATCCGGCGCCCCCGGAAGGCCGGGATCAGACCGAAGTAGACGATCTCCACGACACCGTCGTCCTGCGCCTGGAGCTCCAGGTACCCGGCGGGCGTCCCCTTGTCGTACGCGACCCAGGTCTCGCTCCCCGGACGGCCGATCTGCTCCTGCCACTGGGCGTACGTCCAGCCGAGCCGGTCGATCCACCGGATGTCGCCTCCCACGGACGCGTAGAGGAAACGGCTGAACTCCGGGGAGGGCACCTCGGCGCGCACGACGCGTACGTCGTCGCCCGCGGGCGGCGACGCGGGCCGCAGATCGGACGGGGAGGTCTGCTCGAGTGACCAGGTGGTGACCGTGACGGTGGCGGTGTTGCTGGTGTCGCTGCTGCTCATGCGGCCATCGGATCACGAGCGGCGGCATCCGGCCAAGAGCCGCCCGCGCCGCGTCCGGACGCTACCCTCGGCGCCCATGATCGTATGGCTCAACGGAACCCATGGCGCGGGCAAGACGACGACCAGCGGACTCGTGCAGCAACTGCTCCCCGACTCGCGGGTGTTCGACGCGGAGAAGGTCGGCGAGACCCTGATGGACATCACGCCGGCGCTGTCCGCGACGGACAACTTCCAGCACTGGCCGCCCTGGCGGCCCCTCGTCGTCGAGACCGCCCGCCACGTGCTCGACTACACCGGCGGCACGCTCGTGATGCCGATGACGGTCCTGGTCGAGGAGTACTGGCGGGAGATCAGCGCGGGGCTCGCACGGCACCGCATCCCCGTGCGCCACTTCGTCCTCCACGCCGACCAGGAGACGCTGCGCGGCCGCATCGAGGGGGACACCGTCATGGGCCCCTCCGCGTTCCGCCTCAAGTACCTCGAACCGTACGCCGAGGCCGCCCGCACCTGGCTGCACGAGGAGGCCGAGGTCATCGACACCACCCGGCTGACGCCCGCGCAGGCCGCCGAGCGGATCGCGCGGGACGTCGCGGCCGTCAGGGAGCGTGGGTCCGCGCCCTGACCACCATCGGCGCCGTGGAGTGCGGCAGCAGGTCCAGCGGGTCGCCGGGCAGCACCGTCTCGACCTCGACGTCCTCCTGGAAGCGGTACGGACGATGCGCCAGCAGGCCGCCCAGATAGCGCCGGATCCGGGACATCTCCGCGCGCACCGTCACCGTCCGCCCCGGGTCGCCGAACAGATCGCCGGCCAGCCCCGCCGCGCTCAGGCCCTCCGGCCGCAGCGCCAGCAGATACAGCAACTCGGCGTGCCGCGGGCTCAGTTCATGGACCCAGGAGGCCGCACTGCCCGTCACGTGCAACGACGGGCGGCGCGGCCGGCTCAGGTCCAGGGTGATCCGGGTCGCGGTCGGCGGCCGCGGGGCGTCGTCCACGAGGACGAGCAGCCAGCCGCCCGCCAGCGACGTCACCTGACAGGCGCCCAGCGACGGCACCCAGCAGCGTCCCTCCGTCACCTGCTTGGGCAGCGCCACCCGCTCCGGCAGCGGCATCCCGGTCACCGCGGCCGGCCAGCCGTGCGGGTCGACGGCGAGCGCCCTGCCCGGCATCCGGGCGAGCAGCGGCGCCGCCACCGACCGCAGCCGCTCCAGACCCGCGACGTGCCGCTCGCGCAGCCGGGCCTCGGCGAGCCGGGCCACCGAGGTCACCCAGGACAACGTCGCCGGATGCATCGTCTCCAGCGGCCCGCTCACGTCCACGACACCGAGCACGCGCCCGTCACGCGGATCCTTGATCGGTGCCCCGGCGCACGTCCACGTGTGGTGCGACTCCACGAAGTGCTCGGCCGAGAACACCTGGACGGGCTCGCGGGTCACCAGCGGCGTACCGACCCCGTTCGTGCCGACGACGTGCTCCGCCCACAGCGCGCCCACCTGGAAGCCCAGCCGGTCGCCCTTGCGCAGCACCGCCGGATGCCCCTCGCGCCACAGGATCCGGCCGTCCGCGTCACCGATCACCATGATGTGCTGCGCGGCCTCGGCCACCGCCACCAGTGCCTCCCGCAGCACGGGCAGCACCGGCACCAGCGGCGACGACTGCCGCCGCTCCGCGACCTCGTCGACGCTCAGCAGCCCCCGGCGCACATCGCGGTCCGGATCGACGCCGTCGCGCAGCATCCGCCGCCAGGACTCGCCGATCACCGGCCGGGGCCGCACCCGCGGCCGCTGCCCGGAGAGCGTGGCGTCGCGGACGCCCTTGAGCAGGCGCGACGCGAGCGCCACGTCCATCGCCGACAAGCGCGCCAGATCGATCGTGGAGTCGTGGTTCATGCCGGAAACCTCGGTCTGCAGGCAGGGTGCGGACGGTCCGCGGGGGAGTCACGCCGTCGTGCGTCCTCCGAGCCACGGCCAGGGTCGGACTTTAGAAGGAACGTTGCAACCCCCTGCAACCCTGGCGAACAGCCGTGCGGCGTTTGAAACTGGGACCAACGCCGCCCCGGCGGCGCTCAAGCTCCTGACGGGGCCTCTGAAGGCGGGGATGGTGCCGTGTCGGCGCGGCACCATCCCCGTATCCCGTGTCCTGCCGGCGCCGTGGGTCAGACCGGCTGCGCCCGCCGCACGATCGCCCCCAGGTCGAGCGTGTGCGGCAGCGTGCCGAACCCCGCGCCGCCGTCCCCGCCCAGCCGCGTCGCGCAGAACAGGTCCGCGACCTCCGGCGGAGCGAACCGGACGAGGAGCGAGCCCTGGAGGACGAGCGCGATCCGCTCCGTCAGCCGGCGCGCCCGCGCCTCCATGCCGTCCAGGTCGCCGAGTTCGGTCAGCAGGCCCTTCACCGCGGCGTCGAGCCGGTGGTCCGCGCCGCGCGCCCGGCCGATCTCCACCAGGAACGCGTTGAACGCCTCCGGCTCACTGCGCAGCACCCGCAGCACGTCCAGCGCCTGTACGTTCCCCGACCCCTCCCAGATCGAATTCAGCGGCGATTCGCGCAGCAGCCGCGGCATCCCCGACTCCTCCACGTAGCCGTTGCCGCCCAGGCATTCGAGGGCCTCGGCCACCAGCGGCGTGCAGCGCTTGGTGACCCAGTACTTGGCGGCGGGCACCGCGATCCGCAGGAAGGCGCGCTCCGCCGGGTCCTGCGCGTCGCACGCCGCCGCGAGCCGCAGCGCCAGTGTCGTCGCCGCCTCCGACTCCAGCGCCAGATCGGCCAGGACGTTCTCCATCAGCGGCTTGTCGAGCAGCCGCCCGCCGAACGCCTCCCGGAACGTGCAGTGGTGCACCGCCTGCGCGACCGCCTGCCGCATCAGGGCCGCGGAGCCCAGCACACAGTCGAGCCGGGTCGCCGCGACCATGTCGATGATGGTGCGCACCCCGCGCCCCTCGTCGCCGACCCGGCGCGCCCACGTCCCGTCGAATTCGACCTCGGCCGAGGCGTTGGAGCGGTTGCCCAGCTTGTCCTTCAGCCGCTGGATCGCGAACACGTTCCGCCCGCCGTCCTCCAGGACACGCGGCACCAGGAAGCACGTCAGTCCCTCGGCGGCCTGTGCGAGGACCAGGAAGCCGTCCGACATCGGGGAGCTGCAGAACCACTTGTGGCCCGTCAGCCCGTAGCTGCCGTCGTCCCGGACGACGGCCCGCGTGGTGTTCGCCCGTACGTCGCTGCCGCCCTGCTTCTCCGTCATCCCCATGCCGAGGAGCGCCCCGGCCTTGTGCGCCGCGGGACGCAGCCCGGGGTCGTACACGGTGGAGGTGAGCAGCGGCTCCCACAGTGCGGCGAGGTCCGGCTGCGCGCGCAGCGCGGGCACCGCCGCGTGCGTCATCGACAGCGGGCACAGATGGCCCGCCTCGACCTGGGACCAGACCAGGAAGGCCGCGGCGCGCCGCAGCAGGCCGCCGGGGCGGGTCCAGGCCGCGGTGAGCCCGGCGGAGACGCCCTTGCCCAGCAGACGGTGCCAGGACGGATGGAACTCCACGTCGTCGATCCGGTGGCCGTAGCGGTCGTGGGTGCGCAGGGCCGGCGGATTCTCGTTCGCGAGCCGCCCCCACTCCTGGGCCTGCGCCGAACCGGCGGTGCGGCCCAGCAGTGAGAGCTCCGCGCGCGCCTCCTCCAGGAGTTCGGGTGCCAGGTGCCGGGCCACGCCCTCGGTGAGCGGCCGGTCGGTGGTGAAGACGTCGTGCCCCGTCAGGGGCGGGGGCTGGTTCCCCACGGTATGCGTGCTGCCTGCCATGTCCTGGAACCTACCCGGGCGTACCCGGACGCTTCACCACCACGCTCAGCCGATGTGCGCCATCGCCGGCTCCGCCTCCGGTTCGGCCGGGTGCCGGCCGCTGTCGGCGGGCGGCCAGCCGTCGCGGTACACCGTGTCGAGATAGCGCTCGCCGAGGTCCGGCGCGATCGCCACCGCGGTGAGGCCGCGCCGCCCGTGCCGGGCCAGCCACTGGTCCGCGCCGCTGATCACCGTGCCGGTCGACCCGCCGAACAGGAAGCCGTGGCCCGCGAGCCGGCGGCACACCCGCACCGCGTCGCTCTCGTCGACGTGCACGACGTCGTCGATATACGAGGTGTCCAGCAGCGGCGGCCGCACGCCCGCCCCGAGCCCGGGAATGAGCCGGGGACCGGCCTGGCCGCCGAAGGTGACCGAGCCGACGCTGTCGACGGCGACGATGCGCACCCTCCGCCGCCACTGCCAGAACCAGCGGGCGCAGCCCATCAGCGTCCCCGTCGTGCCCGCCCCGACGAACAGGACGTCGAGCCGGGGGAACCGGTGGGCGATGGCCGGGGCCGTGGTGCGGAAGTGCGCCCGCCAGTTGCCGTCGTTGCTGTGCTGGTCGAGCCAGACGTAGCGGTCGTCCGCCGCGCACAGGGCCCGCACGTACGCCTTGCGGGCGCCCAGCAGACCGCCGTGCGCGGTCGGTTCGCGGACCACGTGGACCTGGGCGCCGAGCGCCCGCATGAGCCGGATCGTGGGCTGGTTGCAGCGCACGTCCGTGACGCACAGGAACCGGTGGCCGCGGTGCGCCGCGATGACGCTGAGTGCCACGCCCAGGTTCCCGGACGAGGACTCGATCAGGATCGAGCCCGGCCGCAGGAGCCCCTCACGCTCCGCGGCGTTCACCATCTCCGTGGCGGCCTTCATCTTGATGGAACCGGCGAAGTTGAACCCTTCGCACTTCAGGAAGAGCGGCAGATCGAGCGTCGACCGCAGGTCGACGAAGAGCCCCTCCTCGTTGAACTGTGCGGGATCGTCAATGACAGGCATGATGTCGCCCCGCCCCCCTCTCCTCGAATCCCCCGTTGCGCATGTCCCCCTGCCTTTCTGTCGTGCAGTGCTGCTGCCGTGCCGGTCAGCCGTGGCGGCGCAGCTCGTGGAAGAAACCGTCCACCACGTGCAGTCGCCCCCTCCGGGCCACCTCGTCGTGGACGAACCGGCCGACGGCGAGATCGAGCACCCCGAGACCGAACGGTGAGAACACCACGGTCCGGTCGGCGGGTACCCGGGACCGCCCGGCGAGCACGTCGGCGAGTGTGCCGTTGATGAACTCCCTTCCTCCGGTGAGCTGTTCCGCCAGATGTGGTGAGGTGTCCGCCTTGAGGCAGTGCTCGACGTCGTCGACGTAGTTGGCGGACGCGAGCAGGATCTCCGGCGCGAGGTCGCGCAGCGATACGTGCAGCACCAGCGGATGGTGGGCGAACCAGGCCGCGTCGTGCAGATGCGGCCGGGCGGCGACCGTCGCGCAGACGACGAGGTCGCTGCCGCGGACCAGGGACTCGGCGGTGTCGTGCGCCGTGACCGTCCCCTTCGCGTCCGTCCGCCGCAGGTAGTCCCGGAACCCGTCCGCGCTCTCCGGCGCCGGGTCGAACACCCCCGTCTCCTCGAACTCCCAGCCGTTGGCCCGGAGATGGGAGTGGATGTAGCGGGCGATGAGCCCGGTCCCGATGAATCCGGCCCGCGTCGGGCGGGCCCGGTCGGCGCTGAGCCGGTCGGCCGCGAGGGCGGCGGAGGCGGCGGTCCGGGTGGCGCTGATCACCGAAGCCTCCAGACAGGCGTACGGATACCCCGTGTCCGGGTCGTTGAGGATCAGCACACCGGAGGCCCGGGGCAGCCCCGACGCGGTGTTCTCCGGAAAGCTGGAGATCCACTTCAGGCCGTCCACCCGCAGCGGCCCGCCGAGCGAGGCGGGCAGCGCGATGATGCGGTCCTTCGGCCGGTCGGGGAAGCGCAGGAAGTACGAGGGCGGGTTCACGGTGCCGCCCGTGTCGTGCAGCAGATAGACCGCCTCGATCAGCTTCCCGAGCTCCGGTTCCCGGCCCTCCAGGGCTTCTTGGACCTGCTCGCCGGTGATGACGGCGAAGGTGGGTGTCATGCGTTCACCCCGGCCGTCGGCGCGCAGTCGGCGAGCCGGACCGGATCGGCGAGCGCGGCGAGCATCTCGCGCGGCCCCTCGAACGGCTCGCGGCTGTGCGCGGTGCGGATGTTGTCGACCAGCAGCAGGTCGCCGGCCTGCCAGCCGACGCGGACGGTGTGTGCCGCGTACACCTCGTTCAGAACGTTCACGACGTCCTCGTCGACCGGATCTCCGTTGCCGTAGCGGGTGTTGAAGGGCAGCCCGTCCGGCCCGTACTCCTCGACGAGGTAGTCGCGGACCTCGGGGTCCATCGTCCACTCGCTGAGGAACGCGATCTGGTTGAACCAGACGCGGCGGCCGTCCGCCGGGTGCCGCAGCACGGCGCTGCGGTGCTGCCGGGTGCGCAGGGAGCCGTCGTCCTGCCACGCGAAGTCGATGCCGTGCGCGCGGCAGTACGCGGCGACGGCCTCCCGGTCGTCGGTGCCGAAGGCCTCCTCGAGCGAGGCCCCGATCTCGTCGTGGTACGTCCGGGTGAGCAGCCAGCCCTCCTGCTCGAACCGCTTGGTCAGATCGGCGGGGAGCGCGTCCAGGACGGCGCCCGCGTCGGCGAGACCGGTGGCGCCGCCGCTCGCCGGCGCCTCCAGACACGCGAAGAGCATCAGGCCCGGGAAGTCCAGGGCGTAGCTCACCTCGTGGTGCATGCACATCTGCTGGTTCGGCGGCCACTTGGTGGCCGAGTACAGGCCCTCTCCGTAACTGCGCCGGGGTGCGAAGGGCTCCGGGTCGGACATGAGCGTGCGGGCGCAGCCGCGGAAGACGGCCGCCACCGCGTCGGGCCCGGACAGGCCGAGACCGCGGACGAGCAGGTGCCCGTGCTCCGCGACGGCCGTCCGCAGGGTGTCGCGGTTCCGGGACGCCCAGTCGGCGGGATCACCGTCGAACTCGGCGCGCACCAGAGATGGTTGCCCCGGCGAGAGGTGGATGTGCGGGGTCGAGCTGGAGAGCGGCATGCGGGTGCTGCTCCTTTCGGATGCCTCGGTTCAGATGCGTCGGTCGAGCAGGGCGGCGAGATCGGCGAGAACCGGCCGCAGGGTGACGTCCTTGAGGGTGACCACCCGGTCCAGGGTGATCGCGAGCTTCACGGCGGCCAGCGAGGTGCCGCCGAGGTCGAAGAAGTGGTCGTGGCGGCCGATGCCCTCGACGGGCACCCCGAGCACCTCGGCCCAGGCGGCGGCCGTCCGGCGCTCGGCGTCCGTACGGGGCGGTTCGTCCGCCGTGCCGTCCAGCTGCTCGGCGAGCGCGGTGAGCGCACGGCGGTCGATCTTGCCGTTGCCGGTCAGCGGCAGCCGCTCCCGCCAGTGCACCGCGTACGGAACCATGTAGGGCGGCAGTGAGACGGCCAGCTGTGCGCGGACGTCGTCCTGTCGGGTGCCCGCGCAGAACGCGGCCAGTTGGGTGCCGCGCACCACGACCACTGCGCCGTCGCGGACGCCGGCCACCCGCAGCAGCGCGTTCTCGATCTCGCCGAGTTCGACGCGGAAGCCGCGGATCTTCACCTGGTTGTCGCGCCGCCCCAGGAACTCCAGCTTCCCGTCGGGCCGCCAGCGCCCGTGGTCGCCGCTGCGGTACAGGCGTTCGCCCGGCCGGTAGGGATCCTCGGCGAACGCCGCCAGGGTGCGCTCGGGATCGTTGACGTACCCCCGCCCGACGCACACCCCGGAGAACACGATCTCGCCGGGCGCGCCGAGCGGCACGGGCAGCAGATCGTCGTCGACGATGTAGATCCGTACGTTCGCGACCGGCGGCCCGAGCGGCACCCGGTCCCCGTCCGGGGCCCGGTCCAGGACCTCGTGGTTGGTGTCGTCCGAGGTCTCCGTCAGGCCGTACGCGTTCACGAGCCGCACGCCCGGCCGGGCCGCGAACCAGCGCCGGACCAGCTCCGCCTTGACGGCCTCACCGGTCACCGACACGCAGCGCAGATCGGGCAGTTCGCGTGGCCGCTGCTCCAACTCGGCGAGCACGGCCTCCAGATAGGACGGCACGACCTGCAGCACGTTCACCCGCGCGTGCTCGACCGTCTCGACGAACCGGGACACGTCGAGGATCGTCTCCTGCCCGACGACGCAGGTGCGGCCGCCCGCGACGAGCGCGGCGACGAGCTGCCACAGCGAGATGTCGAAGCACTGCGGAGCGGTCTGGGCGACCGTGTCGCCGGCGCCGATGCCCAGGTCGTCGATCTTGGCGAGTACGTGGTTGAGGAACCCGGCGTGCTCGCACATCGCGCCCTTGGGCTCGCCGGTGGAGCCGGACGTGAAGTAGATGTAGGCCAGGTGGGACGCGGCGACGGGGATGCCGAGATCGGTGTCCGGGCGGCCTTCGGCGAGGGCGTCCGCCACCGACAGGGACCCGGCGGGGTTCCCGGGAGCGGCGACGACGAGCGAGCAGCCCGCCCGGCCGAGCATCCCCGCGATCCGTTCCTCGGGGAAGTGCGGCTCGACCGGCAGGTACACCCCGCCCGCCTTCAGCACGCCGAGCACCGCGGCCATCCACTCCAGGCCCCGGTCGAGGACCACGGCGACGACGCCCTCGGGCCGCAGCCCGCGGGCCAGGAGGGCCCGGCCCACCTGATTGGCGCGGGAGTTGAGCTCGGCGTACGTCCACTGCCGCTCCCCGTGCACGGCGGCGACGTCACCGGGCCGCGCGGCCGCCTGCTCCTCGAACAGCTCGTGCACCCGCCGGTCGGGCAGCGTGCGGGTCGGACCCGCCAACTCCTCCAGCTGGTGCCTCAGTTCCGCCTCGGAGAGCAGGTTCCGGCGGCGCGGGGAGGTCAGCGCGGTGACGTGATAGCCCGCGATCCGCTCGGCCGCGGCCCGGTCGTACCGCTCGGGCAGATGGTGCAGCAGCAGGGTGTGGTGCGGGGTGACGCTCACCCGCAGCGCGCGGTCGTCGGGCTCGGCCGACAGGGCGGCGAGCACCCGCTCGTGCGCGGCCTCCACCGCGCCCCGCGGCACCAGGAGGCCCTTGGGCAGCGGTACTTCGACCTGATCGAAGGTGTCTGTGGTCATGGTGCTACCTCCCCACCGCCGGGTTGCCGCCCCAGAGCGCCCCCGGAGGCATCTGCTCGCCCTTCATCAGGAAGGAGTCGGGGGCGAGCACCGCCGCGTCTCCCATGTCCACGCCGTAGTGCACGAGTGCGCCCGTGCCGAGCGTGCAGCCGGCGCCGATCACGATGCGGTCGGACTTGAAGGTGCCGTCCTCCTGCGAGTGCGCCTGCACCTTGGTGTGCGCGCCGAGCGTGCAGTCGTCGCCGATCGTCACCAGGGTGCGCTCGGTGATGTTCGCCCCGTCGTCGAAGACCCGGCGCCCGATCCGCACGCCGAGGGCCCGCCACACCAGCGCCTTGAACGGCGTTCCGTTGAAGATCGCCAGATGGTTGTCCGGCACCTTCCACACCCGCTCGTGCCACCAGAAGTACGGGTCGTAGATCGAGCACAGCCGCGGCTGCAGCGGCCGGAACCGGCAGATCAGCCGCTCGATGAACACGTAGTAGGCGGTGCTGAACACGAGCCCGAGCGCCATGGCCGCGCCGACGAACAGGGCGGCGGCCCCGCCGTAGGTGTCGTACAGGTCGAAGGCGACGAGCGCGATCAGCGAGATCACGAACCAGTGCAGCCAGCGCAGCGCCAGGAACAGGCCCATCGAGCGCAGGTTGAAACGGTTCTTCGCGGCGAGGCGGCGGCGCAGCTCGTCGCCCTCCCGCAGGTGGTCGAAGCGGCTGTCGCGCTCCACCGACCGCGGGATCTCGAACGCCGGCGAGCCGAGCAGGCCCACGCCCTCGCGCACCGCGCCGTCCAGCGGCACCAAAACCTTGGTCGCCAGCAGACAGTTGGCGCCGGTGCGGGCGCCCGACGGGTAGACGATGTGGTTGCCCAGGAAGTTGTGGTCCCCGATCGTGGTGCGCGAGACCCGGAACGAGGTGGCCGAGAAGTCGGCGTTGACCACCGAGAGCCCGTCGGCGACCATCGTGCCGCTGCCGACCGTGGCCAGGTACGGCGTCTCGTGCTGCACCTCCGTACCGAAGTTGGAGCCGGTCTGCTCGACCTGCGACAGGTCGTAGCCGATGGCCTTCAGATAGCCGGTGATGTACGAGCTGTCGCCGCACAGCCACTTGAAGAACTTGACGTTGGTCATCCGGGCGATGGCGCGCTGCACCGAGTAGTGGAAGCCGTACAGCGGATAGACACGGTCCTCGCGCAGCAGCGGCCGCAGCGCGCGCGGTACGAGGGCCACCCCGGCGAACCCGCACACCAGGAACGCGGCGAACCCGACGACCGACAGGCCGAGCGCCTCGACGTAGAACACCGCCGAGGTCAGGTCCTCCGAGTCCGGTGACAGCAGCGCGTCCAGCGCGGGCACCTCGGTCAGCAGCAGATACGTACCGCCCAGTGCGAGCGGTGTCCACAGCAGCAGTGCCGGAACCAGGGCGCCGAGCGCGTACCCGGCCCGGCGGACGGCCGACGTACGGGCGGGCGGTACGCGGACGTAGTCGACGTCCGTACGCCGTGCGGGGGAGCCGTGCCAGCGCTCGCCCGCCGGGACCGCGGCACCGTCGTACAGGGCGGAGGCATGGCCGAGCTGGCTGCCGTCACCCATCGACGTACCGATGTCCAGCACGGTCTTCTCGCCGACGTACACGTCCCGGCCGAGCGTGACCGGGCCGGTGCGGATCATGCCGGCGTGCGCCCGGTAGCCGAGGAACGTGGCCTCCTTGCGGAGCACCGTCCCCGCGCCGATCGTCACCAGGTCCGTACAGACCGGGACGGCGCGCGACAGGATCGTCACGCCCGGGCCGATCCGCGCGCCGAGCAGCCGCAGATAGACGACGTACAGCGGGTTTCCGACGAACAGCATCAGCGGGTTGGTGTGCAGCAGCACCCGCACCGTCCACAGCCGCACGTACTTGAGGCTCCACACCGGGAACTCGGTCGCGCGCCAGCGGCCGACGAGCAGCCACTTCGCCACGATGGGCAGCACACAGGCGCCGGCGAACAGCGATGCGCCGAACACCAGCGAGCGCACGTACACGTCGACGATGCCGGAGCCCCCGGCGATCCACGCGTAGCCGTGCGCGGTGACGAGCCCGGCGAGCGCGCAGTACCCGGCGAAGACCAGGAACTGCAGCACGCCGCAGAGCACATGGCGCCGGTCGCTGCCCGGCGGTGGTGGCGGTTCCGGCGTCGCCGCCCTGGCCGGCGCGGTGGCGGGCGCCGCGTCGAGCGCGGCTGCCAGACTGCGGATCGTGGGGTGCCCGTAGACGTCCCGCATCGACACCGACGGCAGATCGGTGTGCTTGCGGACCCGGGCGCAAAAGTGCGCCATCACCAGAGAATTGGCACACAGATCGTCAAAGAAATGACTATCGCGCGGTACATGGTCCTGCCGCACGACACCAGCCAGAACTTCGGCGAGAACGCGTTCGGTGCCGTTCGCCACTTGTGCTCCTCGTGGTTAATCCTGTTGTTTCTGAAAAGCAGGAGCAAACGGTGAATTGCGCGCCGTGGCCGGTCGCGCTTCTGCAACGGGCATGGCCCGAACCCCCGATGTCCCCCCAGGTGCGCTGCGCTCGCACGGCCCCCCGCCGGGCGCAACGAATACAATCCGGATTCTTTCTAGGATTTCATGAACGGTGCAACCCGGATTCGACGTTTGGCGCTTTCCTGTTCCCCGGTTCTGACGCGGTCATGTCGTTCGTACCTCGATATGACCTGTCCCGCCGGGGAACTCACCTGAAAAGACGGCGGGGCCCCGCCGTACGGTTCCCGGAACGCGCCCCCACCATTCGGCCAGTGCGGCTCCGCTCCGGGGCGGCAGCCCGTGCCCGGCACCGGGGATGGGTGCCGCCGCCTGTGACGGATACCTTTAGGACGTGCAGCCAGCAAGTGAATCCCCCCAGCGGCAGGGCCGTCTCCACCGCGCGCGCGTGCTCTACCAGAACGTCTCCAAACGCAGGACCACGTGGCTGCTCCTCAAGGACACCGTCAACTCCTGCATGGAGTACCGCATCCTGGGCCTCGCCGCCGAGGCCGCGTTCTTCACGCTGCTGTCGGTGCCGCCGCTGCTGTTGTCGCTGGTCGGGCTGCTCGCCTACGTCGACGCGTGGACCGGCGCCAACACCATCGAGGGCGTCCGCGACAACATCCTGGAGGCCTCGCGCACGGTCCTCACCGATCAAGGCGTGAAAGAGATTGCAGAACCGATCCTGGACGACGTCCTCAAGGGCGGCCGCCCCGACGTCATCTCCATCGGCTTCCTCATCTCGCTGTGGTCGGGCTCCCGCGCGGTCTCCACGTTCGTGGACACGGTGACGGTGATGTACGGCCTCGACGGCGTGCGCGGCATCGTCAAGACGCGGCTGCTCGCCTTCCTGCTGTTCCTCGTGGGGCTCGTCGTCGGGTCGGTGGCGCTGCCGCTGATGATCGCCGGGCCGGACGCGGTGATCGGCCTGGTGCCGTGGTCGGAGACGCTGGTCCAGATCCTGTACTGGCCGGTCGTCCTCGTGCTGTCGATCGCCTTCCTCACGACGCTGTACCACGTGTCGGTGCCGGTGCGGTCGCCCTGGATCGAGGACGTGCCCGGAGCCCTTGTGGCCCTCGCGATGTGGATCCCCGGCAGCTTCCTGCTCCGCCTGTACCTCACGAACACCATCGAGGGCCCGACGATCTACGGCTCGCTCGCGGCGCCGGTCGCGGTGCTGCTGTGGATCGGCGTCTCGGCCTTCGCCGTGCTGGTCGGGGCCGCCGTGAACGCCGCGATCGACCGGGTGTGGCCGTCCGTCGCCACGGCGGCGGCGCGGGCCGCCAACGAACGGGTCCGGGCGGCCGCCACCGGCCGCCGGGACGTCGCCGGGCCGGGCTACTTCGACTCCGCCGACCCGGAGGACGACGACGCCGACGCCGACGACGGGCTCGGGGACCCGGACATGCCGTCCGAGTTCCCCGAACGCTGGTCGAAGTTCCTGCCGCCGGAGGACGTGACCTCGCGGTTGCGCACGTCCCACACCCGCCGTGGCGAGGCTCCGCCGGACGACCGGGACTCCTCGGCGCCCTGAGCCCCCACTCGAGTACGGCGCCGTTCGCGGGTGCGCGCCCGGTGGGGCTTCTCGCGCAGTTCCCCGCGCCCCTTACGGGGCGCAGTCCGCCGCGTACGTCGAGAAGGGGCGGGCCGGGCGGCCCAGGATCTCGGAGACGTCCGGGGTGAGCGAGGCGTTGCGGCCGTCCAGGAGGTCGCCGAACAGGCCGACCAGGAAGTCGGCCTCCTCGCGGGGCACCCCCAACCCCACCAGCGCGTCCCCATAGGCGGCCACCGGCACCGCGACGTACCGCTTCACCTCGCCGGCCGCCCGCCCGACCTCCGCCAGCGCCTCCCCCCACGTCAGCAGCTCCGGCCCGGTCAACTCCAGCACCCGGCCCCCGTACCGCCCCGCCGGCCCCCGCAGCACGGCCACCGCCACGTCCGCGACGTCCCGCACGTCGACGAACGGCTCCCGCAGCGCCTCCGGCGCCGCGAAGGCCAGTTCGGGCCCGCGGACCTGGTCCGCCAGCGGCCCCTCACCGAAGTTCTGCGCGAACCACGCGCACCGCAGCACCGTCCACTCCGCCCCCGGCACCCGCAGCGCCTCCTCCGCCGGCCGCGCCTGCTCCTCCCCGCGCGCCGAGAGCAGCACGAGCCTGCGCACGCCGAGCGAGACCGCCCGCCGCGCCAGCGCCCCCACCGCGGCGGCCGCGTCCGGAGCGCCGATGTCCGACGGATACGCGAGATACGCCCCGTCGGCGCCGCGCAGCGCCGCGTCCCACGTCCCCGGGTCCGTCCAGTCGAAGGGCACCTCGCCCGAGCGGGAGGCCGCCCGCACCGTGAGTCCCGCCGCCCGTGCCGCCCGCACGACCCTGCGGCCGGTCCGCCCGGTCGCACCCGTCACCAGCACCGTCATCGTGTTCCCGCTGTTCTCTGTCATGCGTCCACTCAACTGCCGTACCGCACGGCCGGACATCGCCGAACCGCTCACCTCCATACGCGTCCGTCTAGGCTGGCCGTATGGACGTCTTCGCAGGGCTCCTGGAGGGACCGCGGGCGCGCGGCGCCTTCATGATCCGGGCCTCGTTCGAGCTGCCCTGGGCGGTGCGGATCGCCGACGAGGCACCGCTGACCGTCATGATCATGGTCGAGGGCGACGCGTGGATCCTGCCCGGGCCCGGGGGAGCGGACGGCGGTACCGGCGAACCGCTGCACATCCGCCCCGGAGACATCGCCATCGCCCGCGGCCCCGCCCCGTACGTCTGCTGCGACGACCCGGCGACCGCGCCGCGCGCCGAGATCGGCCCCGGCCAGGTGTGCCGGCCGCTCGGCCCCGAGCACGCCGGCCGCTACCGGGACCTCGGCGTGCGGGAGTGGGGCGAGTCGCCCGACGGGCCCGCGCAGATGCTCATCGGCACGTACCAGATGCGCGGCGAGATCACCACCCGCCTCCTCGACGCGCTGCCGCCGCTGCTCGTCCTGCCGACCGAGGTGTGGCAGTGCCCGCTGACCCCGCTCGTCGCCGAGGAGATCGTGAAGGACGAGCCGGGCCAGGAGGTCGTGCTCGACCGGCTGCTCGACCTGCTGCTGATCGCGTCCCTGCGGGCCTGGTTCGCGCGCCCGGAGGCCGACGCGCCCGCCTGGTACCGGGCGCTCGGCGACCCCGTCGTCGGCCGGGCGCTGCGCCTGGTCCAGGACGACCCCGCCCACCCGTGGAGCGTCGCCGAACTCGCCGCCAGGTCCGGGGTGTCCAGGGCCGCGCTCGCCCGCCGCTTCACCGATCTCGTGGGCGAGCCCCCGATGACGTACCTGACCGGCTGGCGGCTCGCGCTCGCGGCGGACGCGCTCCGCGACGGCGACAGCGGGCTCACCGTCGCGGCGATCGCGCGGCGGGTCGGGTACGGCAGCGCGTTCGCCCTGTCGAGCGCGTTCAAGCGGGAGTACGGAGTGAGCCCCCAGGAGTACCGGTCATGACGCGCGACGCCACGAACGGCGGGGACGACCGCGACGGCGGGTACACGGAGCGGGCCGCCCGGGTGCCCGGCGCGGTGCTGTGGACGCGCACGCTCGACCCGGGGCACGGTCCGGTTGCACCCGTGCTGCCCGACGGCTGCATGGACCTGCTGTGGCTGGGGCAGGGGGCGGGCGAGCTGCGGATCGCGGGCCCCGACACCCGTGCCCACCGCCCCGCCGTGGACACCGTCACCCACTACGCGGGCATCCGGTTCGCCCCGGGAGCCGCCCCCGCCTGGCTGGGTGTCCCGGCCCACGAACTGCGCGACCGCGGTGTCGGCCTGGCCGATCTGTGGCCGTCCGCGCGGGTGCGCCGCCTCACCGAGCGGATCGGGACTGCCGCCGATCCGGCCGCCGAACTGGAGGCCGTCGCCGTCCGGCTCGCGGGGGCGGCGGCCCCGCCCGACCCGCTGCTCGCCGCTGTCGTGCGCGCGCTGGGCTCGGGCGCGACCGTCGCCGAGACCGCGCGGCTGACCGGTCTCGGTCCCCGGCACCTGCACCGTCGCTCCCTGACCGCGTTCGGCTACGGCCCCAAGACGCTCGCCCGCATCCTCCGCCTCCAGCGCGCCCTCGCACTGGCTCGCGCGGGCGTCCCCTTCGCCGAGACGGCGGCCCGCGCCGGATACACGGACCAGGCCCATCTCTCGCGCGACGTCAAGGACTTGACGGGCTCGACGCTGAGCGGCCTCGTCTGAGTCCGGGGCCCCGCTACGCGAACAGGTCGATCTGATTGCCGTCCGGGTCGTGCACCACCGCGTACCGCTGCCCCCAGGGCGCGTCGAACGGCTTGCTCTCGCCGTGGTGGCCGGCGGCCGTCACCTTCTCGTACGCCGCGTCGACCCCGGCCGCGTCACCGCAGTGGAAGGCCAGCGCGATCCGGCCGCGGCCCTGGTCCGCCGCGCTCTCGTCGGGGTCGAACATCAGCCGGATCCCACCGGCCGTCTCGGCCTCCACGTGCGGCTGTTGCTCGGCTCCCTCGGGGAACGCGAGGCCGAGGAGACGGTAGAAGGCGAGGGACGCGGCCAGGTCGGAGGTGCCGACGCCGATGGCGTCCAGGCGGATGCTGATGTGGTCCATGCGCCTCACCGTAGGCGGACGGCACACCACCGGTCTTGTACGAAACGGACGCCGTCCATCGGTCGGGGCACGACGTGGTCCCGTTGTGGAGAGATCGATGGGAGCCGGTGTGGGTTTGAAGACGGATCAGTGGAGCACTCGCTTAACCAGTTCTTATTTCTGCTGGTTGGAGGCGCACAATGGGCATCATCGCGTGGATAGTCATCGGACTGCTCGCAGGAGCGATCGCCAAGCTGCTGCTGCCGGGCAAGGACCCGGGCGGCATCATCATCACGATGCTCATCGGCATCGCCGGTGGACTTCTCGGCGGCTGGCTCGGAAAGGTCATCTTCGGAGTCGACTCCATCGACGGCTTCTTCAACCTGTCCACGTGGGTGGCCGCCATTGTCGGCTCGCTGATCCTGCTGATCCTGTACCGCGTGATCACCGGGAACCGACGTCGGGCTTGATCAGCCCAAGGTTCTTCGTACGAATTCCCGCGGACGGCTCCGCTTCTTCGGAAGCGGAGCCGTCCGCGTTGCGTCCCATCGGCGGATCATCCGCGGAGAACTCAGGTGAAGGTGAAGTAGGAGATCGTTCCGGTGAGTTCGAACAGTCTCCGCACCACGGGCTGCAGAGGGCCGCGCAGAACCAGACGCCTGCCCTCGCGGCGCACCTCGCGCTGGGCGTGCAGGAGGGTGCTCAGCAGAGACGAATCCGCCCAGACCAGACCGCTCAGGTCGACGATCGTGACGGGGGCCGGTTCGCGGAGCTGTTCGACGAGACCCGAGGTGTCCCATTCGAGGTGACCCGCGAGCGTGATCGTCGCCGTCCCGCCGCGCTGCGTGCGGGTGACGATCGCCGGTTCTTCGGTGGATTCGGGTGCGTGGGGTCGTCGGGGAGAGTTGTCCATTGCTGTCTTTCCGATGCTGTCTTTCTGACGCGAGGAGCCATCGGGTCACCCGTTCGAGTGGATGCTCCGTCTGACGCGTCTTCAGAGCTGGGCCCAGGGCAGCCGGTCGTTATGACAATAGGTGCGGAGCGGGGGAGCGGATGAGTCTCGGGCATGGGATCGATGAGGTCAGCGGCGTCCCGGCCACGCCTCGGGAGGCGCGGACCGCGGTCGGCCTGCTGGTGGGGGGACGGCTGTCCGGACCCGTCGGGACGGCGGACACCGACATCGCGTTGGCGGTCTCCGAACTGGTGGCGCACGCGCAGCGGCACACCCCGGGGATCAGCCGCTTCGCCGCCTTCCGCCACGGCGGAGTGCTGGAGGTGACGGTCGACTACCGGGACGGCGCTCCGGCCGACTTCCACTGCGCGGGAGCCGCCCTGCTCGGATGGATGATCGTCACCTCCGTGGCCCTCTCCGTCACCGTCACCCGGCCCGGCGGCACGGCTCACCGCGTACGCGCTGTGCTGCAACTGGATTGAATGCCTCGCTCGTCCCACCTCTCCGGGTCGTGGTCGTTCGGGACTCCCCATACCCCCTGCGGCGCGTCCTAGGGTCCCTCGATCGGGGGAACAAGCTGATCAGCAGACAGGGGACGGGCGGTCTCTCGAACGCGTGCCGCACCACCGTTCCGTGTTCGACGTTCGACGGAACGCCCCGAGTACCGTCGGGCGCATGAACACCTCCCTGGCGTCGGCCCTGAGCGGTGACGCGGCGATCGTCCTCGACGGCGGGCTCTCCAACCAGCTGGAGGCCGCCGGGCACGACCTGAGCGACGAGCTGTGGTCCGCGCGGCTGCTCGCCGAGCACCCCGAGGCGATCGTCGCCGCCCACCGCGCCTACTACGAGGCGGGCGCGAGCGTCGCCATCACCGCGAGCTACCAGGCCACGTTCGAAGGGTTCGCCCGGCACGGCATCGGACACGAGCGCGCGGCCGGACTGATGGCCCTGAGCGTGGAGCTGGCGCGCGAGGCCGCCCGCCGGACGCAGCTCGGGCGCCCGCTGTGGGTGGCCGCGTCCGTGGGCCCGTACGGGGCGATGCTCGCCGACGGTTCGGAGTACCGGGGCCGGTACGGGCTGAGCGTGGCGGAGCTGGAGCGGTTCCACCGGCCGCGCCTCGAAGTGCTCGCCGGGGCGCGCCCGGACGTCCTCGCCCTGGAGACCGTCCCGGACGCCGACGAGGCCCGCGCACTGCTGCGGGCGGTCCGGGGGCTCGGGGTCCCGGCCTGGCTCTCGTACAGCATCGACGGCGACCGCACCCGCGCGGGCCAGCCGCTCGACGAGGCGTTCGCCCTCGCCGCCGACGTCCCGGAGATCATCGCGGTCGGGGTGAACTGCTGTGCGCCCGAGGACGTGGACCACGCCGTCGAGCTGGCGGCCCGGAGCACCGGAAAGCCGGTGGTGGCCTACCCGAACAGCGGCGAGACCTGGGACGCGCGGGAGCGTCGCTGGGCCGGGCAGGGCTCGTTCTCCGGGCAGCGGGTCGTCGGCTGGCGCGACCGTGGAGCGCGGCTGATCGGAGGATGCTGCCGGGTCGGACCCGCGGCGATCGCGCGGATCGGCCCGAGCCTCGCCTGAGCGGGCCCGGGGCGCCGAGCCCGCCGCCGGCCGCGCGTCGGTCCAGGTGACGGCCGACCGGGTCACGGCTTGAAGGCGACCGCTCCGTAGATGTTGATGTCGTCGTCCCGTACGTCGCCGATGCCGCGCCGCGCGGCGACCTCCAGGGCGTCGAGACCGGCCGTGTCCTCCGGCTCCAGGGCCGTGCTGTGCCAGGTGCCGTCCGGGCGCCAGCGGTGGACCGGGACGACGCCCGGGTCGACCGGCCGCAGGCCGTTGCCGGTGAGGAGGGCGAGCACGTCCTCGCGGGAGCGGAGCGTGAAGTCGAGGCCCGTCGCCCGCAGGGCGGGGAGCAGGGTGTCCGGGTTGAGGTCGGGGGTGAGGTGGGTGAGGAAGACGGCGCTGCCGGACGGCAGGGCGTCGAGCAGCGTCGCCACGATCTCGTCCGCCGCCGGGGACTCCATGAAGTGCAGGATCGCCGCGAGGCCGAGCGCGACCGGCTGTTCCAGGTCCAGGGTGGCGCGGGCGCCGAAGAGGATGGCGTGCGGGTCGCGCAGATCGGCGTCGAGATAGGCGGTGCGCCCCTCGGGGCCGCCGGTCAGCAGGGCACGGGCGTGGGCGAGGACCACCGGGTCGTGGTCGACGTACACGACCCGCGCGTCGGGCACGACGGACTGGGCGATCTGGTGCACGTTCGGCGCCGTGGGCAGCCCGGTGCCGATGTCGAGGAACTGGCGCAGCCCCGCCTCGCGCGTCAGGTGCAGCACCGCGCGCCGGATGAAGTCGCGGTTGTGCCGCACGTCGAGATAGCCGCGCGGGTTGTGCTCCAGGGACTTGAGGGTGGCGGCGCGGTCGACGGGGTAGTGGTTGCGGCCGCCGAGGAGCGCGTCGTAGACCCGGGCCGGGTGGGGCCGCGAGGTGTCGATGCGGTCGCGGACCCGGGCGGCGGTGTCCCTGTCGACGTGCGCAAGGGGTTCGGGAGAGGTTCTCGGGGCCGGTGCGGAGTCGCTCATCGGGTGTCCCTGTCGCGATCGGAGAGGCAGGTGAGGGGATCGGGCAGGGCACACGGTAACCCCCTGACCTGTGAGGCAAGTCCCCTTCTCACGAAGCGCGTTGGAGATGATGCGACGTGCGGGAACGGTCCGGCCCGCCTGCCGCGCGGTGCGGGGAGCGTGCCCCGCACCGCGCGCCGGTCACGGGCGGACCGTCAGCGCCAGCTTGCCGGTGACCCGGCCGGTCTCGCCCTCCTCGTGCGCCTTCGCGGCGTCGGCGAGCGGATACGTCCCCGAGACGTGCACCCGCAGCTTGCCCTCCTCGACCAGACCGGCGACGGCCCGCAGGCCCGCCTGGTCGTGCTCGACCAGCATGGCGGTGGCCCGCACGCCCAGCTCCGCCGCGCGGGCCGGGACCTCGCCGAAGCCGTTCGGGAGGATCGAGACGAGGATGCCGCCGGGCCGCAGCACCTCCAGCGATTGCAGCCGGGTCTCCTCGCCGAGCGTGTCGAGGACGACGTCGATGTCGCGTGCCTCGGTGCGGAAGTCCTGGGTGCGGTAGTCGATGACCTCGTCGGCGCCGAGCGACCGGACGAAGTCGTGCTTGGGCGCCGAGGCGGTGCCGATGACGTACGCGCCGCGCGCCTTCGCGATCTGTACGGCGACATGCCCGACGCCCCCCGCGGCGGCGTGCACCAGCACCCGCTGCCCCGGCCGCACGTCGGCCAGGTCGACGAGCGCCTGCCAGGCGGTGAGCGACACCAGCGGCAGCGCGCCCGCCTCGACGTGGCCGAGCCCGGCGGGCCGGGGCACGAAGGCGCGGGCGGGCCCGGTGACGTACTCGGCGTGCGAACCGGCGCCGTACGGGTACGGCAGCATGCCGATGACCTCGTCGCCGGGCTTGTGCAGGGCCACGCCGACCCCGACGGCCTCGACGACGCCGGACACGTCCCAGCCGAGCGTGAACGGCGGCTTGCCCAGGAAACCGCCGGTCCTGCGGTGCTTCCAGTCCGTCGGGTTCACCCCCGCCGCGTGCACGGCCACCAGGATCTGGCCGACGCCGGGCTTCGGCCGGGCGGTCTCGACCTCCTGGAGCACGTCGGGTTCGCCGAGGGCGTCCTGGCTGATGGCCTGCATGGTGGGCTCCGGCTGGTCGCCGTTGTTCTTGGTCATGACTCCAGCCTGCGGCAGGGCTCCCGGCCCGGCAATGGCAAGATGGTCATTAACCGATAGGATCGTGCCATGACGCAGGCCACCCCGCGGCCCGGCTCCGCCCGGCCGATCGACTTCCGTACGACCCCGCCGCACCGCGTCGTCGTGCTCGCCCTCGACGGGGTGTACCCCTTCGAGCTGGGCATCCCGAACCGGGTGTTCCCGATGGTCCCGGGCGCGTACGACGTCGTGACCTGTGCGGCGGCGCAGGACCGGACGGTGGCGACGAACGCCGACTTCTCCGTCACCGTCGGGCACGGCCCGGAGGCCCTGGAGACGGCGGACACGGTGGTCGTGCCCCCGTTCGACCTGCGGTTCCTCTCGGCCGAGCTGCCGGAGCCGGTGCGTGCCGCGCTCGCCCGGATCCGGCCCGGCACCCGCATCGTCTCCATCTGCACGGGCGCGTTCACGCTCGCCGCCGCGGGCCTGCTCGACGGGCGGCCCGCGACGACGCACTGGGCGCTCGCCGACCTGTTCCGCCGGATGTTCCCGCAGGTCCTCCTCGACCCGGACGTGCTCTTCGTCGACGACGGCGACGTCCTCACCTCGGCGGGCGCCGCGTCCGGTGTCGACGTCTGCCTGCACGTGGTCCGCGCCGACCACGGCAGCGCCGTCGCGAACCGGGTGGCCAGGCACTGCGTGGTGCCGCCGTGGCGGGACGGCGGGCAGGCCCAGTACATCGAACAGCCGATGCCCGACGAGGACGGCACCGGCACCGCCGACACCCGCGCCTGGGCCCTGGAGAACCTCGAACGACCGCTGACGCTCGGCGAGTTGGCCGATCACGCCCGGATGAGCCGGCGCACCTTCGCCCGGCGCTTCCAGGAGGAGACCGGCACCAGCCCGGGCCGCTGGCTCATCCAGCAACGGGTGCACCGGGCCCGGCAGTTGCTCGAGACCAGCGATCTGCCGGTGGACCGGGTCGCCGCCGAGGTCGGCTTCGCCACGGGGACCTCACTGCGCCAGCACCTGCACGCGGCCATCGGGGTGTCGCCGCGCGACTACCGGAGGACGTTCAGGGCCGAGGCCCTGGAGGGGGCCCGCGACTGAACGCCACGGGCCCCTCCGGCGGTCCGGGGCGGCCTACAGCGCGGCTGTCACGACGGCCCGCAACTGCGCCACGATCGCGACCCGGTTCCGGACGAACTCGGGGTCGGTGACGGTACCCGTCGCCGGGTCCGCGTTGGTGTCCGCGAACTGCAGGACCGGCGTGTGGACATGGCCGCCCGGCAGGCTGTCGTGCAGACCGAGCCGGTCGCGCAGCAGGGTCGCGCGGTAGGCGATCTCGTTGGAGAGGTAGTCGCCGCCACCGCCCGCGCGGGCCGTCGAGCCGGGGGTCGGTCCGTCCGGCCGGACGACCGGGTCCGTGCCGCCCGCCGGGATCTCGGTCACCGACGTGTGGTCGTACACCGGGAAGGGGCCGGTGTCCGCGGCGACGATCCTCGCGTACGGCAGTGTCGTCGACGTCCATTGCGGCCGGGTCGCCGGGTCGGTGACGGGGACGGTCTCGGTGCGCGAGACGTTGTCGTTGTCCGGATAGCCGCCCCGCCAGGCGCCGTTGGTGCGCTCGATGTCGAAGCGGCCGACGCGCCCCTGGCTGACCGTGGTGAACAGGTCGACGCGCGGCAGCACCCCGGTCAGTGCCCGCTCCACGGTGCCGTCCCCGAAGTCCTGCCACAGCACGGGGAACGTGACGGCCTCGATGCGGGCGGGCCCGTCCGCCGTCTTCACCACCGTGCCGTCGAGCGCGAGGGCCGCGGCGCCGGACGGGTTGGAACGGCGCACGTCGATGTCGAGCTGGAACGGATCGAAGCCGGTCACGAGGACCCGCTTCAGGCCCTTGCCGTGCGGGTAGCCGATGTCGTCCTGGCCGCGCGAAGTCCGGTCGAGCCGGTCCAGGAGCGCGGATCTGCGCGCCTCGCTCAGCGAGAACTCCGGCTCCCAGGAACGCAGTTCACGGGTCATCGACAACCGGGCCCAGTACAGCGGCCGGTCGTCGTCGCGGCTGAGGTCACCGCCGGCGGGTCCGCGCCCCTGCACCCGGTCCACGGCCCGGCGCCACAGTCGCGCCCCTTCCCGTGCGACGGTTTCTTCGGCCCGCCGGTACGTGCGGGCGTCGGCCAGCCCCCGGACGAACCGGGGCCGCACCGCGTCGAAGCCCGAGCGGCGCAGGATCTCCTGGGGCGCGGCCCGGTCGAGCCGGGCCTCCTCGACCGTGCCGGTGGTGGGGGCGGCCGCGGATGCCGGGACCGGGGCGGCGAGCCCCGCCAGCAGTACGACTCCTAGTGCGGTGAGACGAACACGTAGCGCTCTCAAGGGAGTTCGGGTCCTCTCGGTCGGCGGACACGTTGTCGCGATCGCGTCGCCACGATCACACGGTCGCGATCACGGCGTCACGATCACGTCGTCCGAGAGGACCGTAGCGCGATCAGTCCCCGACGTCGGCCGGGTCCCAGCGCTCCAGATCCCGCAGCCAGGCCCGCGCCGAACTGTCCGACGGCATCCGCCAGTCGCCGCGGGGCGAGAGCGAACCGCCGGCCGACACCTTCGGCCCGTTCGGCATCGCGGACCGCTTGAACTGGGCGAACTGGAAGAAGCGACGGCAGAAGTACTCCAGCCAGTGCCGGATCTCCGCCAGCTCGTACGCCTTGCGGTCGGCGTCCGGGAACCCGGGCGGCCAGGCGCCCGCCGTCGCGTCCCGCCACGCGTGCCACGCCATGAACGCGATCTTCGTGGGCCGGAACCCGTACCGCAGCACGTAGAAGAGGGTGAAGTCGTGGAGCGCGTAGGGCCCGATCTTCGACTCGGTCGACTGCAGTTCCTCGCCCGGCACCAGCTCCGGGCTGATCTCGGTGTCGAGGATCGCGGTGAGGATCTCCCCGGCGTCGTCCCCGAACTGCCCGCTGCTGACCACCCACCGGATCAGGTGCTGGATGAGCGTCTTCGGCACGCCGCTGTTGACGTTGTAGTGGCTCATCTGGTCGCCGACGCCGTACGTGCACCAGCCGAGCGCCAGCTCGGACAGGTCGCCGGTGCCCAGCACGATGCCGCCGCGCTGGTTGGCGAGCCGGAACAGGTAGTCCGTCCGCAGCCCGGCCTGCACGTTCTCGAAGGTGACGTCGTAGACCGGGTCGCCGCCCGCGAAGGGGTGGTCCATCTCCTTCAGCATCAGCCGCGCGGTGTCGGTGATGTCCAGCTCGGCGGCGGTGACGCCGAGGGACTTCATCAGCGCGTGCGCGTTGGACTTGGTGTGCTCGCCGGTCGCGAACCCCGGCATGGTGAAGGCGAGGATGTCGCTGCGCGGCCGTCCGGCCCGGTCCATGGCGCGCGCGGCGACGATCAGCGCGTGCGTCGAGTCCAGCCCGCCGGACACCCCGATCACGATCTTCGGGTCGCCGATGGCGCCGAGCCGCTGCACCAGGCCCGCGACCTGGATGTTGTACGCCTCGTAGCAGTCCTGGGCGAGCCGCTCGGCGTCCGCCGGCACGAACGGGAACCGCTCCAGGGCGCGGCGCAGCCCGAAGTCGGTCGCGGGCGCGTCGAGGCGGAAGGGGATCCGGCGGAAGTCGCCGGTGCGCGCGGCGTGCGTGCGCCGGTTGTCGTCGAAGGTGCCCTGGCGCTGCCGCTCCTGGCGCAGCAGGTCCAGGTCGATGTCGGCGACCGCGGCCCGGTCGCCGAGCGGGAAGCGCTCCGTCTCGTCGAGCAGCGCCCCGTTCTCGTAGATCATCGTCTGCCCGTCCCACGACAGGTCGGTGGTGGATTCACCGAGCCCGGCGGCCGCGTAGACGTAGGCGGCGAGGTAGCGGGACGACGCCGACCGGCAGAGCAGCTTGCGGTCCTCGGCGCGGCCCACGGTGATCGGGCTGCCGGAGAGGTTGGCGATGACCGTCGCACCGGCGAGGGCCGCCTCCGCGGCGGGCGGCACCGGCACCCACATGTCCTCGCAGATCTCGACGTGCAGCACGAGGCCGGTCACGTCCTCGGCGGCGAACAGCAGATCCACGCCGAAGGGCACCTCGGCACCGCCGAGCCGGATCGTTCCGCCGCGCTCCGTATCACCGGCCGCGATCTGGCGGCGCTCGTAGAACTCCCGGTAGTTCGGCAGGTACGACTTCGGGGCGACGCCCAGGATCCGGCCCCGGTGCACGACGACGGCGCAGTTGTAGATCCGGTCCCGGTGGCGCAGCGGGGCGCCGACCACGAGCACCGGCAGCAGCTCGGCGGACCCGGCGACGACGGCTGCCAGCGCCTGTTCCACCTCGTCGAGCACGACGTCCTGCAATAGCAGGTCCTCGATGGAGTAGCCGCAGAGCCCCAGCTCGGGGAAGACCGCGACGGCGGTCCCGTCGGCGGCGCGCTCACGGGCCTGGCGCAGGATCGCCTCGGCGTTGGCGTGCGGATCGGCGATGGCGGCGTGCCCGGTGCATGCCGCCACCCGCGCGAATCCCTGACTGTAGATCGACCGGAAGTTCACGCGCCCCATGATGTCAAGCGGGCGGGGGTGGTGCCCGGTGGGGCCTCCCCGCACGGTTCCCCGCGTCAGGCGCCGGACGGGCGGGCCGGGTTCGACAGCAGCCGGTCGACCAGTCCGGCGACGTACTCCGCGGTGAGCGGGCCCGCGCCGAACAGGACGCGGATGTACATCGGTGCCATGACGTGGTCGACGACGGTCAGGGCGTCGGGTGGCTGCTCGCCGCGGTCGGCGGCGCGGTCGAGCATGGACTGCAACTGGCGGGCGCGGTCGGCGAGGAAGTCGTCACGCGTGCGCAGGTCGTCCGGTCCGGTGCCGGACAGGGCGACGGCCAGGCGGAGCACCGCCAGGCCGTCGGGGCCGGTGATCACCCGGGCCACTTGGGCCGCGTAGGTGTGCAGGTCGCCGGCCAGGCTCCCGGTGTCGGGCATCGGCGACTGCGCGTTGAGGCGGGTGAGCGTCACGTCGGCGAGCAGCGCCTCCAGGCTTCCCCAGCGCCGGTAGACGGTGGTGTCGGCGACGCCCGCGCGGGCCGCGACCTCGCTGACGGTGAAGCCGCTGTAGCCGCGCTCCCCGACCAGGTCGGAGACGGCCTGGTGCACGGCCGCGCCGACGCGTGCGCTGCGTCCGCCGGGCCGCCGGGTTCGCTGATGCTCGTCGTCCATGCCCTCACCTTAACGCAGTTGATGGTTGCTTTTACGGGCCCTCCCGCTCTACATTCCTCCCTAACGCAGTCGATGGCTGCGTTTAGACGGAGGGGGTGTCATGGCTGCATCGTCCGCATCGGCCGTGTCGGGAGGCGGCGGACCGAACCGGGCCGCGCTGCTCGCGGTGGTCTGCCTGGGACAGTTCATGGTGCTGCTCGACAACACGATCGTCGGCGCGGCGCTGCCCGACATGCAGCTCCGGCTGCACACGCAGCTGACCGGTCTGCAATGGATCGTCGACGCGTACGTGCTGCTGGTCGCCATGCTGCTGCTGACCGGTGGGGTCCTCGCCGACCGCTTCGGCCGCAAGCGGGTCTACCTGGGCGGCGTCGCGGTCTTCACCGTCGCGTCGGTGCTGTGCAGCTGCGCGACGTCGGTCGGGTGGCTGGTGGCCGGACGGATGGCCCAGGGGATCGGGGCCGCGGCGCTGAGCCCCGCCTCGCTGTCCCTGCTCGTGGCCGCCCATCCCGCGGCGCGGGAACGGGTCAGGGCGATCGGGCTGTGGGCCGGGCTCAGCGGCATCGGCCTGGCCGCCGGGCCGCTCGCCGGCGGCGTTCTGACGGAGGCCTTCGGCTGGCCCGCGATCTTCCTGGTCAACGTGCCCATCGGCCTGATCCTGCTGCTCGCCGGGCGCAGCGTCCTGACCGAGTCCCGCAACCCGGCCGCCCCCGCCCTCGACGTCCCGGGGACGCTCCTGTCCGTCCTGGGGGTGGGAACGCTGACCTACGCGCTGATCGAGGGCGGCGCACGAGGCTGGACCTCACCGCCGATCCTGGGCGGCTTCGCCGCCGCGCTCGTCCTCCTCGCCGCCTTCGTCGTCGTGGAGGGGCGCCGCTCCGCGCCGATGCTGCCGCCGCGCCTGTTCCGTCAGCGGCTGTTCACCGTCTCCAACACGGCCATGGTCGTCGTGGGGTTCGCGCTCATGGGGGCGACGTTCTTCTTCTCCCAGTTCTTCGTCCACGTCCAGGGCAGCTCGGTGCTGCGGGCCGGACTGCAGACCCTGCCGACGTCCCTCGCCATGGTGGTCGTCAGCCCCTTCGCGGGCCGCCTCGCCGCTCGGTACGGCTTCCGTGGTGTGGTCACCGTCGGCCTGGTGCTGGCCGGTGCCGGGCTGCTCGCGCTCGGTTCGGTGCACGCCGACACCGGTTACGCGCACGTGTGGTGGCGTCTCGCGACGGTCGGCGCCGGCTTCGCCCTGACCATGTCGCCGCTGACCGGCGCCGCGATCCAGGCGGTCACCGCGCAGGAAGGCGGCCTCGCCTCGGGCGTCAGCAGCACCACCCGGCAGATCGGCGCGGTGCTCGGGGTGGCGGTGCTCGGCGCGGTGGTCAGAACCCGGCAGTCCGACGGCGCCTCCTTCGAGGCCGGCCTGAACAGCGCCTTCGTCGCGGCCGGGACCGTCACCCTGGCGTGCGCCGTCCTCACCGGACTGTGGCTGACGGGGTCCGGGCCGAGGTGGACGCCCAGCACGGCGCCGACTCGTGGAGCGGCCGAAACGGCGCCCTCGCCCGCGGCCGAATCCCAGCCACCCGCGTGATCGGGCAGAGGTGCCGCACGGGAGCGTCGCCCCGGCCGTCCAGACTGCGCACTTCAAGCGCCGCGCTGCACACGCCACGCTTCACCCACCGCACTCAGCCCCTGGGAAACAGGCGGCGCACGAAGGCGTTGGCGAACTTCCCTTCCGGGTCGAGCCGTTCGGCGAGCGCCCGGAAATCGGCGGCCCGCGGGTAGGCCGCGGCGATCCGGGCGGGCTCGGCGGTGAACACCTTCCCCCAGTGCGGTCGCGGACCGAGGCCCCGCAGCCGGTCCTCCACCAGCGACACGACCGGCAGGACGCGCGCCGTGTCCGCCACCCACGTGAAGTGGAAGGCGACCGTGTCCCGTCCGTACGCCGGGCTCAGCCACTGCGCGTCGGCGGCCACGGTCCGCACCTCGCACACCTGGAGCACCGGCGCGATCCGGTCCCGTACGCCGTCCAGCGCGGCCAGCGCCGCGACCGCGTGCTCGCGCGGCAGCAGATACTCCGACTGCAGCTCGTCGCCGTTGCTCGGGGTGAACTCGGCGCGGAAATGCGGGAGTCGCTCGTGCCAGGGCCCCGGCACGCCGAACTGCTCGGTGCAGTTCACCGCGGGCATGCCCGGCACGGGGTGCTGCTTGTCCGTGGCCGGCTCGGCCCACCGGAAGTCGACGGGCAGCGGGTGCCGCTGCTTCACCCACACCTGGTCGAAGTGCGGCCCGCGCCACTTCGTGAACAGACTCACGCTGTACGCGGACGAGGTGACGGCCTCGAAGTCCAGTCCCTGGAAAGGCAGTTCACGGAAGACGTGCTGATTCACCTCGTAGTCCGGCTCCACGTCCAGCGTGAGCGACAGGACGACGCCGAGCGCGCCGAGCGAGACGACGGCGCCCTCGAAGCCGTCGTCGCCGCGCGCGAGGGTGACGGTCTCGCCGTTCCCGGTGACGATCTCCACGGCGCGGACCGCCTCGGCGAGCGACCTGTTGCCGTTGCCCGAGCCGTGCGTGCCGGTCGCCACCGAACCCGCCACCGAGATGTGCGGCAGCGACGCCATGTTGGGCAGCGCGAGGCCGTGGGCGTGCAACTGGGCCGCCAGCTCGGCGTACCGGACGCCGCCGCCGACCCGTACCGTGCGCGCCGTCGTGTCGATGTCGATCCCGGCGGGCAGGGCGCCCAGCGAGACCAGGGCGCCGCCGCGGTCCTCGTCCACGTCGGCGATCCGGTTGAAGGAGTGGCCGCTGCCGAGGATCCGGACGTGCGGGCTGCGTGCCACCAGCTGCCGCAGGGCGTCGGGGGTGGCCGGACGGTGCACCGCGGCCGCGGAGAAGGTGATGTTGCGGGCCCAGTTCATGGGGCGGGTGTCGGGCATGGCGTCGGCCTTTCCTGAGGTCCTGGGGCCGATTGGATCACGGGCCCGCCAGGTCGCTCAGGGCGCCTTCCGGATCGTTCGTCAGAGGCGCAGGCGGCCCCCTCCCGGGCGTCCCGCTGATCACCCGGGAGTACTGTTCCGGCGCATGACGCACTCGGAACTGCCCCGCACGCTGACGCCCACCGACCGCACGCGGCTGCGTCGCTTCAAGGAGAACGCGAGCTTCGAGCGGGCGGACCTGGAGGCGGTCCTCGACGCGGGCTTCGTCTGTCACCTGGGCGTCCTCGTCGACGGCGCCCCCATGGTCGTACCGACCGTCTACGGGCGTGACGAGGGGTACCTGTACGTGCACGGCTCCGTCGCCAGCCGCAGCCTCACCGGGACGGAGGAGACGATATGCGTCACCGTCACCCACGTCGACGGCCTCGTCCTCGCCCGCTCCGTCTTCGAGCACGGCGTGAACTACCGGTGCGCGATGCTCTACGGCGTCCCGCGCACCCTGACCGACGACGCGGAGAAGACCGAGGCGCTGCGCCTGATCACCGAGCACGCGGCGCCGGGCCAGTGGGACTACGCCCGCCGCCCGAACCGCAAGGAACTCGCCGCCACGACCGTCCTCGCCCTCTCCCTCGAAGAGGCCTCCGTCAAGATCAGCGCGGGCCCGCCGGACGACGGCGACTCGGCCGACGCCGCGCTCGGCCTGTGGGCCGGCACCCTGCCGCTCACCACACGCTGGGGCGCCCCCACCGCCGACCCCATGCTCCCCGCCTCCCGCACCGCGCCCGCGCACATCGTCGCCCGAGCGGGGACCCGGCAGGGATGAGCAGGGGGCGGGGGATACCGTGGGAAGGACTGTGACCGTCGATCGAGCAAGGAGAACGGGATGCAGAGCCGTACGGCGCTGGTAGAGGACCTGATGGAGCGCTTCCCGCATGTCCCGAAGGAAGCGGTCTTCAAGGAGGACCTGCTGCGCGGCGGTGTGGCGTTCGACGCCTCGGCTCTCAGTGACAACGAGGACGGCGAGGTCAAGCCGAAGTCGTACTTCATCTTCTCCTTCGACCACGGCACCCTGCCCGAGCTGGGCGAGGCCGCGCTGCGCCGTCCGCCCGAGGAGATCGTCCTCACCGGCGGCCCGTACGACCTGCGCCGCACGGTCGTCTCGGTCCGCGTGAACCCCTCGTCCCCGTACCGGGTCGCGGCGAGCGAGGACGGCGTGCTCGGCCTCTACCTCGACGGCAAGCGCATCTCCGACGTGGGCGTGCCGCCGATGCCGGAGTACTACCGGCACAAGCTCTCCAACGGGAAGTCGGTCATGGAGGTGGCCCCGACGATCCAGTGGGGCTACCTGATCTACCTGACCGCTTTCCGGGTCTGCCAGTACTTCGGCGCCAAGGAGGAGTGCCAGTACTGCGACATCAACCACAACTGGCGCCAGCACAAGGCGGCCGGCCGCCCCTACACGGGCGTGAAGGACGTCGACGAGGTCCTGGAAGCCCTGGAGATCATCGACAAGTACGACACCGCGAAGGCGTCGACCGCGTACACGCTGACCGGCGGCGCGATCACGTCGAAGGTGCAGGGCCTGGACGAGGCGGACTTCTACGGGCGCTACGCCAAGGCCATCGAGGAGTACTTCCCCGGACGCTGGATCGGCAAGGTCGTCGCGCAGGCGCTGCCCAAGGACGACGTGCAGCGCTTCAAGGACTACGGCATCCAGATCTACCACCCCAACTACGAGGTGTGGGACGAGTACCTGTTCAAGATGTACTGCCCCGGCAAGGAGCGGTACGTCGGCCGTGACGAGTGGCACAAGCGCATCCTGGATTCGACGGAGGTCTTCGGCGCGCGCAACGTGATCCCGAACTTCGTCGCGGGCGTGGAGATGGCCGAGCCGTTCGGCTTCAAGACCGTCGACGAGGCGATCGCCTCCACCACGGAGGGCCTGCGCTTCTTCATGTCGCACGGCATCACCCCGCGCTTCACCACCTGGTGCCCGGAGCCGACGACGCCGCTCGGCAAGGAGAACCCGAACGGCGCGCCGCTGGAGTACCACATCCGGCTGCTCGACGCCTACCGCTCGACGATGGACGAGTTCGGTCTGTCGTCGCCGCCCGGATACGGTCCCGCCGGTGCCGGGCGGGCCGTGTTCTCGGTCAGCTCCTTCATGGACAGCCTCGCGCCCAACGCGGAGGCCGTGGAGTTCTGAGGCCCGGAGCAGTTCCGAGGCGGGTACGGGCGCGGGGTCACCCCGCGCCCGTCCGTCACTCCGGGTCCGTGACCAGGCGGCGCAGCAGCTCGGCGTCGCCGTCGGCGAGCAGGGTGGCCAGGAGCGCGATCCGGGCCTGGCCCGCGCGCAGCGTCCCGGTGAGCACCGCGCCCGCGGCGACCAGGTCCACGGCGCCGCCGCCCGTGTAGATCTCGGCGAGCGGCCCGGCCGGGACGCGCGAGGTGACGGCGACCAGGACCCCGCCGCGCACGGCGGCGGCCACGGCGTCGGCGAACGCCGGAGTGGCGTTCCCGGCACCGGTGGCGACGAGCGCGACGCCCCGCGCCCCGGCCGCGATCGCGGCGTCGAAGAGCGTGGGGTCCGCGTCGCTGTGGTGCATGACGACGTCGACGCGCGGCAGGTCGGCGTCGGCCGTCTTGGGTACGGGGAGCGGATCGGGCCGCACGGGGGTGCGGCGGATGTCGACCCGGCCGAAGCCGAGCTTGCCGAGGGCCTGCGGCCGGGACGGGTCGCCGAACGCCTGCGCCGCGAGCGTCTGCGTCTTCACCGTGCCGCGCGCCGCGTACACCGAGCCGTCGAACGCGATCAGCACACCGAGGTCCCGCACGGTGGCGGCGACCTGGAGCGCGTCGTACATGTTCCCCGGACCGTCGCCGTCACTGGCGCCGAGCGGCTTCTGCGCACCCGTGAACACCACCGGGCGCGGGTCGTCGTGGTGCAGGTCGACGAGGAACGCGGACTCCTCCAGGGTGTCCGTGCCGTGGGTGACGACGATGCCGTCGACGTCGGGGTCGGCGAGCGTGTCCTGCACCGCGCGCAGCAGGGTCAGCTGGCGCCCGCTGGTCATCTGCGAACTGTTGATGTTGAACAGGTCGACGACCCGCACCTCGAGGCCGTCCGGCACGGCGGCGCTGGCCAGAACGGTGTCCCCGCCGGCGTCGGCGGCGTAGCCGGTGCCCTGCCAGCGGCTGGCGATGGTGCCACCGGTGCTGATGAGCGTGATGCGCTTCATGGAGAGGTGCCTCGCTGGTGGGGGAGTGAGGGGGGGGTGGGGAGGCTCGATGCCGCGCGCGTCACGTGTACGTGAATCGCGAACATATTCGACCACCGCAAGGATAGGGCGAAAACCGCGCAATTTGATTGCCAATTCTGGCCCGCGGGCGCCGGAAGCGTGGTGGATAATTGCGCCATGGACGCGATCGACCTGCATATCTTGCGCGAGCTCCAGAATGACGGCCGGCTCAGCAACCAGGAGCTGGCCCAGCGGGTGGGGCTGAGCCCGTCGCCCTGTCTGCGCCGGGTCCGCCAGCTCGAACAGGACGGGGTCATCCAGGGCTACCGCGCGATGGTCGACCCGACGGCGGTCGGCCGCGGTTTCGAAGTCCTCGTCTCCATCGAGGTCCGCCGCGACCGGGAGTCCGTCGAGGCGTTCGAGCAGGCGCTCCAGGACATCCCCGACGTCATCGAGGCCTACCGCCTCTTCGGCAGCCCGGGCTGCCTGCTGCGCATCGCGGTCGCCGACCTCGCCGCGTACGAACGCCTGTGGATCGAGCGGCTCACCACGCTCGGCGGGGTCACCGAGGTGAACTCCCAGATCATCATGAAGCGCGTGAAGGAGCCGCGAGGCCTGCCGGTCTGAGTCGACCGGCAGGCCCGAACGCCGTCAACGGCGCCTCCGCGACGACCGGCTGCGCGCCCAGCCGACCGCGCCCGCCACATGCAGGGCCAGTGCGGTGAGTCCGAGGAGCATGAGGTTCACGGACGTGAAGGTGTCGTTCGTCGAGATGTCGGCGGCGTTGATCAGGAACGCCAGGAAGAACAGTACGGCGGCGACTATGGCGAGCATGGGAACTCCAGTTCCTCGTCGGGATGTTGACGCCCGTGTGCCCCCGATCGTGTTCTGTAGTGCATCCCGGGTATGCGCAGGAGAGAGCGAGTTCGAAAGAGCCGAACGAGCCGAACGACACGACGGAGGCGTCATGCCGGGCATCCTGAACCGGATCAAGAACTACAGCCGCAGCCCGCAGGGCCGACGGGCCATCGCGACAGCGCGCCGGACCGCCTCCGACCCCCGCCGGCAGGCCCAGGCCCGCGCCTGGCTCGGGCGACTGCGCCGCCGCTGACGGTCCCGGGGGAGAGCGGTGAAAAACCACTGGCGCCGTCCCGGCGCGAGTGGCTAACGTCGGGTCCGTTCCCGCGGCGCCTTCGGGCTGCCGCTGCCGACCGTGTGATCTGGAGGTGTCGACCGATGGCTGTCGTCGCGCAGGGCTCTGCCCGCATCCGGAAGTTCGTCAAGTCCACCTCCGTGGCCACCGGCTGATCACACACGCTCGTTCTTCTCCGCGTCCGAGGACGCGGCGCCGGGGCCACCCCTGTGAAGGGTCCCCCTTGTCTTCCCTGTCTTCCTCTTCTTCGTTCTCTTCCCTTTCGGATTCCTCTCTCTCGGGCGCGGCACCGTCGCACCCGCTCACCCCGTACGGCTGGGACGCGGACCGGGCCTCCGCGTTCGCCCGGTACGACGCGCAGGGACTGGTGCCCGGCCGGGTCGTCCGCGTCGACCGCGGGCAGTGCGACGTGGCCACCCCCGAAGGCGTCGTCCGCGCCGACACCGAGTTCGTCGTGCCCCGCGACCCGATGAAGGTCGTGTGCACCGGCGACTGGGTGGCCGTCGACCCCGAGGGCGGCGACCCGCGGTACGTGCGGACGCTGCTGCCGCGGCGCTCCGCCTTCGTACGGTCGACCTCGTCGAAGCGGTCCGAGGGGCAGGTGCTGGCGACCAACGTCGACCACATCATCATCTGCGTGTCCCTCGCCGCCGAGCTGGACCTCGGCCGCATCGAGCGGTTCCTCGCCCTCGCCCACGCCAGTGCGAGCGGCGATGCCCTGCTGCACGACGCGGGTTTCTCCGCGGAGTCGGCCGCCCAGCCCCTCGTCGTCCTCACCAAGGCCGACCTCGTGCCCGACGCGGTCGGCCTCTCCTACCTGGTCTCCGACGTGGAGGCCGCCGCGCCCGGCGCCCAAGTGGTGGCCGTCAGCGCCCGTGACGGCGACGGCACCGATGTGCTGCGGGCCATCGTCGCGGGCGGCACGTCCGTGCTGCTCGGGCAGTCCGGCGCCGGCAAGTCGACCCTCGCCAACGCGCTGGTCGGCACCGACGTCATGGAGGTCCAGACCGTCCGCGACATGGACGGCAAGGGCCGGCACACCACGACCACCCGGAACCTGTTCGTGCTGCCCGGCGGCGGTGTCCTCATCGACACCCCGGGGCTGCGCGGGGTCGGGCTCTACGACGCCGAGGCGGGCGTGGAGCAGGCGTTCGCCGAGATCGCCGAGCTGGCGGAGCGGTGCCGGTTCCACGACTGCGGGCACCAGGTCGAGCCCGGGTGCGCCGTCCTCGCCGCCGTCGACGACGGATCGCTCCCGCAGCGGCGCCTCGACAGCTACCGCAAGCTGGTCCGCGAGAACCGGCGGCTCGCCGCCCGGACGGACGCGCGGCTGCGCGACGAGATGCGCAAGGTCTGGAAGCAGCGCGGACAGCAGGGGCGCGCCGCCATGGAGGCCAAGCGGGGGCGCCCCATGCGGTAGCCGTGCGGGTGCCGGCCGGTCCCACCGGTCGGCACCCGGCAACGCGGTGTCCGATTCCCGCCAGCCCGAGCGGCGCGGACCGGCGACACTTGAAGCGTGATGATCGACGAGGACACGCGCTACGAAGCCGTGCGCAGCCGGGACGCCCGGTTCGACGGGGAGTTCTTCTTCGCGGTCGAGACCACCGGGATCTACTGCCGCCCGAGCTGCCCGGCACTCACCCCGAAACGGCAGAACGTCCGCTACTACACGACGGCCGCCGCCGCCCAGGGCTCGGGCTTCCGGGCCTGCCGCCGCTGCCGCCCGGACGCCGTACCGGGCTCGGCGGAGTGGAACGTACGGGCGGACGTCGTCGGCCGCGCCATGCGGCTGATCGGCGACGGCGTCGTCGACCGGGAGGGCGTCGGCGGGCTCGCCGGCCGCCTCGGCTACAGCGCCCGCCAGGTGCAGCGCCAGCTCACCGCCGAGGTGGGCGCCGGGCCCGTCGCGCTCGCCCGCGCCCAGCGCGCGCACACCGCGCGGGTCCTGTTGCAGACGACACCGCTGCGGGTCACCGAGATCGCGTTCGCGGCCGGGTTCGCGAGCGTGCGGCAGTTCAACGACACCATGCGCGAGGTGTACGCCCGCACCCCCACCCAGCTGCGGGCCGACGCGCCCGGCCGGCGCAGGGCCGTCGAGGCCTGCGCGGGCATTCCGTTGCGCCTCGCCCACCGGGGCGCCTACCAGGCGGGGCCCGTCTTCGACCTGCTCGCCCGCGAAGGCATCCCCGGCGTCGAGGAAGTGACCGGTGACGGCGCCGGGTCGCGGATCTTCCGACGCACGCTGCGGCTGCCCCACGGCACCGGCGTCGTCTCCGTCGACGAGGCCGGGCACGAGCAGCCCGGCGCCCGCGCCGAGCACCGCGGCGGCTGGCTCGACGCCCGGATCCACCTCACCGACCTGCGGGACCTGACCACCGCCGTGGGCCGGCTGCGCCGCCTGTTCGACCTCGACGCCGACCCGTACGCGATCGACGAACGGCTCGGCGCCGACCCGCGGCTCGCCCCGCTCGTCGCCGCCCGCCCCGGGCTGCGCTCGCCCGGCGCCGTCGACCCCGACGAAGTCGCCCTGCGCCTCGTGGCCGGGACCGCCGGGGCGGCCCGGCTCGTCGAGCGGTACGGCAAGCGGCTCGACGCGCCCTGCGGCACCCTCGACCGGCTCTTCCCCGCCCCGGACGCCCTCGCCGACGAGCCCGGCACGCTCGGCGCCCTGGCCCGCGCCCTCGCCGACGGCACCCTGCGGCTCGACGCGGGCGCCGACCGCGACGACGCCGAGACCGCACTGCGCGCCCTGCCCGGCATGGACGCCCGCACCGCCGCGCTGATCCGCATGCGCGCGCTCGGCGACCCGGACGTGACGGTGCCGGGCGACGACAGCGCGGCGTGGCGGCCCTGGCGCTCCTACGCACACCAGCATCTCCACGCAGAAGGACAGTTGTGACCGCCATGAACGTCAAGGACGCACCCGCCGACCCGACCCCCCGCTCCACGACCCGCTACACCACCCTCGACAGTCCGCTCGGCGAGCTGCTGCTCACCGCCGACGCGTCCGGTGCCCTGACGTCCCTGTCCGTCCCCGGGCAGAAGGGCGGCCGCACGGTCCAGGACGGCTGGGTGCGCGACCCGGCGCCGTTCGCCGAGGCCGTGCGCCAGCTCGCCGCCTACTTCGCCGGTGAACTCAAGGAGTTCGACCTGGAGTTGCGGCCCGAGGGCACCGAGTTCCGGCGGCGCGTGTGGGACGCGCTGGACGACGTCCCCTACGGCTCCACGACCACGTACGGCGAGGTCGCCGCCCGGATCGGCGCCTCCCGTGCCGCCGTGCGGGCCGTCGGCGGCGCGGTCGGCGCCAACCCGCTGCTGATCCTGCGCCCCTGCCACCGCGTCATCGGCGCCGACGGCTCCCTCACGGGGTACGCGGGCGGCCTGGACCGCAAGGTGACCCTGCTGACCCTCGAAGGGGCCGGGAGTGAGGACTTTCGACACACGCCCTACCCCGGGGCGATCGCGACCGCCGCCAGATAGCCGTCCGGCACCGGCACGTCCCGGAGCGTCCAGCCGCCGGGCGCCCCGGGCGCGTCCGGCAGCGTTCCGACGTAGTCGAGGTCGGCGGCGCGGGCCAGGCCGGTGCCGAGGCCCTTGAGGTAGGCCTCCTTGCGGACCCAGGCGCGGCCGAGGGCGGCACGGTGCCCCGGCGTGGCGTCGAGCGCGTCGAGTTCGGCCCGCTCGCGCGGGTGCAGGACCGTCACGAGATCCTGGGCGGCGTCGGCCGACGGCAGTTCCTCCACGTCGGCGCCGACCGGGACGGGCGCGAGTGCGACCAGCGCCAGGTCGCCGCTGTGGGAGAGCGAGAAGTGCAGGTCCGGGGTGTCCGCGACGGCCGGCCGGCCGTGCGGCCCACCGCATTCCGGGCAGGGCTCGCGCACGAAGCGCACCGCACCGGGAGGGCACCCCAGCCGCTCGCCGAGGATCCCGCGCAGCGCCAGATGCGCGGCGACGTACCGCACCCGGTGCCGGGCGAAGCGGAAACCGGCGGCGCGCCGCGTCTCGTCCTTGTCGAGCACCCCGGTTCCGGAACCGGCGCCGTCCTCGGGCAGCCCGTCCGTCCGCACCAGCCACAGCCGGGCCCGGTCCCGCGGCGCCAGCTCCCTCACGTCGTCCATGTCACCCGCACGAGGAGCGAGCCTACCGGCCCTGTCCGGCCCGGTGGCGGCCCTTCTGCCGGGCCCCGCGCACCCGTACGACGACGTAGGCGATCACCGCGACGAGCGCCGCGCCGAGCACCACCTTCGACAGGACGCCCACGTACCGCTCGACCAGCTCCCACTGGTCGCCCAGCCAGTAGCCCGCGAGCACGAGCACGGTGTTCCACACGAGCGAGCCGAGTGCGGTGAGGGAGAGGAAGACCGGCAGGCGCATGCGTTCCACCCCCGCCGGGACCGAGATGAGACTGCGGAAGACGGGCACCATGCGGCCGAGCAGCACCGCCTTCGTGCCGTGCCGCCGGAACCAGGCCTCCGTCCTCTCCAGGTCGGAGACCTTCACCAGGGGCAGCCGGGCCCACAGCGCGTACATCCGGTCGCGGCCGATCGCCCGGCCGATGCCGTACAGGGCCGCCGCGCCCACCACCGAACCGAGCGTCGTCCAGAACAGCGCCGAGGCCAGACCGATCGCCCCCTGCGCCGCCGCGAAACCGGTCAGCGGCAGGATGATCTCGCTGGGCAGCGGCGGGAACAGGTTCTCCAGCGCGATGGCCAGGCCCGCGCCGGGACCGCCCGCCACCTCGACGAGACGGGCCGCCCACCCCGCGACTCCGGAGGTCGGCTCGCCAGGGGCGGCGGCCAGGGGCACGAGATGCATACGAGGTCTCCAGGCGGGGGAAAACGGCGGCCCGGCGCCACCACGAGGGTAAACGCTTGGCAAAGTCAGGAGTTCCCGGCCCGGCGGTTCCGCCCGCTCAGCCCCAGACGACCGCGCCGATCCAGGCCCCCGCGATCAGCAGGCACGCGAACAACTCGGCGAGGACGCTGGAGCCGCCCGCGCGCATGGCCGTCCGGGTGGAGGCGACCGCGTCGCCGTGGCTGCCGAGCCGCAGCCGCTCGTAGCCGTAGATCCCGCCGACGTACCCCGGGATCGCCCCGATCACCGGGATCACGCAGAACCCGACGAGCGCGCCGACCCCCGACCACAGCACCAGCCGCCAGGTCGCCCCGGCCTGCCGCAGCCGGCGCGGCGGCAACTGCCAGCGCAGCACCTGCGCGGCGAGCAGAACGGCGGTGGCGCCGACGAGGACCCCCCAGGCGAGGCCGCTGGGCTCACGCAGGGCCCAGACCGCGACCGCGGCCCACACCAGCCACGACCCGGGCACGCCCGGCACCAAGACTCCGCACAGGCCGAGGAAGAGCACCGCCCCGACCAGCAGGAGTTCCCACGTTCCCATGCGGTAACCGTGCCATGGTCATGCCGCTCCGGCACGGCCAGCGGAGCGTCACCGGGAGACCCAGCCCCGCTCGAAGGCGTGCCAGCCCAACTGCAGCCGCGTCGTCACTCCGGCCAGCTCCATCAGCCGTTTCACCCGCCGCTGCACCGTCCGGAGACCGAGATCGAGCTGCTTGGCCACGCTCGCGTCGGTCAGCCCGGCGAGCAGCAGCGAGAGGATCCCCAGATCGACGGAGTCGGGGCCGTCCGGGCCGTCCTCGGTCACCTGCCCGTCCCCGCCGAGCCGCAGCGGCAGCGACTGCCGCCACACCGCCTCGAAGAGCCCGCTCAGCGATTCGAGCAGCCCGCTCCCGTGCACCACGAGCGCGGCCGGCTCGGCCGACCGGGAGGTCAGCGGCACCATGGCGAGCGAGCGGTCGGCGATCACCAGCTTCGTCGGTACCCGGTCCACGAGCCGTACCTGCTCGTCCCGGCCGATCGCCGCGGACAGCTCCGCCAGGCCTCTGGGCAGGGCCAGCACCTCGCGCTCGATGACGACCCGGTAGCCCACCCCGCGGCTGACGGCCTGCGGCTCCGCCTCGTTGTCCGTGCCGGTCACCGCGATCGGATTGTCGGTGACCAGGGCGCAGACCTCCTCGGTCGCGCCGAGCTGGATCTGGAGGAAGCGCTGGGTGACGGCGGCCGCCCCGGTGACCACCTCGACCAGGTCGTGCACCGCCGTCTCGGACGCCTGCGCGCGGTACTCCTCGACGAGCCGCGCGGCCGTCAGCTCGGCCTTCTCCAGCTCGTGCCGCTGCTGGGCGAGCAGGGCGCCGAGCGCGATCCCGGGCGGCGCCGCCACCCAGCGGCCCGGCCGCGCGGAGGACCGCGCGGCGAGTCCGTGGCGTTCGAGGCGGCGCAGGATGCGCTCGGTCTCGTACTCGGCGTGCGAGAGCCGCAGCGCGAGATCCGGCACGTCGGCGGCCCCCACTCCCACCAGCGCGCGGTAGGCCGTCTCGTGCGCCTCGTCCAGACCTATCGCACCCAGCATGCGGTGATGCCCCTCCTTCGCCTCGTGCTCGCTCGCCCGGTGGCGGGAAGCAGCCACGGCACATTCCCGCCGCGCTCATCTTCCCCGCACCTGCCGTCACTCTGCCAATGTGGCGCCACCGCAGCACCAACACCCGCCGGGAATACGGGCTTTGCCCGGAATTCACCTGCGCATTCACCTGGGGAGAGCGATGCGCCCGATAGCGCGTACGGCCCTGGTGGCGGCGACCGCCGCCGTCCTGGCCGTCACGGTGGCCGTGCCGTCCGGAGCGGTGGAGGGGACCGCACCGGACCACGGCCGTCCACCGGTCGGCAGCACCGCCGCGGCCGCGAGAACCACGACCGCGACGGTGACCCTGGTGACCGGAGACCGCGTCCTGGTCACCACCGACGCCGACGGCAACAGCTCCGCGACGGCCCTGCCCGCCGAGGACGGCTCCACGCCGCTGCTGCAGACCCGCCGTTCCGGCAAGGACCTCTACGCCTATCCGGACGGCGCCGCGCGGGCGCTCGCCGCGGGCCGGGTCGACGAACAGCTGTTCAACGTCACCGGGCTGATCCGGCAGGGCTACGACGACCAGCACAGCGCGACGCTCCCGCTCATCGCCACCTACGCCCCGTCCGTCGACGTCGCCCGCAGCGTGCCCGCGGCTCCGCGCGGCGCGAAGCGCGGCCTCGTCCTCGACGCGATCGACGGCGTAGCCCTCAAGGCCGACAAGAAGAAGGCCGCCGACTTCTGGGCCGACATCGCCACTCCCCGCTCCCGCGCGGCCGGTGACCTCAAGAAGCTGTGGCTCGACGCCAAGGCCCGGTCGCTGCTCGCCGATTCGACGAAGCAGGTGCACGCCGATCAGGCGTGGGCGGCCGGCTACGACGGCAAGGGCACCAAGGTCGCCGTCCTCGACACCGGCGCCGACACCGAACACCCCGACCTCAAGGGGCGGGTCGCCGAGTCGAAGAACTTCACCGACTCCGCCGACGCCGACGACCACAACGGCCACGGCACCCACACCACGTCCACCGTCGGCGGCAGCGGCGCGGCGAGCGGCGGCAAGGAGAAGGGCGTCGCCCCCGAGGCCACCCTGCTCAACGGCAAGGTCCTGAACGACAGCGGCTCCGGGGCCACTTCGTGGATCATCGCCGGAATGCAGTGGGCCGTCGACGAGGGCGCCGACGTGGTCTCCATGAGCCTCGGCAACCCCTCCGAGCTCGACTGCTCCGACCCGATGGCGCAGGCCACCCAGGAACTCGCGCGGTCCGCGAAGAACACGCTCTTCGTGATCGCCGCCGGCAACGCGGGCCCCACCCTCAACTCGGTCTCCTCGCCCGGCTGCGTGCCCGAGGTGCTCACCGTCGGCGCCGTCGACGGCGACGACGCCACCGCGAACTTCTCCAGCCGCAGCCCCGTCCGGCGCACCCACACCCTGAAGCCGGAGATCGCCGCACCGGGCGTCGCCATCAAGGCCGCGGCGGCGGGCGGCCGGGGCGTGTACGCGTACCAGTCCATGAGCGGTACGTCGATGGCCACCCCGCACGTCGCGGGCGCCGCCGCCCTCGTCCGGCAGCGCCACCCCGACTGGAGCGCGGCCCGGATCAAGCAGGCCCTCGTCTCCTCCGCGGACTCCGCCGTCCCCGGCGACGTGCGCGAGACCGGTGGCGGCCGGCTCGACGTGAAGGCCGCGATCGACCAGAGCGTCCTCGGCGCCGACGCCGTGCAGGGCGGCACGTTCAACTGGCCGCAGGACAGGAGCGACCGCACCACCGTCCAGGTCCCGTACACCAACACCACCGGCAAGCCGGTGAAGCTGACCCTGTCCGTCGCCCGCGTCACCGGCAACGACGGCTCCACGGTCCGCTCCGGTGTCGCCGCCCTCGATGCCCGTACGGTCACCGTGCCCGCGGGCGGCACCGCCCAGGTCCCGCTGAAGCTCGACCCGGCGGCGTCCCTGAAGGCCGCCCAGTACGGCGACGTCACCGGCCGCGTCCTCGCCACCGGACCGGGCGGCCTGCACCTGAGCACGCCGTTCTCCCTCTACGTCCAGCCCGAGACGGTCACCCTGCGCGTCAAGGTAATCGACCGGCAGGGCCACCCCGCCACGGGCGCCTCCTCCCTCGACGTGATCGGGACGGACGTGGCCTCCGGCGAGCGGCGCGTGAACGACGGCGCCACCGACCAGACCTATCAACTGCGCCCCGGCGCCTACTTCCTGTCGAGTTTCGTCGCGACCCCGGCCACCACGGGCACGCTCGTCGACTCGGCGACCTTCCTCGCCCGCCCCCAGCTGACCCTCACCAAGGACACCACCGTCGTCCTCGACGCCCGCGAGGCCCACCGGCTGAGCGTCAGGACCGACCGGGACAGCGAGGTGCGCGGCGCCTCCCTCGGCTTCGCCCGCACCTTCGGCGCCGACAACTGGCTGCACTCGGCGACCATCCAGGGCTCGCGCACCGTGCGCGCCTACTACGCGGACGTCCAGGGCCGCGCCACCGACGGCACCTTCGAGTTCGACAGCTTCTGGCGCGCCGCCGCCCCGCAGATCAGCGCGTTCGGCGTGACCGGGGGACCCGCCCTGCACCCGGTGACCGGCTCCACCAACTCCGCCAACCTCGACGGCACCGGCAGCGCCGAGATCGTCGACGGCGGCTCCGGCACCGCCGCCGAACTGGCCGCCGCCGACGGCAGGCTGGCACTGGTGAAGCTGCCCGCGGGCGGCTCCGCGTCCGCCGTCACCCAGGCCGCGGCCAAGGCGGGCGCCAAGGGCGTCGTCCTCTACCGCGAGGCCGCGGGCCGCTGGTACCCGGCGACCGGTTTCACCGGAGGCCCGCTGCCGACGCTCGCCCTGGAGACCGCCGAGGGCACCGCGCTCGCCGCCCGCATCGCCTCCGGCACCACGACCGTCCACTGGAAGGCCACCGCCAAGAGCCCGTACAGCTACACCCTGGCGTTCCCCGAGAGCGGCCAGATCCGCGCCGACCGCGCCTACCGCGTCGCCGACCGCGACCTCGCCGTGAACACGGCGTCCTACCGCGCGATGGGCACCGCCGCCGACTACCTCGACTTCCCGTCGGTGTACCGCCCGAACGGCCTGACGGCCGGCTTCGGCGACCTCCTCACGATCGCCGCACCGTCCACCCGCACCGAGCTGTACTCCACGGACGGCACCACCTTCGGGCACGAGGTGTCCAGCGCCTTCCCGTTCGGCGAGTTCATGAGCGACACCGCGCGCACGTACAAGAAGGGCGAGCGGCGCACCGAGGAGTGGTACGGCGGCGTGCTCGCCCCCACCACGCCCCTGACCTCCACCGGAGAGCAGGCCCTCGCCGCCGAGCGGCAGGGCAACCTGATCGGGTTCGCGCCCGGCTTCTGGGGCGACGGACAGCACCAGGGGATCCAGGGTTCGTTCGGCGACATCGGGGGCGTCCTGCTGACCCGCGACGGCGAGGCCGTCGGGCAGAGCGCCTGGCCGTACGGGGTGTTCGAGGTCCCGGCCGACGACGCGGCGTACGAACTCACCCTCCAGACCGCCAAGATCGGCTCCAAGGTCTGGAACCGCTCGACCCGGACGTCCACCACCTGGTCGTTCCGCTCGCACCTCGACGAGGACGTCTACTCCCAGGGCGTCCCGCTGCTCTTCCCGCACCTGGCGCTGCCCGAGGACGGCCTCAAGACCCTCGCCGCGCGGGACGGACAGCGGATCGACCTGACGGCGACCGGCCACGCGGGATACACGCCCGGCCGGCTCACCGAGGCCGCGCTCTCGTACTCCTACGACGGCGGTGAGACCTGGACGGAGGCCAGGACCGCCCGTCACGACGGCAAATGGACCGCGACCGTGGACCACGCCGGCGCCACCGGCAAGCAGGTCACGCTGAAGGTGCGCCTCACCGACGCGAAGGGCGCCTCCGTCACCCAGACGGTGACCCGCGCGTACGACGTGCGCTAGTTCGAGCCGTCACACGAACCGGTCCGCCGGGCGGCCACCCTGTGGGGGGTGGGGCCGCCCGGCGGACCTTTTGTGCGGAGGTTTTTCCCGATGCCCCGTTTTCGGACGCCCCGGCATGTGGACAATAAGGGCATGAGCCAGCAGGGGGAGAGGCCCACCGGTCACCGGTCCCGGGAGTCCCACGCGTTGCGGGAGCCACGGGAGTCCCAGGAAGACGACTGGTGGGGGCAGTTGTACGAGGACGAAGGCGCCGCCGCCGACACGGGCCCCGCCCCGGCCGCGGACACGCTGGACGACCGCTTCGCCTCGGTCGGCTCGGTGACGACCCCGCCCGCGGACGCGGCGCCGAGCCCGCCCCCGCCACCGTGGGACCCACCACCACCCGATCCGCCCGCACCACCCGGCGGTCTGCCCTCGCTGCGGCCCGACACGGCCGGACCCACGGCGCCCACGGCACCGGCAGCACCGGAGGCACCGCCCCGGCCCGCCGAAGCACCCGCCGCCTCCGTACCCGCACCCGCCGGACCGCCGCCGACGCCACCCGCGGACCCGCGGTCCGCACTGCCCGCCCCGCCCGCCGGACCCCCGGACCCCGTCCTCCCTCCGGAGCCGTCCGTTCCGCCCGCCCCGCCCACGGTCCCGTACGTCGGCGACGGCCCGCCCACCTACGAGGCCGAGCCCACCGCGCTGCCCGTCGCGGACCCCGACGACCTGGACGACCTGGTGGCCGACACCGTGCTCGACGGGGCGCGGTACGGCTCCTGCGTGCTGCGGGCGGCCTCCGTGCGCGGCGACTCCGCGCGCTACCGGGGCGAGCCCCGCCGCGACTCCCTGCTGACCGCCCGCTTCGGCAGCGGGCCCGGCGCGCTGATCCTCGTCGCCCTGGCGACCGGCGCCCGCGCCACCCCGGGCGCCCACCGCGCCGCCGCCGACGTGTGCGACTGGATCGGGCGGGCCGTCGGTCTCAGCCACGCCCGGCTGGCCGAGGACATCAGGGCGGGCCGGCGCGGCGACCTCAAGTCGGGGCTGCACCGGCTCACCGACCGCAGCCTGGGCAAGCTGCGGGCCGCCGCGGCCGAGCAGGGCCTCGACCCCGACGAGTACAGCGCCACCCTGCGCTGCCTGCTCCTCCCCGCCGACCCCGACTGCCGCACCCGCGTCTACTTCGGCGTCGGCGGCGGCGGCCTGTTCCGGCTCCGGGACGGCGCCTGGCAGGACATCGAGCCGAGCATCGTCGAGCAGCGCACCGGCGCCCCCGTCGTCGGCTACGGATCCTCGCCGCCCGCCGAGACGCCCGAGGGCGACCGGCTCACCATGGACCTGGGCATCACCACCCCGCCCAGCCCCTACGAACCGGCGCCGGAGCCGCCCCGCGACCCGTTCCGGTTCCGCGCCTCCGTCGCCCGCCCGGGGGACACCCTGCTGCTCTGCACGGCGGGCCTCGCCGAGCCGCTGCGCGGCGAGCCCGCGCTGGCCGGCCATCTCGCGCAGCGCTGGGCGGACGCCGAGCCGCCGGGCCTGGCCGCGTTCCTCGCGGACACCCAGGTGCGGGTCAAGGGGTACGCGGACGATCGCACGGCCGCCGCCGTTTGGGAGGCGTAACACCGCCCCGTGTGAATTCATGGAACCCGGCAGCAGTGATCGGCACGAGACCGAGACCGAGACCGGGTTCCGAAGGGGCACACACGTCATGGCCAAGCAGAACGTCGCGGAACAGTTCGTCGACATCCTCGTCCGGGCGGGTGTCAAGCGCATGTACGGCGTCGTCGGCGACAGCCTCAACCCGGTCGTCGACGCCATCCGCCGCAACAGCGCCATCGACTGGATCCACGTACGCCACGAGGAGACCGCCGCCTTCGCCGCGGGCGCGGAGGCGCAGGTCACCGGGCAGCTGACCGCCTGCGCGGGCTCCTGCGGCCCCGGCAACCTGCACCTCATCAACGGCCTGTACGACGCCCACCGCTCCATGGCCCCGGTCCTCGCCCTGGCCTCGCACATCCCGTCCAGCGAGATCGGCCTCGGCTACTTCCAGGAGACCCACCCCGACCGGCTCTTCACCGAGTGCTCGCACTACAGCGAGATGATCTCCAGCCCGAAGCAGATGCCGCGGGTCCTGCAGACCGCCATCCAGCACGCCGTGGGCCGATCGGGTGTCAGCGTCGTCTCGCTGCCCGGCGACGTCGCCGACGAGGCCGCCCCGGACAGCGGCATCGAGACCGCGATCGTCACCTCACGGCCCACGATCCGGCCCGGCGACGCCGAGATCGACAAGCTCGTCGAGATGATCGACGAGGCCGGCAAGGTCACCCTGTTCTGCGGCAGCGGCACCGCCGGCGCGCACGCCGAGGTCATGGAGTTCGCCGAGAAGATCAAGTCGCCGGTCGGGCACGCGCTGCGCGGCAAGGAGTGGATCCAGTACGACAACCCCTTCGACGTCGGCATGAGCGGTCTGCTCGGCTACGGCGCCGCGTACGAGGCCACCCACGAGTGCGACCTGCTGATCCTGCTCGGCACCGACTTCCCGTACAACGCGTTCCTGCCGCAGAAGGACGTCAAGATCGTCCAGGTCGACGTGCGGCCCGAGCACCTCGGCCGCCGCTCCAAGCTGGACCTCGCGGTGTGGGGCGACGTCCGCGAGACGCTGCGCTGTCTGACCCCGCGCGTGAAGCCGAAGAGCAACCGCCGCTTCCTCGACAAGATGCTGAAGAAGCACGCCGACCACCTCGAGGGCGTCGTCAAGGCGTACACCCGCAAGGTCGAGAAGCACGTCCCGATCCACCCCGAGTATGTCGCCTCCGTCGTCGACGAACTCGCCTCCGAGGACGCCGTGTTCACCGTCGACACCGGCATGTGCAACGTCTGGGCGGCCCGGTACATCTCGCCCAACGGCCGGCGCCGCGTCATCGGCTCCTTCTCGCACGGCTCCATGGCGAACGCGCTGCCGATGGCGATCGGCGCCCAGTTCACCGACCGGAACCGGCAGGTGATCTCCATGTCCGGCGACGGCGGCTTCTCGATGCTGATGGGCGACTTCCTGACGCTCGTCCAGTACGACCTGCCCGTCAAGGTCGTCCTCTTCAACAACTCCTCCCTGGGCATGGTGGAGCTGGAGATGCTGGTGGCGGGCCTGCCCTCGTACGGGACCACCAACAAGAACCCCGACTTCGCCGCCGTCGCCCGCGCCGCCGGCGCCTACGGCGTCCGCGTCGAGAAGCCCAAGCAGCTCGCGGGCGCGCTCAAGGACGCCTTCAGGCACAAGGGCCCGGCGCTCGTCGACATCGTCACCGACCCGAACGCGCTGTCCATCCCGCCGAAGATCAGCGCCGACATGGTGACGGGCTTCGCGCTCTCCGCCTCCAAGATCGTCCTCGACGGCGGGGTCGGCCGCATGGTGCAGATGGCCCGCTCCAACCTGCGCAACGTGCCGCGCCCCTGACGAAGCGTCACCGGACGCGGCACCCGCGGCCGCGGCTCAGGCGGGCCGCAGCCGCAGCGTCAGGATCTGGAACGGGCGCAGGGTGAGCGCGAGCCCGCTGTCCGAGGTCACGGCGGGCCGCAGCGGACGCTCCAGGAGATCCGTCTCGTCGGCGCCCGCCACCGGGAACCCCGCCGTGAGCGTCGCTTCGGCCCGCCCGCCGCGCGACTCGTAGAGCCGGACCACGACGTCGCCGCTGCGGTCCTCGGCGAGCTTCACCGACTCCACCGTCACCGCCGGGTCGTCCACGGCGACGACGGGCGTCAGCGCCGGGGCCTCGGCGATCCGCAGCGGCAGGTTCAGCGCGAGCCCCTCCGCCACCGCGTCGCCGGTCGTGGCGCCCGGGAGCAGCGCGTACGTGAACCGGTGCGTGCCCAGATCGGTCCGGGGGTCGGGGGAGTGCGGGGCCCGCAGCAGCGTCAGCCGCACCGTGGTGCCCAGGACGTCTCCGTGCCGCGTGCGGGTCACGTCGTGCCCGTACGTCGAGTCGTTGACCAGCGCGACCCCGTACGCCTCCTCGGCCACCCGCAGCCAGCGGTGCGCGCAGATCTCGTAACGGGCCGCGTCCCAGCCGGTGTTGGCGTGCGTGGGGCGGTGCACATGCCCGAACTGGATCTCTGACGTGGACCGTTCGGCGTGCACGTCCAGCGGGAACGCCGCCTTCAGGACCTTCTCCGACTCCTGCCAGTCGACGTCCGTGACGATGTCCAGGCGCCTGCTGCCGGCCGCGAGCCGGTACTCCTGGGTGATCCGCGACGCGCCGAAGGAACGGGTGACGCGGACCGAGACCCGCAGCGGCCCCTCCTCCACCAGCTCCACCGACTCGGCTGCCGACAGGTCGGTGCGGGTGCGCCGGTAGTGGGCGTCCAGGTCCCAGGCGTCGTACTGGGTCGGATGGTCGGGGTGCAGCTGGAGCAGGTTCCCGCGTGCGCCGGGGGCCAGCACCTCACGGCCGCCGTGCTCCAGGTCCCGCACGGAGGCGAGCAGGCCGTCGGCGTCGACGGCCACGGTCAGGTACTCGTTGGCGAGCACGATCTTCTCGTCCGCCCCGCGGGTCGCCGCCGCGTGCGCGCCGGGGCCCCGGACGTGTCCGTCGGCCTCGGTCAGCGGGGCGGCGCCGAGCCCGTCGACGCGCACCTGCACCAACCGGCCCTCGTGCGCGACGACTTCACTGCGCGGGCAGGGCGAGGCGTTGAGCGCCGAGGGCTCGCCGCCGCCGAGCCGGCGTACGGCTTCCGCCGTGAGATCGTCCAGCTCGGCGAGGACGGCGGCGTAGGTCTCGCGGGCCTCCCGGTGGACCCAGGCGATCGACGAGCCCGGCAGGATGTCATGGAACTGGTGCAGCAGCACCGTCTTCCAGATCCGGTCGAGAGCGTCGTACGGATACGCGTACGACGGATCGCGCAGCGCGGCGGCCGTGCACCACAGTTCGGCCTCGCGCAGCGCGTGTTCACTACGCCGGTTGCCCTGCTTCGTCTTCGCCTGCGTGGTGTACGTCGCCCGGTGCATCTCCAGATACAGCTCACCGGACCAGACCGGCGCCCGCTCCCCGTACTCCTGATGCGCGGCCTCGAAGAACGCCGCCGGCTTCTCGATCTCCACCGTCGGTGAGCCCTCCAGCGACCGCAGCCGGCGCGCCTTCTCCAGCATCTCGCGGGTCGGCCCGCCGCCGCCGTCGCCCCAGCCGAACGGCACCAGGGAGCGCGAGGCGCCGCCCTTCTCCGCGAAGTTCCGCTCCGCGTGGGCCAGTTCACTTGCGTGGAACTGGGCGTTGTACGTGTCCACCGGTGGAAAGTGGGTGAAGACGCGGGTGCCGTCGATGCCCTCCCACCAGAACGTGTGGTGCGGCATCTTGTTCGTCCGGTTCCAGCTCAGCTTCTGCGTCAGGAACCACTTGGCGCCCGCCAGCTTCGCCAGCTGCGGGAAGGCGGCGGTGTATCCGAAGGAGTCCGGCAGCCAGACCTCCTCGGTCTCCACGCCCAGCTCGTCCCGGAAGAACCGCTTGCCGTGCACCAGCTGCCGGGCCAGCGCCTCCCCGCCCGGCATGTTGGCGTCCGACTCCACCCACATCGAGCCGACCGGCGCCCAGTTGCCGTCCGCCACCGCCTTCTTGATGCGCTCCCAGATGTGCGGCTGGTGCTCCTTCACCCACGCGTACTGCTGCGCCTGCGAGCAGGCGAAGACCAGCTCGGGGTAGTCCCGGGCCAGCGCCGTGACGTTCGCGAACGTCCGGGACGCCTTGCGGACCGTCTCGCGCAGCGGCCACAGCCACGCCGAGTCGATGTGCGCGTGCCCGGCCGCCGAGATCCGGTGGGCGCTGGCGTGCGCGGGCCGGGCCAGGACCCCGGCCAGCTCGGCGCGGGCCGCGGCCGCCGTGCCGGACACGTCGTGCAGGTCGAGCGCGTCCAGCATCCGCTCCAGGGCGCGCAGGATGTCGTGGCGCCGGCCCCGGTCCGCGTCCAGCTCGTGCATCAGCTCGGAGAGCACCTCGACATCGAGCACGAGATGCCAGACGGTCTCGTCCAGAACGGCCAGATCCGCGGCCCGGAACCGGTAGAGGGGCCGGTCCCCGGCCGTCAGCACGTCACCGAGCGGGGTGGGCGTGAAGTCCCGGAGGACCGCCGGATTGGCCGCCGTCTCCAGCAGCAGACGTACCGGTTCACCTCCGGCGGCGCGCTCGGCGACGGTGAGGTGCCGGTTGCGCGGGTGGATGCCCTTGAGGGGGACGCCCGAGGCGTCGTAGAGCAGCCCCTCGGCCTGGAAGCCGGGTCCCTGGCCGGTGAACCCGGGGTCGACGACGACCTCGACGTGCAGCCCGGCCCACTCCGCGGGCACCGTCCCCTCCAGCCGGAACCAACTCGTCGACCAGGGCTTTCCCCAGGCGGTGCCGGTCTCGAAGAGTGCGTACTCGCCCTTCAGCGCCTCGGCGACGGGCACGGGCTCGCCCGGCGCGTGCCACGCGCTCAGGGCCAGCGGGGTACGCCGCGCGTACTGCGCGGGCCGGACGAACTGACGCATCGCCCGCTCAAGTCGGCCCTCCACGAGTTGTCGGTCGTCGTGCACGGCGGCTCCTCCTCGGGTGGATCCGGTGGATCGGACGGATCGGATGGATCGGGTGGTTCGGATGGATCCTCCGCCTCCCTTCCCCGCGCCGCCGGAGGACACCCCGTCGGTGATGGACGAATCAACAGGAGTGCGGACAGAGCAGTGGGGAATGCATGCCCGTGTACGCGTTCGACAGACAGGCCGAGGAGTACGAGTCCAGAACGAGAGAGGTATTGATCGGCGTGTGGGCGGGGGTCATGAAACGGCAGGTGCACGACACCAAGAACGGGGTCGCCGCAACCGCTGACGGGGTGCCGCGGCAGCTCAAGCGAAAGCTGGGCCGCGCGGACCTGCGAGCGGTTCCGGAGACCAGGCGCGCACTGCGCGAGCTGCTCCTGCACTGGGGCAGGCCGGGAAGAACAGAGATAGCCGAGCTGCTCACCAGCGAACTGGTCACCAACGCGCTGGTGCACACGGACCGGGACGCGGAACTCATCGTGACCGTGGGCCCCCGGGGCCTGCGGGTCGAGGTGAGGGACAGGGCGGCACGCCGGCCGAAGCTGCGGGTACCGAACGCCGACGACGGTACGCACAGCACACACGGCCGGGGTCTGCTCCTGGTCCAGTCGCTCGCGGACGCCTGGGGCGTCGCGGCGCTCGGCGCCGGAAGGACCGGAAAGGTGGTGTGGTTCGAACTGCACACGGGTGCGGGCGGCGTCCTGTGACACCGCCCGCCCACCGGATGTGATGCTGCGTCAGCCGAACTGCTGCTCCAGATCCTTGAGCTTGCGCTCCAGGGTGTCGAGCCGGGGCAGCGCCTGAGTGTCGTCCTCGGCCGTCAGGTCGACGGTCACGGGCGTCTGCTCAGGGCCGCCCCTGACGGCCTGGAGCGAGGGGCGGGTGCGCAGCGGAAGCTGGTCCTGTGCGGGCTGGGTTCCCGCGGATATGGCAGGCTCCGCGCCACTCGGGGCGGAGCCTGCCGACGCGGCCACGGCCGGCACCTCCACCTGACGGCCGCCGCGCCCGGGCAGGCCGCGGTGCCCTCGGCTGAGGGCCCGCAGCTGCGCCCGCTCCAGCTTCTGGTGCTCCCGCTGCCGCATCCGGTTCTGCACCTTCTGCCGCTTGTCCTCGCGCACCTCGTCCACGGCCTCGTCCAGCGTCCGTACGTTCTCCAGGAGCATCAGCGACCAGGCGCTGTACGTCTCCCGGGGGGCGCGCAGCCAGCGGACGATCCGGATCTGCGGCAACGGCCGCGGCACCAGGCCCTGTTCGCGCAGCGCCGCGCGGCGCGTCTGCTTCAGGGCACGGTCGAAGAGGACGGCCGCCGACAGCGACATCCCCGCGAAGAAGTGCGGGGCGCCCGCGTGGTCGAGGCCGCGCGGCGCGTGCACCCAGTTGAACCAGGCGGCGGCACCGGCGAAGGTCCACACGAGTATCCGCGAGCCGAGTGCGGCGTCGCCGTGGCTGGCCTCGCGCACCGCGAGCACCGAGCAGAACATCGCGGCGCCGTCGAGGCCGAAGGGGACCAGGTACTCCCAGCCCCCGGACAGGCTCAGGTTCTGCCGGCCGAAGCCGACCAGGCCGTGGAAGGAGAGAGCGGCGGCGACGGCGGCGCAGCAGAACAGCAGCACGTACGAGGCGGTGCCGTAGACGGCCTCCTTGCGCCTGCGGCGCTCCTCGCTGCGTTCCCACGACTCGTCCATCGACGACCCGCCCTTCTTGCCGTCCCCCGAGCGCCGGCCGCGCGCGAGGACCGCAACCGCCGCCAGTCCGCCCAGAAGCAGCACGGCGGCCGGAAGCAGCCAGTCCAGCGATATGTCGGTCAGTCTCATCTGGGGTCCCTTGCATTGCGGTAGGGCTTTCGGGCGCCATAGTGGCCCAGCCGTCCGAGCCCGCAGGGGGTTTCGGGACAAGAGAACGCCATTGGAGTGCAAGGGGGCGCGTAAAGCGGTCGTACGCTCGAACTACCGCCCCAGAAAAGGCAGTTGGGTTCGATTTATGTCACTCGTACGAGTGGTTCAGGCTGCTGTGGTAGCCGTGAGGCGTGCGATGCGGTCCGCGTCGCAGGTGCGCGGGCAGGTCACGCAGGTGTCCTCGGGGCGCAGCGTGTAGAAGAGGCAGCAGCTGGCGCGGTCGCGGGTGGGCAGCGCCTCGCCCGCGGGGCCGGTCAGCTCCCGGAAGGCGGCCCGGCCGACGTACGGCTTCGTGGTGCCCGGCAGCAGCTCCTCCAGCTCGGTCATCGCGCGCCGCTCCTCGCCGAGCAGATGACCGACGTACCAGAGGCTCTCGACGATCTCGTCCGTCGCCATCCCCCACAGGGCGCGCGGGCCGCGCCGCATCCGGGGCCCGAAGCCGCTCAGGACGGGCTGCAGATGGTCGGCGACGGCCGCGCGGACCTCCGCGCGCAGGGCCTCCTCGTCGGGGACCACGTGGGCGCCGGGCAGGCTCGCCGCCGGGTCGTCGGGCAGACAGGCGAAGTCGGTGACGCGTACGGCCATCCGGCCGAGCGCCCGCTGGAAGGAGACGTGGGCGGCCGGGAAGCGCGGCACCCTGCGGTGCAGGAACCACGGGGCCGTGATCAGCAGGCAGGCGGGCCAGGCGTAGCGGTGCAGGCCGAAGCTGGCGATGACGTCGGGGCGGGCCTGCTGCCCGTAGTCCTTCAGGACCTGTGCGTGGTCCCAGGCCAGGAAGGCGTCGAGGGCGGGGCCCTGCTGCGCCAGGTCCTCGGCGCGGACCCAGCCCGCGCCGTGCGGCAGCGGCTCGTCCGGGCTCAGCTCGATGATGCGCAGGCTCGGGAACACCTCGGTGAGGCGGGCGTACGCGGCCGACGCCGCGCTGTCCGTCGCGGCGTGCGCCGGGGTGAGGAGAGTCATGCAGGGACCACCGAATCGCGATCGTTTGCAGGTAAGCCTTACCTTACCCGACGTTTTCGGGGTTTGAACTGCGGGCCGGGGCCCCTATGGTTCTGCGTTGGGATGGGGACAAAGAGCGACGAACGGCTAGGAACGGCGGCGATGGGGATGACCGGGGTGGAGCAGGCCAGATCGCGCGTGGCGCCTTTCGGGGTGCCGGAGCAGCGCGGCGCCGACTCCTCCGTGGCCGCGCACCGTGGTGAGCACACGCACAGCGAGCCGCCCGCGCCGCGGGTCGCCGTCACGCGGACGTCGGTGCGCGGGCAGGTCCTCGACGCCCTGCGGGCCGCGCTGCTCTCCGGCGAGCTGGTGCCCGGGGAGGTGTACTCGGCGCCGGTACTCGGCGAGCGGTTCGGGGTGTCGGCCACGCCCGTGCGCGAGGCCATGCAGCTGCTGGCCCGCGAGGGCGCCGTCGAGGTCGTGCCGAACCGGGGGTTCCGGGTGGCCGAGCGGACGGCCCGGGAGCTGGCCGAGCTGGCCGAGGTGCGGGCGCTCATCGAGGTGCCGGTGGTGCTGCGGCTCGCCCGCGCGGTGCCGGTCGGGCGCTGGGCCTCGCTGCGGCCCGCCGCCGAGGAGACCGTGGCCGCGGCCGCCCGTGGGGATGTCGCGCGCTATGCCGAGGTGGACCGGGCGTTTCACCGGGCCGTGCTGGGGCTCGGGGGGAACGAGGAGCTGGTGCGGGTCGCTGATGATCTGCGGGGGCGCATCGTGTGGTCCGCGTGTGACCTCGCGGTCGATGCCGGGCACCATGTGGCGCTCCTCGACGCCCTGGAGTCCCAGGACGTCCCTTCCCTCCACCACGTCCTGGACGCCCACTACACCGTGTAGCCCTGGCGCCCTGGCCCTGGGCTGGCGCCCCGCCTCGGTCTGGCGTCCTGCCCTGGGCTAGCGCCCCGCCTTGGGCTAGCCCCCTCGCCTTGGGCAGTCTGCCGCCTGGGGCGGCAGGGTGGGCAAGGCGGCACCCCGGTGCGGGGTGAGCGCCTCAGGGGGCGGTCGGTGCAGCGCCGTTCGCGGGTGCGGCCCCGGTGGGGCTTCTCGCGCAGTTCCCCGCGCCCCTGACGGGGCTGGTCGTGCCCCGCGGTGGAGCCGCTGATGTGTACAGTCCCGCGCCCCTGGCGGGGCTGACAGCAGCCCCCGCTCGGAGCGTGCCCCGGCCGGGGCGGACAGCGCCCCGCGTCGACACGGTCAGGCCGCCGCGGGCAATACCCCGGCCAACCACGTCGGCACGCCCCCCAGGAGGCGGAAGAGGCGGGTGGCCTCGGCGGTGAGGCGGGCCTTGGTCTCGGGCTCGGGCTCGGCCTCGGCGAGGGAGACCAGCGCGGGAGCGGTCCCCACGAGATAGCCCAGCTCCTCGCGCAGCCGCAGCGACTCGGAGAACCCCCGGCGGGCCTCCGCCAGCTCCCCCTCCCGCAGCGCGAGCCCGGCCAGATGCCGCCAGGTGAAGGAGAGCAGGAGGGGGTCGCCGTGAGCGGTGGCCCCGGCATGGGCGCGGCGGTACGCGGCGCGGGCCGCCTGCGGCGCGTCGGAGAGGTTCTCCGCCATCAGCCCCCGCCGGAAATCGAGCAGGGCCCGCCCGGCGGCACCGGGAGCGATCAGCGCCGCCGCCCGCCCGAACGCGGAGCGCGCCTCGTCGACCCGGTCCCGCACCTTCAGCAACGTGGCGGCATAGGCGAGCTGCCCCCGCTCACAGGCCGCGGCCCCCCGCTCCTCGTCGGTGTGGGCCAGCGCCTCGGCGGCCCGCAGCGCGTCCTCGGCCTCGGCCCAGCCCTGCTCCGTGTACAGGCAGCGCTCCCCGAGCAGCGCCGCCCGCTGGAGCGCGGCGGCCGGATCGCCGACCGCGAGCCGGTCGAGAAGCGCCGCCGCGTCGGCCCAGCAGCCGCGCGAGCGCAGCCGCCACACCGCGGTCTGGAGTGGATCGTCCCCTGCGTTCGTTCCGGTACCAGACATGGCGGGATGCGCCACGTTGCCCTCCCCGAGCACGCCATCGAGCCGAGTTGATGAGGGGCATCTCAGCACGGATCACGGCACCCGGCCAAGGGGATGGGTGAAAGAATTCACAAACGCGTGCGGTTGCGCGTCAGCTCATCCGCAGGGCCAGGAAGAAGTCCAACTTGTCCTCCAGGCGCGAGAGATCACGGTTCGTCAGCTGTTCGATCCGGCCGACGCGGTACCGCAGCGTGTTGACGTGGAGGTGCAGCCGCGAGGCGCAGCGGGTCCACGAGCCGTCGCAGTCGAGGAACGCCTCCAGGGTCGGGATCAGCTCCGCGCGGTGCTTGCGGTCGTAGTCGCGCAGCGGATCCAGGAGACGGGCGGTGAAGGCGCGGCGCACGTCGTCCGGGACGAACGGCAGCAGCAGCACGTGCGAGGCCAGCTCCTGGTGCCCGGCCGCGCAGACCAGGCCGGTGCGGGCCCCCGCGACCCGGCGGGCGTGCCGGGCCTCCTCCAGGGCGCCGCGCAGCCCCTCCGCCGAGTGCACGGCCGCGCTCACGCCGATGGTCAGCCGCCCGTCGTCGGCGAGCCCCGCCGACAGCGGATCCCGTACGGAGGCGAGCAGCGCGTCGGCGATCAGGTCCTGCTCCGCCCCGTTCTCCTCCGTGGGCACCGCGGGCAGCGGGACGAGCGCGATCGCCTCGTCGCCGGTGTGCGCCACGGCGATCCGGTCGGACGGCTCCGGGCCGAAGGACAGCGGATCGACGAGGATCTCCTCGAGCAGCGACTGGGCGACCGGGCCGCCCTCGATGTCACCGCCCTCCCACTCGACCTTCGCCACCACGACCTGCCAGTGCGGGGCCGCGCCCAGGCCGGGCAGCAGCACCGGGGCCGCGACCCGCAGCCGGGCGGCGATCTCGGCCGGGGCGGCGCCCGACTGGACCAGTTCGAGGACCTCCTGGGCGAGCCGGCGGCGCACCGTACGGGCCGCGTCGCGCCGGTCGCGCTCGACGGAGATCAGCTGGGTGACGCCCTGGAGCAGGTCGAGCCGCTCCTCGGGCCAGTCGCCGGCGTCCGCCTCGACCGCGAGCAGCCAGTCCGACAGGACCGTCTCGCGCACGTCGCGGGAGCCCGCGAGGGCCGCGCCGCGGGCGCCGGAGCGGATCGGGAACAGCGAGTACGTGCTGCCGCCGACGGTGACCCGGTGCGGGGCCCTGCGGCCCGTGCGGGTCGCCGACAGGTGCTCGGCGGCCAGCCGGGCGCAGACCTCCGGGGACAGCTCGGGCCCGCTGGCTCCGGAGCCCGCGATCGCCCGGCCCGCCGGGGAGAGCACCCACGCGCTCAGGTCGAGGTCGCTGCCGAGCAGATCGAGGACGACGTCGGGGCCGCCGCCCGTGGGCCCGGACGTCATCAGCCGCCGGTGCCGGTCCACGACCGCCGCGAGGTCCCCCGCGCGCTCGCCGGAGACCTGGCGCACCACGTGCTCCGTGATGGTCGCGAACGCCACCGACTCGTTCACCGCGAAGAGCGGCAGGCGATGCTGGGCGCAGGCCTGGACGAGGTCGTCGGGGACGGCGCCCAGCTCGGCCTCGCCGGCCGCGAGAGCCGTGACCCCGGCCGCGTTGAGTATCCGTACGAAGGGTTCCGAGTCCGCCGCGTCCCGGCGCCAGGCGAGGCCCGTGAGGACCAGCTCGCCGCCGGACAGATAGCGGCTCGGGTCCCGCAGGTCCGTGGTCATCACGCCCCGGACGGTACGGTCGAGCTCTTCCTCGCCGCCGAGGAGCCTGAGGCCCAGCGCGTCCGTGTCCAGCAATGCGCGCAGCCGCATGTCTTCGTCGCCGCCGATCTGTCTCGAAGTGTGCGTGGGGGAGTGCGTCGTCCGTTTCCCACGAGAAACGGAGAGGTTACTGATGCCCTCCGTTCATACGAATCTACAAGACACCCGTCTTGGTCAGCCAACTCCTTCATGGTTTCCGTGACTGACCCCCATGCGGTACACCCCTGTGTACTGGGCCCACTCCGCGTGAACAGCACATGAACGAGCCTCTGTGATCCGCACATCCGTGGCTCGATCGCTTCGCCAGACGCTCATAGAACATCTGTACGACGCGAACGATTCGAACGATCCACGCACGACGCCGAACGATTACGAAGAAGAGAGCCGCTCATGGACTTCCTTCGCCCCGCCAGCTGGGAGGAGGCGCTCGCCGCCAAGGCCGAGCACCCCACGGCTGTGCCGATTGCGGGTGGCACCGATGTGATGGTCGAGATCAACTTCGACCACCGGCGGCCCGAGTACCTGCTCGACCTCAACCGCATCAGCGAGCTGAGCCAGTGGGAGGTGGGAGAGGGAGCCGACGGCACGGTCCGGCTCGGCGCCTCCGTCCCGTACACCAAGATCATGGAAGAGCTGCGCGGCGAGCTGCCCGGTCTGGCGCTCGCGTCACACACCGTCGCCTCGCCGCAGATCCGCAACCGCGGCGGCGTCGGCGGCAACCTCGGCACCGCCTCCCCGGCCGGTGACGCCCACCCCGCGCTGCTCGCGGGCGGCTGCGAGGTCGAGGCCGAGTCGGTCCGCGGCACCCGCATGATCCCGATCGACGAGTTCTACACGGGCGTGAAGCGCAACGCCCTGGCGCCCGACGAGCTGATCCGCGCCGTGCACCTGCCCAAGGCGCAGGGCCCGCAGCAGTACTCCAAGGTCGGCACCCGCAACGCCATGGTCATCGCCGTGTGCGCCTTCGGGCTCGCCGTGCACCCCGAGACGCGGACCGTGCGCACCGGCATCGGCTCCGCCGCCCCCACCCCGATCCGTGCCAAGGAGGCCGAGCAGTTCCTGAACGCCGCGCTCGACGAGGGCGGGTTCTGGGACAACGGCAAGATCATCACCCCGTCGGTCGCCAAGCAGTTCGCGGCCCTGTGCGCCGCGGCCTGCAACCCGATCGACGACGTACGCGGCACCGCCTCGTACCGCCGGCACGCCGTCGGCGTCATGGCCCGGCGCACGCTGACCTGGGCCTGGGAGTCCTTCCGCACCACGAACACGATGGGGGGCGCGGCGTAATGCGCGTCAATTTCACGGTCAACGGCCGCCGGCAGGAAGCCGACGACGTGTGGGAGGGCGAGTCCCTGCTGTACGTGCTGCGCGAGCGGATGGGCCTTCCCGGCTCCAAGAACGCCTGCGAGCAGGGCGAGTGCGGTTCCTGCACCGTCCGCCTCGACGGCGTGCCGGTCTGTTCCTGTCTGGTCGCCGCCGGACAGGTCGAGGGCCGCGAGGTCGTCACCGTCGAGGGGCTCGCCGACTACGCCAACCAGCGCGCCTGCGGCTCCCACGAGGGCGGTGCCTGCGGCACGTCGCTCCAGGAGGCCCAGGGCTGGTCCGCCAAGGGCACCGACTCGCAGACCGGCGAGGGCGCCGAACTCGCCCCGATCCAGCAGGCGTTCATCGACGCGGGCGCCGTCCAGTGCGGCTTCTGCACCCCGGGTCTGCTGGTCGCCGCCGACGAGATGCTGGAGCGCACCCCGAACCCGTCGGACGCGGACATCCGCGAGGCGCTCTCGGGCAACCTGTGCCGCTGCACCGGCTACGAGAAGATCATGGACGCGGTACGGCTCGCCGCCGCGCGCCAGTCCGAGGAGGTCTGAGGACATGGCTGACACACGCACCACCGGCATCCCCTTCAACGTCACGCAGGGCGCCCCGACCAAGGGCGGCATCGGCGAGTCCACGCTCCGCCCGGACGGCACCCTCAAGGTCACCGGCGAGTTCGCGTACTCGTCCGACATGTGGCACGAGGACATGCTGTGGGGCCAGATCCTGCGCTCCACGGTCGCGCACGCCGAGATCGTCTCGATCGACACCGGCGAGGCCCTCGCCACCCCCGGCGTCTACGCGGTCCTCACCTACGACGACCTGCCGACCGACGTGAAGAAGTACGGCCTGGAGTTCAAGGACACCCCGGTCCTCGCGCACGGCAAGGTCCGCCACCACGGCGAGCCGGTCGCGCTGGTCGCGGCCGACCACCCGGAGACCGCGCGCCGCGCCGCCGCCAAGATCAAGGTCGAGTACCGCGAGCTGCCCGTCATCACCGACGAGGCGTCCGCGACGGCTCCCGACGCGATCCTGGTCCACGAGGGCCGCGACGACCACCACGCCGGTCACGTCCCGCACCAGAACATCGTGCACCGCCAGCCGATCGTCCGCGGCGACGCCGTCAAGGCCGCGCTCCGCGCCGACCACATCGTCACGGGCGACTACTACTTCGGCATGCAGGACCAGGCGTTCCTCGGCCCCGAGTCGGGTCTCGCGGTGCCGTCCGAGGACGGCGGCGTCGACCTGTACGTGGCCACCCAGTGGCTGCACTCCGACCTCCAGCAGATCGCGCCCGTGCTCGGTCTGCCCGAGGACAAGGTGCGCATGACGCTGGCCGGCGTCGGCGGCGCGTTCGGCGGCCGCGAGGACCTGTCGATGCAGATCCACGCCTGCCTGCTCGCCCTGCGCACGAACAAGCCCGTCAAGATCGTCTACAACCGGTTCGAGTCCTTCTTCGGGCACGTCCACCGCCACCCCGCCAAGCTCCACTACGAGCACGGAGTGACCAAGGACGGCAAGATCACGCACATGAAGTGCCGGATCGTGCTCGACGGCGGCGCCTACGCCTCGGCCTCCCCGGCGGTCGTCGGCAACGCGTCCTCGCTGAGCGTCGGCCCGTACGTCATCGACGACGTCGACATCGAGGCGATCGCGCTCTACTCCAACAACCCGCCCTGCGGCGCCATGCGCGGCTTCGGCGCGGTCCAGGCGTGCTTCGCGTACGAGGCGCAGATGGACAAGCTCGCCGACGTCATCGGCATGGACCGGGTCGAGTTCCGGCAGCTCAACGCCATGGAGCAGGGCACCATCATGCCGACCGGGCAGCCGGTCGACTCCCCGGCGCCGGTCGCCGAACTGCTGCGCCGCATCAAGGCGATGCCGCTGCCGATGGAGCGCCAGTGGGAGTCCAGCGAGGGCTCCGACGTGCGCCAGCTGCCCGGCGGCCTGTCCAACACCACCCACGGTGAGGGCGTGGTGCGCGGCATCGGCTACGCGGTCGGCATCAAGAACGTCGGCTTCTCCGAGGGCTTCGACGACTACTCCACCGCCAAGGTGCGCATGGAGGTCATCAACGGCGAGGCCGTCGCCACCGTGCACACCGCGATGGCGGAGGTCGGCCAGGGCGGCATCACCGTCCACGCGCAGATCGCCCGCACCGAACTCGGCGTCGCGCAGGTGACCATCCACCCCGCCGACACCCAGGTGGGCTCGGCCGGCTCGACGTCCGCCTCCCGGCAGACGTACGTCACCGGCGGCGCCGTCAAGAACGCCTGCGAGCTGGTGCGCGAGAAGGTCCTGGAGATCGGCCGCCGCAAGATGGGCACCTACCACCCGGCGTGGGCCACCGCCGAACTCCTCCTGGAGGGCGGCAAGGTCGTCACCGACGGCGGCGAGGTCCTCGCGGACCTGGTCGACGTCCTGGAGGGCGAGACCGTCGAGCTGGAGGAGGAGTGGCGCCACCGGCCCACCGAGGCCTTCGACCTGCGCACCGGCCAGGGCAACGGCCACGTGCAGTACTCCTTCGCCGCGCACCGCGCCGTCGTCGAGGTCGACACCGAGCTCGGCCTGGTCAAGGTCATCGAACTGGCCTGCGCCCAGGACGTCGGCAAGGCGCTCAACCCGCTGTCCGTCGTCGGACAGATCCAGGGCGGCACCCTCCAGGGCATGGGCATCGCCGTGATGGAGGAGATCGTCGTCGACCCCAAGACGGCGAAGGTGCGCAACCCCTCCTTCACCGACTACCTGCTCCCCACGATCCTCGACACGCCGACCATCCCGGTCGACGTGCTCGAACTCGCCGACGACCACGCCCCGTACGGGCTGCGCGGCATCGGCGAGGCACCGACCCTGTCGTCCACCCCGGCCGTCCTCGCGGCGATCCGGAACGCGACGGGCCTGCAACTCGACCGGACTCCGGTCCGGCCCGAGCACCTGACGGGCACGGCCTCCGCCTAGTCCCGTCGGTCACGGGGTGCCGGTCAGGCCCGGCACCCCGTCCCCCCCCCACCTTGCGCCTCGGGCCGTCCCCCGGGTCGTGCAGCCATCCCAAAACCCGCGCTCCGTCGTGATGTTCGCGGGTGCCCCTTTGAACCTTGGGAAACGAGGCACCATGACCCAGCAGTCCGTGGAGCCGAAGACCACCGCGGAGGACGCGGGCGCGGGAACGCGCCAGCCCTCCGGCCGGTCTTGGCTCGACCGTTACTTCCACATCTCCGAGCGAGGGTCGACCTACGCGCGCGAAGTGCGCGGCGGCATCACCACCTTCATGGCGATGTGCTACATCCTGCTGCTGAACCCGCTGCTGCTCGGCGGCCCCGACGTGGACGGCAACAAGCTCAGCCACGCCGGGCTGATCACCGCCACCGCGCTCGCCGCGGCCGTCTGCACCCTCCTGATGGGCTTCGTCGGCAAGGTCCCGCTCGCGCTCGCCGCGGGCCTGTCCGTCTCCGGCGTCCTCGCCACCCAGGTGGCGCCCAACATGACGTGGCCGCAGGCCATGGGCATGTGCGTGCTGTACGGCGTCGTGATCGTGCTGCTGGTCGTCACCGGCCTGCGCGAGATCATCATGAACGCGATACCGCTGGCCCTGAAGCACGGCATCACCATCGGCATCGGCATGTTCATCGCCCTGATCGGGCTGGTCAACGCCGGATTCGTCGGCAAGGGCAACCCGGTCACCCTGGGCACCGGCGGTCAGCTCTCCGGCTGGCCCGTGCTCCTCTTCAGCGTCACCCTGCTGCTCATCTTCATGCTCCAGGCGCGCAACATCCCCGGCGCGATCCTGATCGGCATCGTCGTCGGCACGATCCTCGCCGTCATCGTCAACGCGGTCTTCGACCTCAACCCCAAGGTCTGGGGCGGCAGCCCGCCCGAGCTGTCCGGCAGCGCCGTCTCCATGCCCGACTTCGGACTCTTCGGCCACGTCGAGTTCGGCGGCTGGGACTCCATCGGCGGCATGACCGTCGGCATGATCGTCTTCACCCTGGTGCTCGCCGGCTTCTTCGACGCCATGGCCACCATCATCGGCGTCGGCACCGAGGCCAAGCTCGCCGACGACAAGGGCCGCATGCCGGGCCTGTCCAAGGCGCTGTTCATCGACGGCGCGGGCGGCGCGATCGGCGGTGTGGCCGGCGCCTCCGGGCAGACCGTCTTCATCGAGTCGGCGACCGGCGTCGGCGAGGGCGCCCGCACGGGCCTGTCCTCGGTCGTCACCGGCCTGTTCTTCGCCCTCGGCCTGTTCTTCACGCCGCTCGCTCGGATCGTGCCCGGCCAGGTGGCCGCCGCCGCGCTCGTCGTCATCGGCGCCATGATGATGCAGAACGCCCGGCACGTGGACTGGTCCGACCGGTCCGTGGCGGTGCCGGTGTTCCTCACCGTCGCCCTGATGCCGTTCACCTACTCGATCACGGCCGGCGTCGGCGCGGGCGTCATCTCGTACACCGCGATCAAGGCCGCGCAGGGGAAGTTCCGCGAGATCGGCGCCTTCATGTGGGTGCTGACCCTCGTCTTCCTCGTCTACTTCGGCCTGCACCCCATCGAGAGCTGGCTGGGCGTCAAGTAGGCCCCGCCCGCCATCCACTGCGTATCCGTGAGGAGACCGAGACATGCTGGACATCGCCGAAGAGCTCGACCGGTGGGTCGAGCAGGGACGCGACTTCGCCGTGGCCACCGTGGTGGCCGTCGGCGGCAGCGCGCCCCGGCAACCGGGAGCGGCGCTCGCCGTCGACAGCGAGGGCACCGCGATCGGCTCGGTCTCCGGCGGCTGCGTGGAGGGCGCGGTCTACGAACTGTGCCGACAGGCCCTTGAGGACGGCGAACCGGTCCTTGAGCGGTTCGGCTACAGCGACGACGACGCGTTCGCCGTGGGACTCACCTGCGGCGGCGTCATCGACATCCTCGTCACCCCGGTACGCGCCTCGGACGAGGCCGTCCGCGGGGTGCTCGGGTCCGCGCTCGCCGCCGCCGCACGGGGGGAGGCGGCGGCGCTCGCCCGGATCGTGTCGGGCCCCGCCGAGTTGAGGGGCCGGGCACTGCTCGTCCGGCCCGACGGCTCGTACGAGGGCGGGTTCGGGGCCCACCCCGAGCTGGACCGCACCGTGGCGGCGGAGGCGGCGGCGCACCTCGACGCCGGCCGCACCGCCACCCTGGAGATCGGTGAGCAGGGCTCGCGCTGCGGAGCACCGCTCACCCTGCTGATCGAGTCGTCCGTCCCCGCGCCCCGCATGATCGTGTTCGGTGCGATCGACTTCGCGTCGGCGCTGGTCCGGATGGGCAAGTTCCTCGGCTACCGCGTCACCGTGTGCGACGCCCGGCCCGTCTTCGCGACGGCCGCGCGGTTCCCGGACGCCGACGAGATCGTCGTCGAGTGGCCGCACAAGTACCTGGCGCGCACCGACGTCGACGGCCGCACCGTGCTGTGCGTCCTCACCCACGACGCCAAGTTCGACGTCCCGCTCCTGCAGCTCGCGCTGCGGCTCCCCGTCGCGTACGTCGGCGCGATGGGCTCCCGCCGCACCCACCTGGCCCGCAACGAACGCCTGCGCGACGTCGGCGTCAGCGAACTGGAACTGGCCCGCCTGCGCTCACCCATCGGCCTCGACCTCGGCGCCCGCACCCCGGAGGAGGTCGCGGTGTCCATCGCCTCGGAGATCGTGGCCGCCCGCCGCGGCGGCACCGGGGTCTCCCTGACCGGGGCGCACACGCCGATCCATCACGAGGCGGGGGCGACGGCGCGGATCGGGTCGGTGGCCTGAGGGGGATCGCGCGCCGGCGGGACGCGGCGGGTGCTGCGGCGGGGAGTGCCCCCGGCGCCCTCTCGTGGATCGCCGGCATCTCCCCGCGCCCGGTCCGCGGCAACAGGAGTCTCGTGCACCGTACTTGACGCCACGCGGCGCTCCCACGACCCTGGCGTGGGAGCGCTCCCGCACGTTTCCCGAACGCTCTTCCGTGATCGCCGAGGACCACAGGAGTGAACCCGTGCGAGAACCCGTCAGAGGCACCCTCCGCCGCGGCGCGACGGTCGTGGCCGCCCTGTCCGTCGTGCTGTCCGGGCTGCTGGCCGGCGGCCCCGCCGCCGTCGCCGACCCGGCGCGGCACGACGCCCGCCTCTACACCCCCGCCCCCAACCCCGATGCCGTGCGCCAGGCGCTCGGCCTGGCCAGGGCCGGGCAGTACAAGGACGCCGCGGGTATCGCGGCCATGGTCGCCACGCCGCAGGCGGTCTGGTTCGACGGCCAGAACCCGGACGACGCGGAGCGGCTCGTCCGGGACGTGACGAAGGACGCCGCCCGCGCCGCCTCCGTCCCGGTCCTCGCGCTGTACAACGTCCCCGGCCGGGACTGCGCCAACTACTCGGCGGGCGGCGCCGCGAACAGCGCCGAGTACCGGGCCTGGATCGACGCCGTCGCGCGCGGCATCGGGTCCCGGGACGCCATGGTGGTCCTCGAACCCGACTCGCTCGCGCTGCTGCCCGCCGACTGCGGCCAGGACGACGCCGAGGGCACCAGGACCGCCGCGCGGTACGCCGAGGTGAACTACGCCGTCGACACGCTGGAGCCGCTGCGCGGGACCCGCGTCTACCTCGACACCGGGCACCCGGGCTGGCACTCCGTCGGCTCGATCGTGCCGAGGCTCGTCGAGGGCGGCGTCACCCGCGCCTCCGGCTTCTTCACCAACGTCTCGAACTACTACTCCGACGACGCCGGTTCCTGGTACGGGAAGCTGATCTCGTCCTGCGTCGCCTACGTCGAAGGGGGCGGGGACGCCGCCGTGTGCCCGGACCAGTACTGGCCGCGGGCCGACGCGCAGGCCTGGCTCGACGCCCACGTCCGTGTGCCGGCCTCCCGGATGGCGCACTTCGTGACCGACTCCAGCCGCAACGGACAGGGCCCGTGGACCGCGCCGGCGGGCAAGTACAGCGACGCGCAGGAGTGGTGCAACCCGCCGGGCCGCGGTCTGGGCGCCCGGCCGACCCTGCGGACCGGCGACCCCCTTCAGGACGCACGCCTGTGGATCAAGACGCCGGGCGAGTCGGACGGGCTGTGCCTGCGGGGCACGAGCGGCCCCGAGGACCCCGAGCGCGGCACCGTCGACCCGGACGCGGGGGACTGGTTCCCGCAGCAGGCCCTGGAACTCGTACGGAACGCCAGGCCGCCGCTGCTGTGAGAGGCGGCGCGCCTCGTCAGCCCGTCACCCGCAGCAGCCCGTCCACCGCCCGCCCGAACATCCACCGCCCCGCCGTCGCGAGCACCGGATCCGCCGCCCGCGGCAGCCCCCGGACCGCCAGCTCCTCGCGCCACTCCACCCGGGATCCGCCGCCGTCCAGCGCCCGGACCTCGAACTCCGCCCAGCCGGTGACCACACGGCCGCGCTTCTCCAGGCGGCAGCGGTGCGGGGGCTGCCAGACGACGACCTCCATCGGGTCGTCGAAGCCGAGCCCGCGGGCGGTGCCGGTGCGGGCCGTGAACACGGTGCCGGCGGCCGTCGGCGGCGGGGTGGTCACGGTGACCCGGGTCAGGGGCACGACGTCGCCGTGCCGCTCCCAGTCGGTCAGCCGCAGCCAGGCCTCGTCGGGGCTGAGCGGGGTCTCGCGGACGATCCGGATGCGGGCGGTCATGCCGCGATGCTAGGCCGTCGGCGGCGTCAGGGCTTGTAGATCCTGCCCGGCTCGGCCGTGCCGGGTGCCAGCAGCTGGGGGACCGTCACGAAGACGTAGCCCTTGGCCTTGAGCCGGTCGATGATGGCGGGCACCGCGGGCACGGTGTTCCGGTAGATGTCGTGCAGCAGGATGATCGAGTCCCGGTGCGTCTGCGTCACGGCCCGCTCGGTGATCGTCCTCGACGGCGGCAGCGTGTAGTCCTTCGTGGTCACGTCCCACAGGACCTGCGCGAGCCCCTCCTCCTTGGCCAGCTCGCTCACGTGGTCGTTGGTGCGGCCCTGCGGCGGGCGCATCAGCGTGGGGCGCTTGCCGGTGAGCTTCTCCACCGCGTCGTCCGTGCGCCGCAACTCGTCCCGGACCGCGTCGTCGTCGAGGTCGGTGAGGATCTTGTGGTCCCAGGTGTGGCTGGCGAGTTCGTGCCCCTCGCGTGCCATCCGCTCGACCAGCTCGGGGTGTTCGGCGATGTGGTTCTTGCCGAGCAGGAAGAAGGTGGCCGGAACCTTCTTCTCCTTCAGGATGTCCAGCAGCCGGGGGCTGTTCTCGCTCGGGCCCGCGTCGAAGGTGAGCGCGACGCACTTGGAGCGGCGGCAGTCGACCGTGCCGAATGCCGCCGCGGGTCTGGCGGCGGCCGTGCGGGCGGCGCTCGGTCTGGACGTGTCGTACTTCGTACAGCCGCTCAGGGCGACGGAAAGGGCTCCGGCGGCGGCGAGGGCCGCCGCCGTCCGGAACCCCTTTCGTATTTTCATCATCTTCTCATGTGCAGCAGACATGGCGCGCACTATACACATGGGTTGTACACCCAGTGTATAGCTGCTTGAGCTGCACGTTTACTGTCAGACGACCTGCCTATGCTGCCTTGTAGGCGGTGATCAGCTCGGCCAGCGCCCCGGCGTAGTCGCCGCTGAGCGACAGATGGTCGGCCTCCGCGAACGGCTTGGCCCACGCCTGACGCACCGAGCCGCCCGCCTTCTCCTGGACGATCAGCCGTGCCGCCTTCACGAGCGCCTGTCCGGCCTTCGCGTCGTGCGCGTGCCGCGCCGAGCGCGCGAGCGCCCTGAGCGTGCCTTCGCCTCCGGCCGACGCCTTCGTCAGCGTCGTCAGCCCGTACCCGTAGGGGAACTGCGGGTCGTACGAGGCGTCGCCCACGTTGATCGGCAGCTGGGACTCCGACTTCGGCCAGGTGACCGGGAGTTGGCCGGTGAAGGGCTTCCTGCCGTAGAGCACGTCGGCGACACCGTCGCCCTCCGTGCCGGGCAGCCAGGACGCCACGAGCCCGTCGATCTCGCCGAGCCGGTCGCCGATGAGCTGCGGCCGTCCCGAGACCATGAGCACCACGCACTTCATCGCGCCGCACACCTTGTCCACGGCGGCCTTGTCGGCCGCGGTCAGCTCCAGGTCGTTGCCGTTGCCGACGTCGCCGATGCCCTCCGCGTACGGGGTCTCGCCGACCACGACCACACCCACGTCGTAGCCGTCCGTCGGCGCCGAGGCGTCCTTCGAGTACGCGACCGTGGCGCCGGGAGCGGCCTTCTTCATCGCCTGGAGGACGGTCGTCCCGTCGGTGATGTTCCCGGACGAGCCCTGCCAGGTGATGGTCCAGCCGCCGCTCTGGTTGCCGATGTCGTCGGCGTTGGACCCGGCGACGTACACCTTCTGCGACTTCTTCAGCGGCAGCACGTTCCCGTCGTTCTTCAGGAGCACCTGCGACTCGGCCGCCGCCTGCCGGGCGACGGCGCGGTGTGCGGCGCTGCCGATCCGGTCGGCGTTCGCGGTGTCCGCGTACGGGTGCTCGAACAGGCCCAGCCTGAACTTCTGGGTCAGGATGCGCGACACGGCGTCGTCGATCCGCTTCCGCGAGACGTTGCCGGCCTCGACCTCGCCGACCAGGTCGTCACGGAACTCCTTGTAGGAGTACGGCGCCATCACCATGTCGACACCCGCGTCGACCGACGTCCGCACATCGCTCTTGTAGTCGCCCGGGATCTGGTCGATGCCGTTGTAGTCGCTGATGACGAAGCCCTCGAAGCCCAGCTTGTCCTTCAGCTCGCCGTTGATCATCTTGGCGTCGGCGTGCATCTTGACCGGGCCCTCGCCGTCACCGATGACGTCGAGCGACGAGTACGACGGCATCACCGTGCCGACGCCCCGCTCGACCGCGTCACCGAACGGCGCGAGGTGCACCGCCTCCAACTCCTTGCGGGTCACGGTCGTGACGCCCTGGTCGACGGTGTACGAGCCCGTCGTCGATGAGCCGTAGGCGGTGCCGCCGTCGCCGACGAAGTGCTTGGCGGTGGCCAGGACCTTGTCGTCACGGTCCAGGTCGCTGCCGTCGGCGCGGCCCTGGAAGCCCTGGATCATCGTCTCCATCTTCTTCACGAGCGCCGGGTCCTCGCCGAACGACTCGTAGGAGCGGCCCCACCGCTCGTCGCGCGAGACGCACAGGCAGGGCGCGAAGTCCCAGGGCACACCGCTCGCGCGCACCTCGGACGCGGTCACCGCGCCCGTCTTCTCCGCGAGCGCGGCGTCACGCGTCGCGCCGATGCCGATGTTGTGCGGCATGATCGTCGCGCCGGTCAGGTTGTTGTGCCCGTGCACCGCGTCCACGCCGTAGATCAGCGGGATCTGGAACCGGGTCGCCTGCGCCCGCAGCTGGAAGCCGTCGATCATCTTCGCCCAGGCCGCCGCGGTGTTCGGCGTCGGTGTCGAACCGCCGCCGGAGAGCAGCGAGCCCAGGTCGTACGAGGACACGTCCCCGCCGGCGCCCACACCGCCCCGCTCGGCCTGCGTCATCTGACCGGCCTTCTCCGCGAGGGACATCCGGGAGACGAGGTCGGCGACCCGCTTCTTCACCGGAAGCCTGGCGTCGAGGTACGGCAGGCCGTGCGCGTCGACGACCACCCGGGGTGTCTCGGCGGGCGCCTTGGCGCCGGTCACGGTGAGCTTCAGCGGGATCGTCTCGGCGCTCTCCGCCTTCTCCCGGTCCTTCGTCGTGGCGACCGTCACCGTCTTCGTCGCGCCGGACGCCGTGCCCGCCGGGAAGGTGACCTTGCCGCTGACCGGGGCGTAGTCCTTGCCCGCCGTCGCCGTGCCGCCCTCCGTGGCGTACGCGACGGTGACGTCGTCGGCGACCGGCACGTTGCCCGTGGTCGTCACGGACAGCTTCACCTTCGCCGAGCCGCCCTCCTTCACCGGGTACACGGCGGCGTCCGTCGTCACCGACGCACGCAGCGCCGGGTCGGCCTTGCCGTACAACTCCACGCCGTCCATGGCGAACTGCGATTTCGTGCCGGTGGGCAGCGTGACCGCGTAGCCCCACATCTTGTCGAGGCCGAGGACCTGGTCGATGCCGCCGACCGGCTGGTAGTCCGTGCGGTACGCGAACTGCGTGAACGGCAGCTCGATCTGCTTCCATCCGGAGAAGTCGTCGGTGAACCGCGTGTTCCACAGCTCGGACGCCTCGCCGTGCGCGCCGCCGTCCTTGATCTCGAAGGTGAGCGCGCGGCCGGAGCCGTCCCCGTACCACCAGAAGCGGATGCCGCGGTGTGCCGACCAGTCGTGGGCCGGCTGGCCGGCGGCGAAGTCATGGCTGAACCCGCCGTAACCACTGATGTCGTACGACCCTTCGAGCACCTTGGCGCCCTCGGGTGCGTCCGTGCGCTCCTTCAGCTCCAGCTTCGGCGGATCGTCCGTGTCGCCGCCCCAGGTGAAGATGCCCTCGGCGGGCTGGTTGGCGAAGGGCACCTCGCCCTCGAAGCGGTCGACCGGCACGGGGGCCGGATCGTCCGCGGAGGCGGCCGGTCCGGCGGTGGTCAGGGGCAGCAGTCCCGCGGCGAGCGCGGAGACGGCCAGCAGAACCGCCCGTCTTCTCCTGCTCTGACGGTGCGGGGATGTGACGTGACGCAAGATTCCCTCCCGATGGTCCCGATACGGGTGTTGGTGGTGCGTCTGGTGCGTCGCTGTGTGCCCGAGCGTCTTAATTCAAGAGTTGAGTTAATGGGGGCGGCTCGAGGGCGTCAAGTCGTCGGAAAGTAAAGGCAGTTGAGGATGATCGTCCGGCCGTGCCCGATTGACAGGCCCGGCGTCCGACCGGATCGTTGAGCTGGGCTGTGACACCTGACGGTTGGGGGACCGCGATGGGCTGGCCGGGGGACACGTTCGGGAACGCGGGACGGGACGGCGGAGCGGACGACGGCGGGAGCGGGGCCGACGGGAGCCGGAGAGGCGGGGGCGGCGAGGGCGGCGGGGGTGACGGCCGGTTCGGGCCGCCGCCGCAGATGCCGCCGCCCGCGGTGCCGCCCATGCCGTCGGGACCACCGCCCGCCCCGCCGGAGCACGGGCCCACGCAAGTGCTGTCGTTCGGGCCGCCGCCCCCGCCCCAGGCGCCACCGGGGCCTGCCGATCCCGTCCGCGCCGTCGCCGCCGGCCTGCTCAACCTCTCGGGTCTGGGCCTCGGTTACGCCCTGCTGCGCCACTGGGCGCTCACCGCGCTCTGTCTCGCGGCGACCGCCGGACTGCTGATCGTCGCGCTGCCCGCCGACCCCGACGGTGTGCCCGCCTGGGCGGTCGTCGGGTACCTCGTCCTGCTGCTCGTCGCGGCGGCGGACGGCGCCCGCCGGGGCCTGCGCGCACCGTCGACCGCCGGGCGGGTCAGGCCGGGTCTCGCCCTCGCGCTCGGTGTGCTGCTGCTCGCCGTGCCCGCCGGTGGCGCGGTCGGGTACGGGGCGCTGCGCGACGACGCCGTGGAGGCGATGCTGCTCGACCGGCTGGCCCGGACCGACGCCCTCGTCGAGCGGACCGCGGGCGAGGACTTCGCCCAGGCCCGCCCCGACTACCGCACCGCGCTCGGCCGCTACCACGACCTCACCGAGAACCACCCCGGCTCCCGGGCCGCGCACCGGGTCCACGACAGCCTCGTCGTGTACTACCGGACCGTCGCCGCGCCCTACGCCGGCCACGACCACTGCGCGGCCGTCGCGCCCCTCGCCTATCTGCGGGACGTGCCGAGGTCCATCGACCGTGCGGTCCTCGGCGACCTGGCCGGCTGGCCCGACACCCGGCTCGCCGCCTCGCTGCTCGCCTGCGGCACCGGAAAGCTCGGCTCCGGCGAGAGCGACGGCACCGGTGGCGAACTGGGCCAACTCCTGCGGACGTTCCCGGAGTCGAAGCAGGCCGCCGAGGTCGAACCCGCCCTGCACGACGCCGTCGACGAGCACGCCGGGGAACTCGACGGCGCCGAACCCTGCCGCGCCACCGACGCGCTGCGCAGGATCGGCGACACCGCGAAGGAACTGCCCGCACCCACCCCCGCCCATCTGCGCGGCGACGTCGACCGGGCCGTGCGCGACGGCGAGTACGCCTGCGGCATCGACCAGTTCGAGGACAAGGAGTTCGGCGCGGCGCGCACGACGCTGACCGGCTTCGCGGGCGACTACAAGAGCGACAAGCGGCGCGGCCGGGCCCAGCAGGTCGCGATCGCCGCCGAGATCGCCGAGCAACGGCCCGCGGCCGGTCTCCGGCTGCCGCCCGCGCACTCCCCGGGCGGCTCCCGCATGGAGCTGGTGATCAGCAACGACGGCCCGGATCCCGTCGAAGTCCTGTACACCGGACCGGTCACCGGGCGGATCACCATCCCCGGCTGCGGCTCCTGCCGGACGTACGCCACCGAGACAGCAGGGCGCAGCAGGGCGTGCCGCGCGGGCGGCAAGACCTACCCGCACACCACGCTCCGGCTGCCCGCGGGCCGGTACGACTTCCTGCACAAGCCCGGCAGCGGCGGCTCGGCGACGGCCAACAGCCGCGCCGCGGGCGGCACCATCGAGCCCGGATACACCTACACCCAGTGCAGTTACGTGGTGAGCGGCGGGGGGCTCGGACAGAATCTGTGACGCCCGCGCGGCGCACCGGGCCGCGTCGGTACTGGTTCGGCCACCGGGATAGGGTCGGAGATCCCCGCACGTGAAGAAGGCCCGCACCGCCATGCCGAACGAGCCCGTAGAGACGGCCCAGGCCGCCCCGGCCCCCGCCGCCCCGCGCGCCGCGCCCTGGCGGGACCAAGCACCGGTGATCGGGGTGGTCGCCGTCGGCGGCGCCGCCGGCGCCTGCGCCCGGTACGGCGCCGCTCTCCTGTGGCCCACGGCGAGCGGCGCCTTCCCGTGGACGACCCTGTGGGTGAACGTGGCCGGCTGCGCCGTGATGGGCGTCTTCATGGTCCTCATCACGGAGGTGTGGTCCGTGCACCGCCTGGTCCGCCCGTTCTTCGGCACCGGCGTCCTCGGCGGCTTCACCACCTTCTCGACGTACGCCGTGGACATCAGGACCCTGACCGACGGCGACGAGGCGCGCATCGCGCTCGGCTATCTGGCCCTGACCGTGTGCCTCGCCCTCACGGCGGTCTGGACGACGACCCATCTCACCCGCCGTGTCGCCGCCCGCGTCCGGCGCACCGGCGGGACCGACGGCGGGGGAGCGGCGTGAACTGGCTTCTGGTGATCGCGGGCGCGATGGTCGGCGCCCCGCTGCGCTACCTGACCGACCGCACGGTGCAGACCCGGCACGACACGGTGTTCCCCTGGGGCACGTTCGCCGTGAACGTCGTCGGCTCGCTCGTCCTCGGCCTGCTCACCGGCGCGGTCATGGCGGGCGCGGCCTCCTCCCACCTGCAACTCCTCATCGGCACCGGCCTGTGCGGGGCGCTGACCACGTACTCCACCTTCTCGTACGAGACCCTGCGGCTCGCCGAGACGGGCGTCCGCTTCTACGCGCTGGTCAACGTGGTCGGCAGCGTGCTCGGCGGCCTCGGCTCCGCGCTCGTCGGCGCGGCCCTGGCCCAGGCGATCTGGAACTGAACGGGACGGCCCCGAAAGGGCGTCAGAAGTACCGCGTGAACGGATCCGGGCCGACGGCGAACATGCCGCTGAACGGCGTGTTCAGCTGGTAGATCAGCACCACCGTGAAGGTGATGAGGGCGGACAGGCCCATCACCATCACCACGTGCGTGACGCTGCGCGTCACCCCGAACATGAACATGAAGGCCACCGTGAGGAAGCCGCCCACGATCAGGCCGAACCAGATCACGGGCGAGAGCCGCTCGCCCGCGTCCGCCTCCCGCCCGCGGCGCGCCTCGTCCAGAACACTCAGCTGCGCCAGCGTCTCCTGCACGGTGGCCTGTTGGGCGGGGGCCGCGTCGGCCGGCGTCTGGGCCGCGGCCCGGATCCCGTCGAGCATCCGCCAGCCCGCCCGGTCGGGCCCGCGCTCGTCGGCCATCCCGGCCCACTCCGTGTCCGTGACGTGCCGGACGTAGGTCTCGATGCCGCCCCGCAGTTGAGCGGCCTGCGCGGCGGGCAGCCCGGCGGCCAGCAGCCGGACCTGGTGCGCGGCGCCCGCCTCGGCCGCGACGTGGTCCTCGGCGCCGGAGTGGGTGTCCCACACGGAGACCAGGGCGAGGCCGAGCACGAGCGCGTAGAGCACGCCGACCATCATCGAGATGTACTCGGCGACGTCCTCGCGCGGTTCGTCGTCCGGGCCCATCGGCCAGAAACGGTGCTTGAGCAGGACGACCGCGGCGGCGAGCAGCGCGACACCGAGGACGACGGCAAGGATTTCGGTCATCAGGGATCCCGGTCGGATGGGGGCGGGCGGAGGGCGTCGGGCGAGGTCGGTCAGCGTCCGCGGGAGCCGAGCAGGACCGCCGCGAGGGCGGCCGGCAGCAGCACCAGGAACAGCGCGGTCAGCAGCCCCAGCCCGGTCGGCCGGTGATCCGCCCGGACGAACCGGCGCAGCAACGCCACGCGGGGCGGCGCCGGTTGATGCCGTCGTGCCTCCGGCCGGGGCGGCGGCCTTCCTCCGGGCGGCCGCCCGGCGTCCGGGGGCGCGATGCCCGGCAGAGGCGGCACGGCCGGTACTGCCGCAGCCACGGGTGGTACCGGCGCCGGGACGGCTCCGGGCGGTACGCCGACCGCGCCCGGCGGCAGGTCCAGCGCCTCGGGCGGCACGCCCGGCGCCCCCGGCGGAAGGGCGAACGCCCCGGGCGGCACCGGAGCCGCCTGTCCGCCGGGGCCGGGCGGGAGCGCGCCGGTCCGTTCGTCGCGGCCGGGCGGAGCCACCGCCGCCGAGGACGGCCGGGACGGCGGCTCGGGTCTCCGGTCCCGTCCGCCGGGCAGCGTGAAGCGCGCCGTGGCCCGGGCGGTGAGCGGCGGCGGCGCCACCCGTCCGCCACGTGGACCGAGCGTGCGCAGCCCGTCGGTGCCCCGGGCCAGACCCCGGCCCGTGTACGTACCGGGAGCCCGCCGCACCTCCGTGGCGCACACGGCCGTCGTCCCGGGATCGATCCGGGCCATGACCGGGCAGCCGGCGGGCCCCCGCCGCGTCGGGGCGAGCCCCGGGTCGGTGACCCGGACGCCGACGACGGGCCGGTTGCCGATGTTGGTCACGGCGTAGCGGACCCGTGCCCGCCCCGGTCCCGTCACCCGCGCGGTCTGTACGAGGGCCAGCGCGCCGCCCACCCCCGTGTACCCGGAGCGCGCGCTCGCCCGCACACCGGCCCGCAGATACGGCAGCCGCCCCGTGGCCACCGCCGTGCCGACCCGGGTGCCCGGGCGGGCCCGGCCCGTCGCCGTGCAGGACACCGAGCGCAGTCCGGTCAGCCGCGGCACCCGGTTCCCGCCGCCGGGGCAGCGCATCCGCGCGCCCGGCAGCGCGGGGTCCTCGACCCGGATCGCCCAGAGGTCGGCGCCGCCGCGGTTGGTCAGCAGGTACGTCTTCACGACCGGCCCGCCGGTCCGGATCCCGGGGCGCAGCGCGCCGAGCCCCGGCCGGGTGTTGACGCTGACGACCAGTGCGAGACCGTGCGCGCCGGTGCCGTCGGCCGACGTGGGCGGCGGTGCGGGCCAGCAGGCCAGGCCGAGCAGCAGTGCGACGACGATGCCGCGCACGCGCGCCCGTCGCCGGACCCGGCCCGCTCGTCCGATGATCACTCCGCAGATGCTGGCCGCGGCCCGCCGCACCGCCCGTCCTGGCACGCGCACACGCTGCGCGATTCACCCGACCGGCCGCCATGTCCTGCCGGACGGCGCCGCCCCGGGTCTACTTCTGAAGGCGGCGGGGCAGCCCGGGACAGGCCGGGACACAGTCAGGCCCGTACCGACACGCACAAGAACGAGGTGGCCGTGATGGCAGCCCCGACAGCGCCCCAGGCGCACCAGCGGACCGAGCGGACCGAGCCGTCGGGCCGGACCGAGCAGACCGATCCCGAACTCCTGATCGCGGCCTCCGTGCTGCTCGCCGACGCGGCGCTCGCCACGCGCAGGACCGGCGCGGAGCTGACCGCCGCCTGGGCCAGCTGGCGCGTGGGCCTCCAGGCGCTGCGCCGGCCCGGCTGGGCCGCCGGCACCGCCCTGGCGGCGGCCCGCGCGCTGACCAACCCGGCGGGGCTCGGCATCGCCGTCAACGGCGGCCTGGTCGGTGAGACGGTCCGCTCGATGGGCGCGATGGCCCGGCGCCGGCCGGCCTGCGTCGTGATGGCCGTCGACGCGTTCGCGCTGCGGATCGAGGCCGCCGCCCGCGCCCACCCCAATCTGGCCGGGCCGCTCGCCCGGCGGCTCACCGACGCCGTCGTCGCGGGCCGCAGGATCGAGGCGGTGCGCGCCGCACGGGAACTCACCGATCTGCACGGCGTCACCCGCACCCTCACCACCGTCAGCCCCGTCATCATGGAACTGCTCGCGCTGAACGGGCTCCTCGACGAGAACCCCACCAACGACAGCTTCGCCTGGGTCACCCTGGCCGGCGGCGTGCCCACCACGGACCCGATCCTCGGGCTGCCCGCCGCACTCGTCCGGCACCTCAACCCCGGCCGCGGCCGCGCCGAACGCGTCGACCCCGACCCGCTGCTCACCAAGGTCCTCACCCGCTCGGCCAACGACATCGTCCGCTACATCGACGACATCTCGGCCCTCGGCAACCACGGCCTCGCCCTGCTGCGCCGCGTCGCCTGCGCGGACGGCACCGAACGGCACGTGGTGCTGCTGCCGGGCACCAGTTTCGGACGGCTGAGCAACAGCACCCCGCAGGACGTCGTCGGCGCGTTCGACGGGATGCTGCGCACCGACACCACGTACACCCGCTCCGTGAAGCAGATGCTGCTGCGCGCGGGCGTGCCCGACGGCGCCGAGGTGATGATCGTCGGGCACAGCCTCGGCGGCATCACCGCCGTCAACCTCGCCTGCGACCTGGACTTCGTGTCGCGGTACCGGCTGACGCACGTGATCACCGTCGGCTCGCCCATCGACAACAAACGCCCCGCGGACCCCACGACCCGGGTCGTCAGCCTCGTCAACGAACACGACGTCATCCCCGGCCTCGACGGGCGCGGTCCCGCCTCCGCCAACGACATCCCCGACAGCTGGATCGAGCTGGCGTGGACCGACGAGACGTACGACTACCCGCTCTCGCACGCCCCGCAGGCCTACGCGGACACCCTCAGCGACTCCCAGCAGGCCCACCGTGCGCGGGTCAACGAACTCATCACGGCCTACGACGGCGAGATCGCCGCCAACCAGCCCTATCTGCTCCGCGACAAGTGACCTCCCCGGACCTCAGAGCCAGGCCGACCGCACCGTAGGAGAACGACCATGACCACCGCCACGCGGCCCGCCACGGCCTGGCCTCTGGAGAACGCCCTCGTCAGCGCCGCCCTCGCGGCCCGGCGCGTGGGCTGGATCGACGCCCCGGCGCGCGCCCTGGGGCTCAGGCCGTTCACCCGGCAGGAGCTGACCCGGCAGATCCTCGGGCAGGTGCGGCGCACCGGTTCCGGGCGGCCGACCCGGCTGCGCACCGCGTTCGGCACCTTCCTGATGCCGCTGAACCGTGCCGACGCGGCGGGGCTGGTCGCCGCCGCCGAGGAGGCCGGTGCCCGCGGCGCCGTCACCGCCTTCACCGACCGGGGACGCCGGCTGCACCTGACCGCGCACGCCCCGCTGCCGGTGGCCGCCGCGTCCTTGAGCGGCAGGGTGCGCAAGGCCGCCGACGCCGAGGCGCACCGGCTGCTCGCAGCGCGGCAGGGCGACGCCACCCTCGACCGCGACGACTGGAACGCCGCCGCCCGCCGCCTCGCCCGCCGGATCGTGCTCGGCGCCGCGGCCGCCGACGACACCCTCGTCAGCGACATCCTCGACGCCACCGCCCGCGCCGCCGACGACGCCGAACTCGCCTCGCGCCGGGACGCGTTGAGCCGCCGCCTCGCCCCGTACCTGGCGGACATCCCGGCCGACGGGACCGTGGTCGTGCACGCCCTGGAGACCGTCACCCGCGCGCTCACCGACACCGCGGCACAGGCGCTGGCCCTGGTGTCCTGCGGCCGTGACCCGGAGGGCGCCGTGACCGAGGCGCTGCTCCGCTACCCGCCGCTCGCGGCCACCGTGCACCGCGTCGACGCGCCCTTCGTGTGGGACGGCACGGCCGTCGACGCGGGGACCGAGATCCTGTGTGCCACCGGCTGGCTGCGGGACCTCGAAGAGGCCGACGATCCCGACGACGCCGACGACGCCGACGGGTACGACTCCTCGGAAGGCGATGACGATATCGACGACGAGAGCGCCGCTGCCGAGGACCCCGAGGACTCCGACGAGCTCGTCGAGGACGACGAGCGCGACGACTTCGACGGCTTCAGCGGCTCCGCCGCGGAGGCGGCCGCGGCCCTGTGCGCCGCTCCCGTCCCCTGCGCCGCCGCCGACCTCGCCGTACTCGCCGCGGGAGCACTCGTCCGCGCGCTGACCCGGGACGCCGTGCCCGCCGTCCTCGCGCCGCGCCTCGGCCCCGGGGCGCCGCCCGCCGAACTGCCCGCGGACACGCTGCGCCTCGCCCTCGTGAACACCGGCGCCGACGCCCACGTACCGGACGACTCGGACCTGATGCGGACACCGCCCGCCGGGCAGAGTCCCGCCCACTACGCCGCGCTCGCCGCCGCCTCCGCGCGCCGCCTGGAGGGCCATGCCCGCAGGCTCGCCGAGTTCGCCCGGCAGCCCGGCTTCAACCACGACGCCTTCGGCGAGCGCTGCCGGATGACGCTGCTCGGCCACGCCGAACGGTGCGCCCGCGCCGCCGCCGACGCCCGCCGCGCGGCCGACTGGCTCACCAACTGACGTGTCCGCAGCGGCACGTGGCTCACCAGAACGGGGTGGTGCGGCGGCCCCGGTCCCGGTCGACCATGCCCTGCACCGTGAACCAGACCTCGTCGCACAGCCGCCGCGTCGCCTCCGACCGTTCGGCGAACGACGCGGCGCGGGCCGGGGCGGGGATCGGCTCCCCGATGCTGATCAGCCACTTCGACGGCAGCGGCAGCGGTGTGGTGACCGGGAAGAACGGGAGGTCGAACCGGCGGGCCAGCGAGCCGATCTCGCCCAGCTTCGGATACGCCTCCTCGGCGCCCACGATCGACACCGGCACCACCGGAGCCCCCGTCAGCACGGCGGCGCTCGCGAACCCGGGGCCGAACGGCCGCAGCCGATACCGCTGCGAGAACCCCTTGCCGACCCCGCTGAACCCCTCCGGGAAGAGCGCGACGAGCTCGCCCGCCGCCAGCTGGTCGCGGCCCAGGGTCGGATCGTCGGTGAGCATCCCGTGCCGGCGGGCGTACGAGGCGAGCAGCGGGATCCGCAGGATCAGCTCGGAGGCGTACACCCGCACCGGCCGCCGCACCTGACGGCTCAGCACCTTGTGCAGGACGAAACCGTCCAGGCCCCAGGCGCCCGAGTGGTTGGCCGCGAGCAGGGCCGGGCCGGCCGCCGGAATGTTCTCCAGACCGGTCACCTCGACCCGGAACCAGTCGTCGGCCAGCCAGCCGAGGAGCGATTCGGCCAGGTCCGTCGCGTCCGGGCCGTGCGGTTCGGAGTTCACATGTGTCACGGAATCCCACTTTCTGCTGAAAATGGGCGGCCGCAAGGCTAAAGGTGCCGTTGGGGTGGTTCCTTCCAGTATGACCATCTCCTCTGCCGCGTCCCCGACGCCCACCACCGATCTGATCACCGGTCTCCTCGTCGACAAGTTCGAGGTCGACCCGGCCGCCGTCCTGCCCGACACCCGGATGACCGAGCTGCTCGTCGATTCCCTGATGGTCGTCGAGATGGCGATCTCCCTGAAGGACGATCTCGGGGTCACCGTCACCGAGGACGAGCTGCGCGACCTCGGGTTCGCCGAGTTCGCGGCCCGCGTCGACGCGCGGCGCGCCGGATGACGGGCGTCGTGGTGACCGGCCTCGGTCTGGTCACCCCGGCCGGCCGGGACGCCGACACCACCTGGGCCGCCGTCCGCGCGGGGCGGGCCTTCGCCGCCCCCGACCCGACCCTGAGCGCGCTGCCCGTCTCCCTGAGCTGCCGGGTCGCCGACGCGGACCGGCTGCCCCTGCGGCAGCACGGCGTCGCGCACCTGGACCCGAGCGTGCGGATGGGGCTCGCCGCCGTCACCGAGGCGCTCGACCGGGCCAAGCTGGATCCGGCGGAGTGGGACGGCACCCGCGTCGCCGTCGTCGCCGGTGTCGGCACCGGCGGCATGCACGCGCAGGAGCGCGCCGCCGCCCGGCTCGCCGCCGACGGGCCGGGCTCCGTCTCCCCGTACTTCCTCACCGGCTACCTGCCCAACATGGTGTGCGCCACCGTCGCCCTGCACGTGGGTGCCACCGGACCCGCATTCGCCGTCGCCACCGCCTGCGCGTCCGGCGGCACCGCCATCGGTGCCGCCCGCGACCTGCTCGCCTCCGGGCAGTGCGACATCGCGGTGGTCTGCGCCGCCGAGGCCTCCGCGACCCCGCTGATCGTCGCCGGCTTCAGCCAGCTCGGCGCGCTGTCCGACACCGGGTCCCGCCCCTTCGACCGGTCCCGCGACGGCTTCGTCATCGCCGACGGCGCGGGCGCGCTCGTCCTGGAGCGGGCCGAGCACGCGAACGCCCGCTCGGCGCCGGTGCTCGCGCACCTCGCCGGCTACGGCGCCAGCAACGACGCCCACCACCTGGTCGCCCCGCACCCCCGGGGAAGCCTGGCCGAGCGGGCCCTGCGCGCCGCCCTCAGCGACGCCGGCCTGACCCCGGCCGACGTCGACCACGTCAACGCGCACGGCACCTCGACGCCACGCGGCGACGCGATGGAGGCCGCGCTGCTCGCCCGTGTCCTCCCGCACCGCCCGCCCGTCACCTCCGCCAAGGGCAGCCTCGGCCATGCGCTCGGCGCGGCCGGCGTCATCGAGGCGGCCCTGACGACACTGGCCCTGCGCGACGACGTCGTCCCCCCGATCGCGGGCCTCACCGACCCCGACCCGGCCTTCGACCTCGACACCGTGATGGGCCGGCCCCGCCCGCTCTCCTCGGCCGTGGCCCTCAGCACGTCCTTCGGGTTCGGCGGACACAACGCGGTGGTGGTGCTGGCGCGGACCTGAGCGGGATCAGGACCGGGTCGCCGTCCCGCACTCCGGGCCGCCCTCGGCGCCCGACTGCTCCACGAGCGACCGGCTCCGGTCTGAGTCCGGCGCATGAGGACTCAGGCCACGGACACCCGGCGGCCCGGTCGCTCCGCGCCGTCATGCGTGTCCGGCCCGCACCCGGGGAACGCGGTGCTCATGGCTCTACTGAGGAAATACGCACGTCCGATGCTCGCCTCCGTCTTCGTCACCGGAGGAATCTCCACCGTCCGCGCCCCCGGGCGTGTGGCGTCCGCCGTCGAACCGGCCGTCGCGCCGCTGGCCTCCCGCGTGCCGCGGCTGCCCGACGATCCGGAGCAGCTCGCCCGGCTGAACGGCGCGGTGCAGATCGGCGCGGGCCTGCTGCTCGCGACCGGCATCGCGCCGCGCGCCGCCGCGCTCGCGCTCGCCGGCTCGCTGGTCCCGTCGACGCTGGCCGACCACGCCTGGTGGAAGGAGGACGACCCCGAGCGGCGGAGCCTGCAGCGCGCCCACTTCCTGAAGAACGTCTCCCTCGTGGGCGGGCTGCTGATCGCGGCTGCCGACACCCACGGCAAGCCGTCGCTGGCCTACCGGGCGCGTGGAGCGGCGACCTCCGGACGCAAGCAGGCGGCGCGGGCCCGGCGCGAGACCGCGCACACGGTGCGGGACGCGGCCGACACCGTCCGCGCCCTGCCCGACCGCGCCCGCCAGACCGTCACCGGCTGAGCAGCCGCCCCGGCACGAACCCCTCGTCCGCGAGCCGCCGCCACAGCGCGTCGGGGACCGGGAAGCGGGCCGCCTCCGTGTTCGCGGTCACCTCGGCAGCCGAGCGGCAGCCGACGACGACGGAGGCGACGGCCGGGTGCAGATACGGGAACTGGATCGCCGCCGCGGGCAGCGGCACCCCGTACTCCGCGCACAGGGCCCGGCACCGCCGGGCCCTGTGCAGCGCCTCGGCCGGCACCGGCCGGTAGTTGAACATGGCGTCCGGTGAGGGATCGGCCAGCAGACCGGTGTTGAAGACGCCGCCGACCACCACCGCCGTGCCGGTCCTGGCACACAGCGGCAGCAGCGTGTCCAGCGCCTCGTGGTCGAGGAGCGAGAACCGGCCCGCGATCAGCACGACGTCGACCTCGAACTCGTCCACGTAGGCGGCGAGTTGCGCACTGTGATTCATCCCGAAGCCGATCGCCCGGATCAGCCCCTCGTCCCGCAGCCGGCGCACCGCCGGGTACGCGGTGCGGCGGATGTCGTCCGGGTAGTCGTCGGGGTCGTGGAGGTAGAGGATGTCGACGCTGTCGCGGCCCAGACGGGTCAGGCTCGACTCCAGGGACTCCCGGATGCCGCGCTCCGTCCAGTCCGTGACGACCTCGCCGGGCGAGCCGTCCGGCTTCGGCCGCAGCAGCCACCCGGTCTTCGTGGAGATCACCGGATCGCTGATCCCGGCCGGGCCGAGCAGCCGACCGAGCCGCCGCTCGGCCTGCCCGTGACCGTAGCGGGGCGCCGTGTCGAAGTACCTGATCCCCGCCCGCGCCGCCGCCTCGACGGTGGCCGCCGCCTCCTCCTCGGCGACCTCCTCGAAGAGGCCCCCGAGGGGCGCGGTGCCGATCCCGAGGCGGGGCAGCGCGAAGGGCAGTCGGTGCGTCATGCGGTCCCCCAAGGGGAGGAGATCGCCGCGGCGTGCGCGCGCAGCGTCATGGTCAGGGTCAGCCGCAGCCGGGTGTGCCCGGGCAGGGCGACCCGGACGTACGGGCCGTCGGCCGGCTGTTCGGGTCCGTCGTCCGCACGGACGCCGGTGATCCGGTGCTCGGCGAACGAACCCGCCTGCACCAGCAGCGAGCGCGCCGCGCCGCCGAGGTTCACCAGCTCCACCACCGTGTGCTCCGGGCGGATGTCCGACACGAGGGCCGCCACGTCCTGCGGCAGACCCGGGCGCCGCTCCCCGATGTCGTGGTAGCGGACGTGCAGCTGGGCGAGGCCGCCGTTGTAGAGGACCTGCGGGGAGCCGGTCGTCAGCTGCAACAGGGCCTCGGTGACCACCGGGTTGAGGCGCTGCCAGTGGTGGATGTCCAGGACGTCCGGGCCGACCGCCGGGTCCGTGGTGTCGCCCTCGATGGCGGCGACCCGCTCCGCGCAGCTCGCCAGCGCGCTCGTCAGCATCCGCTCGGGGAAGTCCGGATTGCGGCCCTGCAGATACTCGTACCAGGGCTCCTCGTGCCCGGCCTCGTCCTTGATCCGCTGAGTGTGCACGGCCGTCCAGTCCCACGCGGCCCCGGCCCGCAGCTCCTCGATGCGATCCTGGTCGGCCTGCTCGCGGCTGAAGTGCCACAGTGTGAGCGGGAGTTGGCCCGGCATGACGGTGAAGTCGAACCAGCCGGAGTCGTCGTGCCGCTGCGGCACCATCAGAGTGCGCTCGGCGTCCATCGCCCGCAGATGCGGCTCCCAGCGCTCGCCGAGGGTGCCCATCCCGTCCGCGCCGCGCCGCTCGGCGTGCCGCAGCACCGCGTCGAGCGGATTGCGGGCGAGGTCCAGATAGCCGCGGTCGCCGGTGAGCAGCGTGGCGTTGGCGGCACCGATGATGGCCGAACTGCCGACGGGGGACAGCCCGTGCGGCCACGACCAGCCGTAGTGGCCGCCGTACCAGCGGCCGTCCAGATAGGCGCCCACCTCGCCGTCGAGCCCCGCGTTGTCGGGGACGACCTCGCGTCCCGCGAGGCGCTCCTGCCAGACCCCGACGTACTCGGCCACCCAGTCCGCGTAGGCCTGCTCACCACTGAGCAGGTACGCGTTCGTGGCGAGGCCCGTCGCGCCCAGGTTCACCAGGGTGTCGCCGCGCCCCATCCGGTCCCACATCGCCCGGCCGTAGGCGCGGGCCAGCTCCGGCGACTCGGCCAGCTGCCGGAACGAGGTGACGCCGTCGTACCCGTCCAGCGGCAGCCCGTACGGATGCAGGGCCAGGCTCCACGGGAAGTACGGCTCCTCGTCGCTGAACCCGAACCGGGGGCCCGCCGCGCCGTTGTGCGGGGCGCGCAGCACGCGGTGCTCGGGGTCGTAGTTCGGGCCGCCGGGCAGATAGAAGTCGGCGAACCGGCGGGCCAGTCGGCGCAGTTCCGGGTCGTCCGGGTCGGCCAGGCACAGGCCGTAGAAGAGCAGCAGGCCCTCGCCCTGGTGGAACCAGTCGTAGCCGCGCTCCAGGCCGTCCACCAGCATGCCCATCTCGGTGAGCTGGGTGCTCACCCCCTGCCAGTGGCGGCGGGCCGCGGTCAGCAACTCGGCGCTGCCGCCCAGCAGATACAGCGTCGGCCAGTTGAAGAACGGCTCGTAGAAGTCGTCCACGCCGTCCCGGCCGTCCATGCCCTCGCCGAGCCGGCCACGGAAGACGAGCCGTCCGTCCCCCTCGGTGTACCGGTCGGCGAACAGCCGCCACGCCTTCTCCTGCGTCGCGAACAACTCCCTTTCCAGCAACGCCCATCGAGGCGTGTCGGTGAGGGTCCTGCGGGCGCTCAGCAGAGGCCCGTGCGCCTCGCCGCCTGCCCGTGTGCCGCCGGTCGGCTCAGACCTGAGCATGGAGAACACCCGCTCCTTCGTCGCATGCGGATTGCCGTATTGAACAATCGCCCATCGATAGCCGATGGTTAGAGTCACCGGCGGGGAGCCGACGTGTCAATACTCGGGAGCGGACCGTGATCGACTGCCATGCCCATCTGTGGGACCCGGCCCAGGGGTTCGGCTGGATCGGACCCGACAGCCCGCACCGCCGCCCTTACGGGGAGGCCGACTTGGCCGGTTCCGGCGCCGGAGTCGACGAGCTGACCGGCGCGGTCCTCGTCGAGGCGTCGCGCGGAGACACCGGTGAGACCGACGCCCTGCGCGCGCTGCGGCTGCGCCGCCCGGACCTGGTCGCGGGGTACGTGGGCAATCTGCACGTGCACGGCGACGAGGGCCCCGAACGCTTCGGGCGGCTGCTGCGGGAGTGGGGCACGACGCGCCCCAACGGAATGCGCATGGGCGGCAGTTCACTGCCGGACACCCCGGCGTCGGCCCGCGCGCTGATCCCCGTCCTGGACGCGGCGGGCCTGGTCCTCGAACTGAACCTGCACCGCGCGGCCCTGGCGTCGGCCGCCGACCTCGCGCGGCGGCACCCCGGCCTCACCGTCGTCGTCGACCACCTCGGCAATCCGCCGCACCTGGGCACCGGCGACCCGGGGGAGTGGTACCGCGACCTCGCGGAGGCGGCGGCCGCGCCGAACGTGCTGGTCAAGATATCCGGCCTGCTGACCCAGCAGCACGGCGTGGCCCCCGGACGCGTCGCCGACCTGGTGCGACACGTGGTCGACGTGCTCGGCCCCGACCGCTGCCTCGTCGGCTCCGACTGGCCGATCTGTCTGCCGCGCGGCACCCGCGCCGATTCACTGGCCCTGTCCCGCGCCGGACTCGACCGCCTGACCGTGCCGGAACGCGAGCGCGTCCTGCACGGCAACGCCGTCCGGGCGTACCGGCTGGGCTGTTGACAGTGCTCGAACGCCCCTGATTCGATTCTCTCGATGATCGATAGGCGATGACCGACCCACGATCCGGCCCCGACCTCCGCGGAGATGCCCCATGGCCCATTTCGACCTGCCCCTGGACGAGTTGGAGAGGTACCGCCCCGACCTGCCCGAGCCGGCCGACCTCGACGGGTTCTGGCGGGAGACGCTCGCCGAGCAGGAACGATTCGCCCTCGACGCGACGTTCACCCCGGTGCACAACGGCCTTGCGACGATCGACACCTTCGACGTGACCTTCGCCGGGTACGGCGGCCACTCCGTGCGCGGCTGGTTCCACCTGCCCGTCACCCGCACCGGCCCGCTGCCGGTCGTCGTCGAGTACCTGGGCTACGGCAGCGGCCGCGGCGCCCCGCACGAGAAGCGGCTGTGGGCCGACGCCGGGTACGCGCACCTCGTCATGGACACCCGGGGCCAGGGCGCCGACACGCCCGACCCCGACCCGGCCACCGGCGACATCGCCGCGCCCGGCTTCCTCACCCGCGGCGTCCTTGACCCGCGGCGCTACTACTACCGGCGGCTGTACACCGACGCCGTGCGCGCCGTCGCCGCCGCCCGCTCGCACCCGGCCGTCGACCCGGCGCGCACCGTGGTCACCGGCACCAGCCAGGGCGGCGGCATCGCGCTCGCCGCGGCGGGGCTCGTCCCCGACCTGGTGGCCGTGATGCCGGACGTGCCGTTCCTGTGCCACTTCCCGCGGGCCACCACGATCACCGATGCCGTCCCGTACGTCGAGGTTACCAAGTTCGTGAAGCTGCACCGCGAGCACGCCGCCACGGTGGCCCGCACCCTGTCCTACTTCGACGGCGCCTCGCTGGCCCGCCGGGCGGACGCCCCGACGCTGTTCTCGGTCGGCCTGATGGACCACATCTGCCCGCCCTCCACCGTGTACGCGGCGTTCAACCACTACGGTGCCGAGCGGGGTGTGGACCAGGCCGACAAGCGGATCGAGGTCTACCCCTTCAACGACCACGAGGGCGGCGGCCCGGACCACGAGGTCGTCAAACTGGCCTGGCTGGCCAAGCAGTTGGAAAGCTCGATGTGACTCCATCGATAGACGATGGGCGCGTACGATGGGCCGCATACCCGTATCCGGACCAACTGGCGTGCCCCAGCGCAGGATTGGGATTTCATGGCATCTAACGCGTCGGGTGGCTTCGTCTCCACGCTGGCCACCAACAAGGACCGGTTCCGCAAGACCCTGATCTCGGACCAGGTGTACGAACTGCTCCGCCAGGCGGTCGTGGACGGTGACCTCGGTCCCAACGACCGGGTCGTGGAGTCGGAGATCGCCCGCCGGCTCGGCGTGAGCCAGGCCCCGGTGCGCGAGGCGGTGAAGCGGCTCGCCCGCGAGGGGCTGCTGATGCACGTCCCGCGGCGCGGCCACTTCGTCGTCGAGATCTCCTCCGAGGACGCCGAGTACGCCCGCCAGGTGCGCGAACCGCTGGAGCGGCTGGCCGCGCAGCTCGCCGCCCAGCACATCACGGACGAGCAGCTCGCCGAGCTGGACGCGCTGGTGGAGCGGATGCACGAGGCGGTCGCCGCGAGCGACGTCAGCGCCTTCCGCACCGCCGACATCGAGTTCCACACCGTGGTCAGCCAGTGCGCGGGCAACCCGTTCCTGACCCGCATGTGGGAGGTCATCGAGCCGAGCCTGCGCACGCTGCGGGCCATCTCCGACCCGCTCTTCGACGGCGACTGGCAGGCCATGGCCCATGAACACGGGCGCCTGGTCGACCTGTTGCGGGACGGGGAGGCCGACAAGGCGGCCGCGGCGTTCGCCGACCACGCCGCGGGCCGCGGACCGGTGCCGGACGCGCGGGAGACGAAGAAGCCCCGCAAGAAGGCGGCCGCGGCCAGGCGCCGCTGAACCGACCGCTGGAGAGGGCCCGAGCCGGACATCCGGCTCGGGCCCTGTGCGTCTCGCCCTCAGGTCAACGGCGGGCGCCCGCCGTCCACTTGGGCGCTCCGTACTGGTACGCGCCCAGGCTCGGCGCCGGATCCGTGGACCCGTCGTTGACGCCCGGCACCGCGAGGCCCACGTTGCGGGCCGGGGAGTCGGCCGCCAGCCGGTAGTCGTGCCCGGCGGCGTCGACGAAGCGCGGGTCGACCGTCTCCAGCATGTTGTGGTCGGCCACGAGCCCACCGGCCGAGGCGCCGTCCAGGCCCTTGATCGGGCCGATGTTGTTGGCGAGGTGCGTGCCCGTGGACTGGCCGGCCTCCTTGACGTAGAAGAGCGTCATCCCGCCGGTGTTGTTGTACACGCCGTTGTCGTGCGAGCCGGTGCCCAGACCGTTCAGCATCACCGTGCCCTCGCGGTTGCCCCAGCCGACGTTGTTGGCGATGACCAGATCGCTCTGCCCGTTGTCGGCGTAGACCCCCGAGATGCCGAACGTCGTGGACGTCGTGGTCGGCGACGGGTCGTGCAGCACGTTGTGGTCGATGGACGTGCCCATCATGTACGCGCTGCAGCAGGTGTAGACCGCGGCGACGTCCAGGCTGAGCCGTGCGTACCCGGAGATGTCGTTGTACGCGATGGTGTCCTTGCCCGGGGTGAGGCCGTCCACGGTGTTCCACTGCAGGTTGATGCCGCTGCGGCCGACCCGCGAGATCGTGTTGTGGGTGACCGTCTGGCTGTTGCCCTGCACCGCGACACCGGCCGCGTAGGTGCCCATGTAGTCGACGTCGTGGATGACGTTGTCGGTGGCCGTGTTGTTCTGGCCGCGCAGCGCGACCCCGTTCCCGGCGCTCAGTGACAGATCGCTGTTCACGATCTTGTTGTACGTGCCGTCGAGGACGATGCCGGTGTCACCCACGCCCCGTGTCACCGTCGACCCGCAGTCCGTCGCGCCGCGGGTGATGTCGGTGTAGTGCGACAGGTAGGTGCCGGTGAGGCCGTCGAGCGTCACGCCCGTGCTGGTGGCGCCCGTCCTGATCGTCGTCGCGAAGAGCTTCAGGCCCTTGACGGTGGTGTGGCTCGTGTTCGTCAGGTCGAAGCCCAGGGTGCGCCGCTTGACCTGCACCGTGTGGTTGTCCGGGTCGTCGTCCCCGTACACGTACAGGCGCTTGGCCGTCGGGTCGTAGAACCACTCGCCGGGGTGCGCGAGTTCACCGATCTTCCCGGACAGCGCGTACCGCGTCTCCTTGGGCACGACCTTGTGGACGCACGGCGGTGCCACGTCGAGGGTCACCGAGCCGACCGCCGAGCTCTGCACCGTGCCGGTGGCCGAGACGTACCAGTAGCCGGTGAGGGCTCGCGCGCCGTCCCAGTACCCGGCCGGGCGGGTCAGGGCCGCGTCGGCGATCGTGGCGTCCGCGCTGCCCGTACCCGCGTACTGGAGCGTCGGGTTGAGCAGGTCCAGGCCCGGATAGGGCCATTGGGCCTCGACGTCCATCTTCTTGTCGGTGAACACCTGCACCGTGGACACGTCGGAGCCCAGGTCGACGTCGGTGCTGTAGATGTGGCCCGCCGCCACCGCGTCGCTGAACGGCGAGTCGGCCGCGTACGGATCGCTCTGCGCGATCGCGGTGACGTCGGCGGCGGTGACCGGGGCGAATCCGGTGACCTTCGACGCGCCGTTCACCGTCACGTCCGCGCCCACCGCGGCCCGGTAGATGATCGGCTGCGCGGCGGTGCCGGAGCGGGCCGGGACGACGGTCTCCTCGTAGCTGCCCGACACGATCTCGCACGTGTCACCCGGCATCATCACGTCGGCGCACTTCTGGATGTGCCGGAACGGGTTCGTGGCGTTCGTCCCCGCGTTGGCGTCGTCGCCGTAGGGGCCGACGTAGTAGGTCGTGGCCGCCTGGGCGCCCGCCGGGGCGGCCGCGGCCGGATGGCCGGCCGCGACCACGGTCAGCGCGGTGAGCAGGGCGGCTGCGGACAGATGTCTCCATCTCCTGGGCACAGCGTGATCCTTTCTTCTGAGGTCGACGAGGAGGTCAGCCCTTCACGGCACCGACCGTGAGACCGCTGATGATGTGGCGCTGCATGTAGATGAAGAAGATGACGACGGGCGCGACGGCCAGCAGCAGGTTCGGGAACACCTTCGTCAGGTCCGTCGAGTACTGGCTGATGCCGGCGTAGATCGCCGTCGTCACCGTGTAGTGCCCGGAGGACGGGCTGAGCAGGATCTGCGGCGACACGAAGTCGTTCCAGATTCCTATGGAGTTGAGGATCAGCACGGTGACCACCGCCGGACGCATCAGCGGGAAGATGATGGTCCAGAAGGTGCGGTAGCGGCCCGCGCCGTCGATCGTCGCCGCGTGGTCGATGTCGACCGGGATCGTGCGGATGAACCCGACGAACAGGAAGATGCTCACCGGCAGCGTGGACGCCACGTCGTGCGCCACCAGACCCGTCACCGTGTTCGCCAGGCCGATCTCCCGCAGGACGTAGATCACCGGGATGATCACGGCCGCGCCGGGGATGAACGTGCCCGCGAGGAAGTACAGCAGCACCAGCTGCGTGCGCTTCTTGAGGCTGCGGGCGATCGCGTACGCGGCCGGTCCCGCCAGCAGGACGCACAGCACGTCCACCATGACGACGAGGAACAGCGTGAAGCCGTAGCCGCCGATCACGTTGAACTGCGGGCTGCTGATCGCGGCGCCCATGTGCTCGAAGGTGAGGCCGCCGAGCGGGATCGAGAACGGGTTGTCGAGGATCTCCGCCTGCGACTTGAACGCGTTCACGACCAGCAGATAGATCGGCACGACCATCACGACGAACAGCACCCCGAGCAGCACCCAGCGCACCGGCGAGCGGCTCTCCTCGCGCTCGGTGCTCCCGCCGTCGTCCTGACCGGCGGGCCGGGCCTTCGGCCGCTTGCGGGCAGCCGTCTCGGGTTCTGCCTCTAGTACCACCACCACCGGCTCCTCACCGACCTGTCGCTGCCTGGTCCTGGCGGTTGCGCAGCGCCGTCACGAAGAGGGCGAGCACGGCGGACACCACCATCAGGAACACGGCCTGTGCGGTCGCGTAGCCGACTTTGGTGCCCTCGAAGGACCGGGCGAGAATGAGATACGTGAACGTCTGCGTCGAGCCCGCGGGGCCGCCGCCGGTGAGGCTGACGACGATGTCGTAGGCCCGGATCAGCCCCACCAGGTTGAGCACCGTCGCCACCGTCACCACGGGCGCGATCATGGGGATCACGACCCGCAGGTTGATCTGCCGCCTGCTGGCGCCGTCGATCGCGGCGGCCTCGAGCAGTTCGGCCGGGACGGTCTGCAGCGCGGCCACGAACAGCACCACGTTGAACCCGAAGCCCGCCCACACGATGACCCCGATGAGGGAGATCACCGCGAACTTCTCGTCGAAGAGGAAGCCGACCGGCTCGACTCCGAACTTGGCGAGGGTGTTGTTGATGGCTCCGTTCGTCCCGAGGATCGCCGCCCACAGATAGCCGAGGATCAGTGCGCTGATCACGTGCGGGAAGTAGGCGACGGCCCGGAAGAAGGAGTTGGCGCGCGAGCGGGCCTTGAGCGCGAGCGCGTAGACCAGCCCGAGGCCCACCATCAGCACGGTGCCGGCCACGGCGATCAGGCCGGTCACGTACCAGGCGTCCGACGAACTCGGGTCGTCGAACAGGTGCTTGTAGTTGTCGAGTCCGATGAACGCGGCGGTCGAGAAGCCGTCCCAGTCGGTGAGGCTCAGATACACCGCCACGCCGACCGGCACGACCGTCATCACCGTGTAGAGCAGGACCGCGGGGCCCATCATCCCGAAGGAGAGCGCCGACTCACGCAGCCGGGCCCTGCGGCGCACGCGCCGCTGTGCGTCGGTCAGCCCTGCGAGTTCCACCACTTGTCCAATCCGTCGGCGACGTCCTTGGCGGACGCGCCCGTGTACAGGGACTGGACCTGCTTGTTCAGCTCGTCGCTGTACCCGGCGATCGGCTGGTTGGCACCCGACTTCACGATCACCGACGGTGTCTTGTCGAGGATCTTCTGCACGGAGGTGCCGAGGCTCGACATGGGGTACGTGAAGCCCGGGCGCAGATTGCCGTCCGAGGCCAGCTGGCTCTTGATGGCCTTGGGGTTCGTGGTCGCCCACTTCACGAAGTCGACGGCCTCGGCCTTGTGCGGCGACTTGTTCACCACGACGTACGGGTTGGAGATGTTGCCGAACTGGCCGGACGGGTAGGCCCCGTCGGTCGGCATGGAGAACACCCCGATGTTGTCGCTCTTCTTCGCGGCGTCGGCGGCGGGCACGAAGAACGAACCCATGATGTACATCGCCGACTTGCCGTTCAGGAAGGCGGTCTGGCCGTCCGCGTAGGTGACGCCGAGGGCGCTCTTCTCCAGGTAGCCCTTGTCGATCCAGCCCTTGTACCGCTTCAGGTAGTCGACGTACCCGCTGTCGGCGAAGGAGACCTTGCCCGCGGTGCGCCGGGCCGTCCACTCGGGGTCGTCGGTGAGGACGCCCGCGTCGGCCATCATCGAGAACTGCGAGCCGGTCACCCACTGGCCGGCCGTCTGCAGCGGCTTGAGGCCCGCGCTCTTCAGCATGCCCATGGCCGCCGTGAAGTCGTCCATGGTGCGGATCGTGGTGGCGTCGAGTCCGGCCTTCTCGAAGGCGGCCTTGTCGTAGAAGACCAGCGACTGTATCTGCTCGCCCACACCGGCCACGTACCGCTTGCCGTCCACGGCGTACTGGTCGGCGAGCGGGGTCTTGGCCGTCCACGCCTCGTCGCTCAGGTCGGCGAAGAGCGAGGCGGTGTCGGCGGTCGGCACGATCTGCTGGGCGACGTCCGGCGGGTCGCCCGCCGCGAGGTCCTGCCGCAGCTTCGCGTCGGCCGAGATGGTGCCGGTCAGTTCGAGCTTGACCGTCACCCCGGGATGCGCCTTCTCGTACCCGGCGAAGAGGTCGTTCCAGTACTTCTCCGTCAGGTTCGGCGTGATGTTCACGATGACGCGGAGGGTCGTGCCCCCCGCGGCCTGGTCGGATCCGCCGCCACAGGCGACGGCCGACGCCATCACCAGGGGAGCCACGGCGAGTCCGCAGGCACGGCGCCACATTGTTCTCATCGGGACACGCTCCGTTGCGTAGTCGTGAATAATCGATAGGTGGTGTGCAGTCGCAGGCTTCCCGGTGGAGCAGGGGATGGGAGGTGGCCCGAGGGTGGGGGAAGACGGGGACGGTGCCCGCGTCTCAGCGACTATCGTCTATCGATTGCTGATGCTAGGACGGGCACTTCGGTAGTTCAAGGGTGCTGCAGCAACCAACCACCGTACGCAGAGCCCGCCTTGGCTCCCCGGGGTGCGCACGGTCAGCGTGAGGCGGGTCAGCGACGTCCCCCAACTCCTGCTCAGCAGCGGGTCGTCGAGCCTTCTGCGCTCGACGGTGGCGGTGGCCGCGCCGGGTTCCCAGCGCATCTCCAGGCCGCGCCCGCCGTCCGGAGCGGTCACCGTGGCCCAGCCGTCCCCGGCCTCGACGTGCCCGGCCAGGACGTGCCGCAGCGCCACCTCGGGCGGCCCGTCCCGCCAGCGGTCCTCTACGCTCACGTACGCGGCCGGGGTGCCGCCGGACGTCCGCGTCAGGCCCGCCGTGCGGTCCCAGCGGGCGACCGTGCCCGGCGGATAGGCGGCGCTCAGCTCGGCGCTCAACCCGGCTCGCTCTGCGCTGAGTTCGACATCGACCTCGCCCGCCCGGAACGCGGCCCCCGGGACCTGCCCGACGCCGCCCGGCTCCGGCACGTTGTGCCAGGCGCTGGTGAAGGGCCAGGCCGCGTAGCGGTCCGGGCCGAAGGTCTGTGCCGTGTACGTGGGCCGGCCGACGTCGACCACCAGCGGCCGTCCGTCCACCGCCACCCAGTACGAGCCGACGTCCAGATGGTTGTGGTGCTCCCCGTTGTGGCCGGCCTTCACCGCCAGGGTGAGCCCGTCGGTGCTCCCGGCCGCCTCCCGGGCCACCAGGACCTGCAGCCGGGGCAGCCAGGTCTCACGGGCCGGCCAGGACGCCTCCGGCGCGGTCCCGGTCACCGCCCGGCACCACTCCGGATCGGCCAGCGCGGTCAGCGCCCGGCCCAGACCCGCCCGCGGGGGAGCGGCGCAGCCCTGGTGCCGTGCCCCCGCGAGCGCGTGCGCCACGGTGTCCGACTGCCCGAGCCGCCCACCCCAGCGGAACGGCACCTGCCAGGGCTGACGGGTGTCCAGCCGGGCGGGCGCGTCCCCGACGTTCACGTACCGGTCGGCGCCGAAGTGCATCCGGCGCGGATACTTCAACAGAGCGCCAAGGAGCGGAAGTTCACGGGCGTCGAGCGACGGCCCGCCGGCCTCGGCGAGCAGATCGAGGATCTCCAGGAGCCGGCAGGCGCCCGCCCACCAGTAGGAGATGCCCTCGTCGATGCCGCCGTCGTCGGGCAGCACGCGGACGTAGTGGTCCAGGCCCTCGACGATCAGGGTGACGAGCCGGGCGCGGCGCTCCGCGGCCCCGGCGCTGTCGCAGAGCAGCAGCGCGGCGGCCAGGACCGCCCCATGGATCCACGGATTCCAGTTGTTGGCGCCGCCGTCCACGCCCAGCCACGCCCAGTCCCTCCGGCGCTCGAACGGTCTCAGTAGCCGGTGGTCCACCTCCCGCCGCAGCCGCCGGCGCAGGCCCGGCGCGCGGCGGTCGAGGTGCGGGCCGAGCGCGTGGTCCGCCCAGGCGAAGAGCATGGCGACCTCGGCGGCGCCCAGGTCCGGGTACGGATCGTCGGGATCCGGCACGACCTCACCGCGGGCCGCCGCGAACCGCTCGTGCGGCGCCCAGCACCAGGTGCTCGCCTCGGCGAACGCCACGAGGCCGTCGACCGCCGCGTCCAGGCGCGGGCAGGCGCCGGGGTCCGGGTCGGCCGCGTCCGCCGACTCACCGGTCAGGACCGCGGCCAGACACAGCAGGGAGACCCGCTCCTGCAACCGCCAGGCCGCGTCCTCGTACGCGCCCCGGTCGCCGTCACGCAGCGCGCGGGCCCAGGCGCCGGCCGTGAGCCGGGGCGCCGGACGCCCCAACTCCTCCTCGGCGTCGCTCAGTACGCGCTCGCGCAGCGCGCCCGGCACGGCGTCCCACACATCGCGGCGGGTGACGTCCGGTACCGGAAGCCGCCCGGCAGGGTCGGTGAACGCCCCCGCCGGGAGGGGGAGCAGCCGCGCGCTCAGCGGGCCGGGTACGGGCTCACGCATCGCCGTCGCCGGCGGTCAGCTCCAGCTCGATGACCGGCAGGGGCACGTCCGGCCGGGCGATCGGCAGGGTCAGCGTCAGGGTGCCCGCCGGCTGGCTGTGCGGCGCCAGGTTGTTGTGCTCGGGCGGCGCCTGGTCGATCTCCTGGAAGCGGATCTCGGAGCCGTCGTGCAGGAACTGCGCGTACCGCACCCGCCCGGCGAGCCCCGGCAGATGGAGGTGTTTCAGCGGCCAGGCGAGCAGATGCAGATAGAGGTACCGGCCGCGCCGGGTGTACAGCGCGCCCGGCGGCGGCGCGTAGGCGCTCGGCCCGGCGCCGCGCACCGACCGGATGTTCAGCGCGCTCCACTCGGCGATGGCCCGCAGCGTGTCGCGGGCGCGCGGGTCCAGGGCGCCCCGGCCGGTCGGGCCGACGTTCAGCAGCAGATTGCCGCCGCACGCCACGGACTCCACCAGCATCCGCACCAGCAGCGCCGGGTCCTTGTAGTCGTGGTTGTCGCGGTCGTACCCCCACGAACCGTTGAGCGTGTGGCAGGCCTCCCAGAGCACCCGCTCGCCGTCGCGCTCCAGCGGCCGGTCCGGCTGGTACTGCTCGGGCGTCACGTAGTCGCCCGGGACGCCGAGCCGGTCGTTGACGAGGATGTCCGGCTGCAACTCACGGACCACCGACATCAGTTGCTCCGCTCCCCACGCGTCGGCCCCCTTCTCCGGATAGGTGAAGTCGAAGAACAGCAGGTCGATGTCGCCGTAGCCGGTGAGCAGTTCGCGTATCTGCCCCTCCATGTAGGAGCGGTATCGCGCCATGTCCCGCGGCTCCCGCTCGGCGTCCGTGCCGCGCAGCGGGTGGTGCTCGTCGACCGTGAAGTCCGGGTGGTGCCAGTCGAGCAGTGAGTAGTACAGGCCCACCCGCAGCCCCTCGGCGCGCATCGCGTCGACGAACTCCCGGACCAGGTCACGGCCGGTGGCCCGGACCGAGGTGTAGTCGGTGAGCGCCGAGTCGAACAGGCAGAAACCGTCGTGGTGCTTGGTGGTCAGCACCGCGTACCGCATGCCCGACTCCCGCGCCGCCCTGGCCAGTTCACGCGCGTCGAAGAGATCCGGGTCGAATCGGTCCAGGTAACGGTCGTACGCCTCCTGCGACATGGCCTCCCGGCTGCGCACCCATTCGTGCCGCGCGGCCATGCTGTACAGGCCGAAATGAACGAACAGACCGAACCGCGCCTCCTCGAACCACGCTGTACGGGACGGGAGTTGGGGCGGGTCGTTGAGGGGACCGGGCACGGCGGGCTCCTGACGCATGAGCGGGGTGAACAGCATTGACAGCACTAATCGATTGGCTGTTATCTACCATCGATAGGCGATGATGTCACTGGCGTTGCGTGCGACGAGCGCGCGGAGAGGCACGTGCATGCACCCGACTGGGGAGAACCACGGCGGCTACGAGTCGATGCGGGCGCCGGTCCACACCGCTTCCTACCCGCGGCCCACCGCACGGATGGTGGAGGCGCTGCGGGACGTGAGCGCGGCGACCGCCTGCGCGAAGCTGCACCAGATGGGCATCACCCGGACCTTCATCGACGGCCCCGTGCCGCTGCACCGCGAGCCGGACGTCAAGGTCACCGGCGGCGCCGTGACCCTGCAGTTCCTGCCGCAGCGCGAGGACGTCTTCAACGGCGCGGAGCAGGAGGACATCGAGCGCAAGACCCCGCTGTGGGGCGTCCTGGAGTCGGTGCGGCCCGGTGACGTACTGGTGATCTCGGCGCACGGCAGCCACTTCACCGGCTGCCTCGGCGACATGCTGGTGCGCTACTTCAAGCTGCGCGGCGGCGCCGGCATCGTCGTCGACGGGCGGGTGCGGGACGCCGCACGGATCAGGGCGCTCGGCGTCCCCGTCTGGTGCACCGGTGTCACCCCGCACTACGCCTCGCAGACCGAGCTGTTCCCCTCGGCGTTCAACGTGCCGGTGGGCGTGGGCGGTTCACTCGTCACGCCCGGCGACCTGATCGTCGCCGACGAGGACGGCGCGGTCGTCGTCCCGCAGGACAAGGCGGTGCCGCTCGCCGAGGACTCCCTGCTGCACCAGGACCGGGAGGCGTTCGCCCGGCTCCGCCTCGACCAGGGCGCACGGCTCTCCGACTACTACCCGCTCAGCGGCGACAGCCTGACGGAGTACCGCGCCTATGTGGCGAGCCGCGCCGCCGACTGACCGGTCTTCACATACCTATCACCCCGGGCACACGTGTCATTCTCGTAGGCGCGTGGGGTGACTCACACCTGTGTCGCCGGGTGTGTGCACACTGAACCGTTCGGCCGCCGCCCTGGCGTTCGTCGTGGTCCACCTGGTGCGCGGCCAGGACTCCGGGAAGGGCGCCGACAAGGCCGACCCGGCCACGCCGAGTCCCGAAGAAACGACCGATCCGCTGCAGGGGCTCGGGTGGTGGCCCCTGCACGGGTCGGGCACCGCGCGGGCCACCTCGCCGGGCGGCAGTCCGCTGCCCTCCGCCTCGGTGCCGAGCTGCAGCCCGGCCGCGACGACGAGATCGCCACCCCCGGCGACGCTCTTGAAGTCGGACCGGTCGCCGGAAGCGTGGTGGAGCGTCGCGGAGTTGCCGATCAGATCCGCGATGTTCTGGAGCTCCCTCGCCGTGTCCTTCAGGTCCTGCACGGGAACGCTGATGCGGCCCATCGGTCTCTCCTCTCCTGTTCCGCCGGTCCGGCCCCGCTCTCACGAGGGAGAGCGGGGCCGGACAGCGCGGGACACGTCAGCCGATGGCGCCGGAGGTCTGGTCGTCGGTGTCGACGAAGGCGTCGGCCCCTCCCGCATCTCGTCCGGGCTGATCTGGATGTTGCCGCCGGCCATCTCGGTTCCTTCTCTCGTCTCGGGTCGCCCGCGGCCACTGAACCGCGCACACCGGGCTCTACGGTGCGCCTGGTCAGGTGGTTCACGCCTGTTGCCGAACAGTGACGAAACCCGCTTCCGGTCCGTGGCGGGGGGCCGGCCGGCGGACGCAGCCCTCCGCGACGAGTGGAATAATGCGCGTATGCGTGCGTCCTTGCAGGTCACCGTCTACTGCGATCCGCAGCTGTCGACGATCGTCGTCGCCGGGGAGTGCGACGAGGACTCGGAGTACCTGCTCACGGACGCGCTCACGGAGGTCTTCGCGGTCGAACCTCGCGTCCTCGAGATCGACGTGAGCCGGGTGGAGTTCGGCGACTCCACCCTCCTGCACGCTCTGCTGCAGGCATGGCAGACGCAGACCGGCCGTCGACGTCGACTCGTTCTGCGCAGCCCGCTCGGCGACGCGGTCGACCGGTTGCTGACCCTCACCGGAACCATGGACATCTTCGCGTCCTGCGTCGAGGACGGGGAGGGGCCGGAGAGCGGTTCCCCGGGGGATCCCGGGGCGAATCTCGGAGGGCACGAACGTGCACGGTGAGGGATTTGCGCAGACCGGTGGCGCTCGTGGCCGACCGGGGCAGGAGAGCGGCATGAGGACAGAGCACGCCGGCAGCCTGGACGCCGTCCCTGCGGCTCCGCTCACCCTCTCCGGAGCGGAAGCGCGCGCCCTGGTCCGCCGCGCGGTCCTCAGCTGCCTGGACGGCGAGTCCCCGGAGACGCCCACGACGCGGCACCTGATGGCCGAGGCGCAACTGATCTGTTCCGAACTGGTGTCTAACGCGCACCGCCACGGCGGGGGTCTCTCCTGGTTCGAGGCACGTGCCCACGGCGGTCACGTCGTGATCGAGGTGGGCGACCGCAGTGCCCGTATGCCCCTGTCACCTCTGCGGGACGCCACGGTGCCGGGCGGCTTCGGCTGGGACCTGGTGCAGCGACTGGCCGAGCGGGTCGAGGTGACGATCCCGCCCGACGGAGCGGGGAAGATCATCCGGGCGGTCGTCCGCATCGCCTGACGCCGACGGCCGTTCGCGTCGGCGGTCAGAACTGCGGCGCGAGCGGCAGTGCCAGTGCGGCCGTGACCGTCTTGCCCCATGCGTCCGTGGTGACCTGGAGGCGCGTGCACAGGCGGTGCGCCATCTCCCAGCCGTAGCAGCCCGGCCGGCCCGCCTCGGGAGGCAGGGCGCGCGGACTCGTACCGCTGGCGTCGCTGACGCGCAGCTGAAGTTCCTTGCTGTTCAGGCGGATGCTGAAGCGGGTGACGCCTCCCGCGTGCCGGAGCGCGTTCGCCGTAAGCTCGCTGACCACCAGCAGGGCGTCGTCGCGCAGGCGCCGGGCCTGCGGCAGCGGAAGGCCGCCGCACACCTCCGTCAGCACCGAGCGGAGCTGAGATCTGGCGTCGGCGCTGCTGATGCCCCGCGTCTCCGTCGCGCTCGCGACGACCATGGCGACCTCGCTCTCTTCCCTACGGGCTCGGTGGCGGCCGGCGGCCCTCTGTCCCCACCCCTGCCCCGCATCGCCCGCCCCACACGGCCCGGGTGCTCCTGCGGCCGCGCGATGTGGCACCGGAATCCGTCATTCGCTCGTGTCATCGGCGCAAGTGCGGGCAAGGGCAGAACATGAACACGCACCCCGCCGCCCTCGAAGAGCAGCCGATGCCGATGGATGCCTTCTGGCTCCCGTCGCCGCTGCACGGCACCGACTGCATGTGGTGCGGCCTCGCGCGCGGAAGTGAGCAGCCTCATGGCGGGGCGCAGGGACCGTCGGTGTCCCAGGGGACCGAAGGCGGACAACCGATGCCCGGTGCCCCGGCCCACACGGGTGTGGAAAAGTACGAGTCATGACTTCAGGCAGAAGCGACACCCGCGTCGAGCAGCACGGAAGCGTCACCACGGTGGCGGTGTCCGGTGAGGCGGACCTGCACAACCTCGCAGAGGTCGTCGAGGCGTTCGCCCAGGCTCTGCACGACCCGCGGACCAAGGGCACCGTGATCGATCTGTCGGATCTCACGTTCGCCGACAGCGTGCTCCTCAACCAGCTCCTCAGGGCACAGGCCGACCACGGCGCCGAGGGCAGGCCGCTGCGTATCGCCGGCCCGCTGCACCCCGGCGTCGAGCGCCTGCTCCACATCACGGGGGCCGACGAGATCCTCGACGTCGCGGCGGACGTCGAGACCGCCCTGCGCGAACTCGGCGGGTAGCCGCGGGCGCGACCGAGCCCGCGGCAGTGCGGAGCCGCCCGTGTGCCGCCGTTCAAGGCGGGCAGGCGAAGCGGAAGCACGGCACGGACGGAACAGGGAGAACACGGCCGACACGGAGGAAAGGTGCTGGGGATGGCGAGCCCGCCCACACACGGGACCACGGATCTGACCTGCCCCGAAGCGCGCAGTCACGTCAGAGCGGTACTCAAGCCCTTGTCCGACACGCTCCCCGAGGCACAGGCCGCGCTGCTCCAGCAGGACGCCTGCCTGGTCACCAGCGAACTGGTCACCAACGCGATGCTGCACGGGGGCGGCGTCAGGGACTTCGACGCCGGTCTCCAGGGCCACGTACTGACCATCCGGGTCGGCGACCGCTCCACCACCCCGCCGACGCCGCGTTCCCCGGCGCCCGCGGTGCCCGGCGGACACGGCTGGCTCGTCATCCAGCGGCTCAGCACCGGTGTCACGGTCGAACCCGACGCACACGGCAAGACCGTCCGCGTCACCATCGACGCCTCCCGCATGTCTGCCTGAGCCCCCGCCGCACTCCGTGATCCGAGAGGCGTGCGGCAGCGGAACCCGGATGCGTGTCCGCGCCCCGAGGGGGTACCGAAGCAGCGTGCCGCAGCCCGGAGAGACCGTGGCCCACCTGCGGGACCGAAAAGGGAGGCTCGTATGTCCGCGTCGCTGTTGGAGACCGTCGATCTCGACGCACCCGTCGCCGTCGCCTGGGAACTGTGGAGCGACGTCTCCCGGTGGCCCGCCTTCCTGAGCCATGTCCGGCTCGTGGAACGGCTGGACGAGCGCCGGTTCGCCTGGCAGCTCGAACTGCCGGGCGCCGACAAGAACTTCGTCGCGGAACTGACCGAGGTCGTCGCGGAGGACCGGATCGCGTGGCGCACCGTCGAGGGCGTGGAGCACGCCGGGGTCGTCACCTTCCACCGGCTCAGCGCGACCACGAGCCGGGTCACGCTGCAGATCGAGTACGACCCCAAGGGGTTCCTGGAACGCCTCGGGGCGCTGACCAACCTCGACTCCACCCTGGCCAACTACGACCTCGGTGAGTTCCAGAAGCTGGCCGAGACGGCGGCGCGGGAACAGAAGTCCGGCTGAACCGGTATCCGGCGGAACCGGGGGCATCCGAGGTGTCTACGAAGGAGGCACCGATGAGCGCGGACGAGAGCGCGAGACGTGGGACGGCCCGGGAGGACACCCGGGAGGAGGCGCACGAGCGGGTCAACCGGCGCTGGGCCGAGGTGCTCCAGGAGACCCGCGTCGCGCAGACGGGGGTGCAGATCCTCTTCGGCTTCCTGCTGAGCGTGGCCTTCACCTCGCGCTTCGACCGCCTCGGCACCTTCGACACCAACGTCTACGTGGCGACCGTGCTGCTCGGAGCGGCCGCCACCGGAGCCCTGATAGCCCCGGTGGCGCTGCACCGGCTCCTGACCGGCGAGCGCATGAAGGACGACCTGGTGACGGTGGCCGGGCGCCTGATGGTGACCGGCCTGGTGCTCCTGTCGCTCACCATCAGCGGCACGGTGCTCCTGATACTCCACGTGGTGCTGCCGGACCTGCTCGCCGAGGTCTTCGCGGGAGCGATCCTCGTCTGGTTCGCCCTGTGCTGGTACGGCCTTCCCCTCTACCTCAAGAAGCGCTCCGCACGCCGTGCGCGCAGGACGCCGGAAGAGCCGCCCGGCGGGTAGGACGCATGTCCCCGGCCGCTGCGGACAGGCGATTCCTATGGACGCGACAGCGAAAAGCAGGAAGACGAGCCTCTGCGCGGCGGCCCTGATGACCGTCGGCGTCGTCGCCGTGACCGCGTGCGGCGCCGACGACGGCGGCGGGAAACAGGTCCACGCGACACCGCAGGGCCAGGCATCGGCCGCGACGACACGGTCCACCGCACCGTCGGCGGACGGGTCCGCCTCCGCGGCGGCCACCTCCGCCACCGGCACGACCAGGACGGACGCGCAGCCCGCCAGGGGCAGCGACTGCACCACCGACGACCTGAAGGTCGCGCTGAAGCCGACGGGACAGGAGATGAACAGCAAGTACTTCGACCTGACCCTGACCAACACCACGGACGGGACCTGCGCCCTGAAGGGCTACCCCGGCCTCTCGCTGACCGACGGCGCCGGCAAGCGCATCGGCAAGCCCGCCACGCGATCGAACAACGGCAGCGTGCGCGACGTCGTGCTCAAGGCGGGACAGGCCGCCCACGCGGTGGTGCAGACCCCCGACCGGGGAGTGACGGACGGCAAGTGCTGGGCCGTGCCCGCGCGCGTCAAGGTCTATCCGCCGAACAACACCGCGTCGCTGACCACGGCCGCTCCCCGCACGCTGGAGGTGTGCGGGAACACCTTCACCGTCGGGCCCTTCACCGCGCGGGCGCTCTGACCCGGAGGGCCGGCGCGTCCGTGCCTCCGGGTGAACGGGGCGGTCCCGGTGCCGCCGGAGCGCCACAGCCGGGTAGGGCAGATGAGTCACGACCTGAAAGGAGCTGGGACGCATGGCCTCCTGGGAGTACAAGGTGCTGAAGTACAAGCTGAGGATGAAGGGCTTCGACTACGAGCAGATCGAGCAGGACCTCAACGATCTCGGAGCCGAGGGCTGGGAGGCGTTCAGCACGATCGCGCCCAGCTACGGCACGGGCCAGGCCGTCGAGCTCGCCGTCGCGGTGAAGCGCCCCCGCCTGTGAGTGCGGCGACCCGCAGGGGCCGCCGGCTGCGCTTCGACGGCTGGATCGCGGGCGTCGGCACGGCCTCCGGCACCCGCCTGGTCGTCGGGTACTGGCCTCGGTCGCCCTGGGGCGCGTTCGCCGACGTGATGGCCGAACACCCCGACGGACAGCGCGAGTTGCTCGCCCCCACCCCTCGGGTCGCCGACTTCGTGGCGTCCACCTACACCTTCGACACCGTCACCCACTGCCCCGTGACGGTCACGCCGTCGGCCACCGCGTGGCGGGTGACCGCCGGGCCGCTGCGGCTGACCCTCACGCCGGGGCGCCGGGACCTCCTCGGCCACGTGCTGCGCACCGTCCCGCGCCGGGTCGCCGTCGAGCCGGCCTGGGCGGCCGCGTGCGACCTGCCCGCCCGGTGGCTGATGTCCGGCGTCCGGACGCGCGGCAGCGCCGGGGGAGGGCGGCGCGAGTGGTACGCGGCGCTCGACCACCACCGGGTCACCGCCGTCGACGCGACATGGGACGGCGCAGGCCTCGGGCCGCTGCGCGCGGTGGACCCTCCCGTCCGCTTCGGATTCGGGTCCGTGCCGCGCGGGCCGTCGCTCACCCGGGTCGTCTCCACCGTGGAACTGCCGCCCGAGCACCCTCCATCCGCGCAAAATCTCAACAGAAGTACGTAGATTGCTGATTCGGCGACGAAAACTCTTCGCTCTTCTCTTGTGGGAGCGGCCACGGCCGCCCTACTGTCACCGCACCCGTGAGAGAAACGAGGAACTGATGTCGTGGTACAGCACCCGCGCGGCCGCGGGACGGCTCGACGTCCCGCCGCGAAGACCCGCCAGGATCGCCACCGTGCTCGTCGCGGTGTCGGCCTCCCTCGGCCTCACGCTGGTCGGCACCGACGCCGTGGCCCGGCCGAGCAGCGACGCCCGGCCCGTCGTGACCCGCGCGGGCCTCGACCCCGCACTCGTCGCGGGCCGCGGCGCCGACGTGCCCTTCGCCGAACAGGAGGCGGAGAACGCCTCGACGAACGGCACGGTCATCGGCCCCGACCGCACCGCGTACACCCTCCCGTCCGAGGCGTCGGGACGCAGCGCCGTCAAACTCCGGCCGGGCCAGTACGTCGACTTCACCCTGCCGCGCACCGCCAACGCCGTCACGGTCCGCTACAGCATCCCGGACTCCGCGGGCGGGGGCGGCATCACCGCACCGCTGGACGTCTCGGTGAACGGTGCGCGGCGCGCCTCGATGACCCTCACCTCGCAGTACTCGTGGCTCTACAACCAGTACCCGTTCAGCAACGACCCGCAGGCGGACCTGCTCCACCCCGACTGGTGGATCACCGAGTGCCAGTGCGTGCCGAGCGCGACCACGCCCGCCCCGGCCGTCGACAAGCCGTTCCGGCCGAGCCACTTCTACGACGAGCAGCGGCTGAAGCTGGGCCGGACCTACCACGCGGGCGACACGGTGCGCCTGAGCGTGCCCGCCCGCACCCCGGCCGCCTGGACCGTGATCGACCTGCTCGACTCGGAACTCGTGGCCCCGCCGCGCGTCGTGCCCGTCGCCGCGAACGTGCTGGCCTTCGGCGCCGATCCGCTGGGCCGCCGCGACTCCGCCGACGCCCTGGACAAGGCCATCGCCTTCGCCCAGCGCAAGCACCTGAAGGTGTACGTCCCGCCGGGCACGTACAAGGTCGACCGGCACATCGTCGTGGACGACGTGACGATCGTCGGCGCGGGCAGCTGGTACACGGTCTTCAAGGGCCGTGAGGTCGCCCTGAGCACCCCGGCGCCGGACGGCTCGGTGCACACCGGGGTCGGCTTCTACGGCAAGGACGCGGCGGACGGCGGCAGCAGCGACGTCCACCTGTCGGGCTTCGCCGTCGAGGGAGACGTGCGCGAACGGATCGACACCGACCAGGTGAACGCCGTGGGCGGCGCGCTCAACGACTCCACCGTCTCGGGCCTGTACCTGCACCACACCAAGGTCGGCCTGTGGTTCGACGGCCCGATGCACGGGCTGCGCGTCACCGGCAACGTGATCGTCGACCAGATCGCGGACGGGCTCAACTTCCACACGGGCGTGACCGATTCCACGGTCTCCGACAACTTCGTGCGCAACACGGGCGACGACGCGCTCGCCATGTGGTCCGAGAAGACCGGCAACGCGCGCAACACCTTCGCCCGCAACACCGTCCAGACCCCCGTCCTCGCCAACGGCATCGCGATCTACGGCGGCACGGACAACACCGTCACCGGCAACCTGATCGCCGACCCGATCAGGGAGGGCAGCGCCATCCAGGTCGGCTCCCGCTTCGGTGCCGAACCGTTCACCGGACGGCTGGACATCACCGATAACACCACTGTGCGCGCAGGCACGTTCGAACTGAACTGGCGGATCGGGCTCGGCGCCATCTGGTTCTACGCGCTGGAGAAGGACATCGACGCGGACATCCGGGTCACCGGCGACCACTTCCTGGACAACACCTACAACGCGGTGATGTTCGTCTCCGACTTCCCGGTGAAGGACAAGTACAAGATCGAGGGCGTCCACTTCAAGGACATCCGCGTGGACGGCACCGGCACCTCGGTGCTCAGCGCCCGCGCGGCCGGCTCCGCCTCCTTCGAGAACGTCGACGCCCGCAACGTCGGCGCCGTCGGGATCAACAACTGCGGCTCCTTCAACTTCCCCTCGACCGGCTCGGAGTTCTCCGTCAAGGACCTCGGAGGCAACGACGGCGGCGGCACCACCGGCCCCTGGCTCGCCCCCTGGGAACTCCCCAACACCATCACCTGCGACGACCGTCCCCCGGTCGTCGCCCCGCCCGCACCCGGAGCGTGGTGACAGCACTCCGCCCCTCCCCGAGGCCCGACGAGCACCCTGCTCGTCGGGCCTCGGCCTTGTGCGCGCGACGACGAACGGCCGAAATCGGCGCCGTGCCCGAACGGACATCTGCGCGCCGCCTATCCCCGAATTCGGGCACGATGCCCCACCCCGGTGCGCCGAATTGAATGGGCAGAGAGCGTGATCATGCGGTTACCGAGCGTCATGACGCTATTACAGCGCCCCTTCTCCATCGGAATTCCAAGGCCGTCCGCCCTCGCCCTCCAAAGCGAACTGCTGATGAATTCCGGGCTTTTCCGGACCGCTCCGACCTCGTAGGAAGCATCATCGAAGGCCCCAAAGGGGCCTCGGTGAAGCCGACTTGTAAAATCTGCGCATCTTCTGAGGTTTTAGGCAGTCGGCTATTCCTAGGATGGCCGAGTGCCTCACCGCAGGCCCTTCCCGCACCGGTCTGCGTGAGGCACTAATCCCCCACCCATGAGCCGTTCAGGAGCAAGCATGCGCACCGCTCGGACCTCCTCATCCCTGCGCGAGGCCACCGTCGCGCCCCGAAGAACGCCGGCGCACCCGTCCGCCGGGCCCGCCTCGTCCACCGGCGTACCGCCCGCCGAGCCCCACCGCGCGCGGCTGCTGCGCTACGTGCTGCGGCTCACCTCGGGCGACGCCCACCGGGCCGAGGACATCGTGCAGGAGACCATGCTGCGGGCCTGGCTGTCCTGGGACCGCTGCACCCACCAGGACGACGAGCACCGCCAGGCATGGCTGTTCACCGTCGCGCGCAACCTCGCCGTCGACGCCCACCGCCGCGAGCGCTGCATACCGGTGGGGGCCGTGCCCGAACCGCTGCTCACCCGCCCCGCAGGCACGGACATCGCTGACAACGTGGTCAACCGTCACGTCATCGCCCAGGCCATGGCGCGGCTCTCGCTCGAACACCGCGAGGTACTGGCCCGGGTGCACCTCGGCGACGAGTCGGGCGAGGACACCGCACGGGCCCTCGGCGTGCCGAAGGGCACCGTCAAGTCCCGTACCCACTACGCGCTGCGGGCCCTGCGGCGGGAGGTCATGGCCGCGTGAGGAACGTCGACCCCTTCGCGTTCTTCCGCGCGCACCAGGACACGATCTACCGCTGGCTCGGCGTGGCCGGGGTGCTGCTGCTGATCTTCCTGCTGCTGCGGATCGTCGCCCGGCGCCTGGGCGGCTGGCGGCGCGCGTGGCACCGGGCCCGGCGCGAAGTCGCCGTGACCGCCTACGCTTTCGTGGCACCGGTCCGGACCTGGCTCGTCCACCGCCGGGACCGCGCGCTGCTGCGCCGCCTGCTGGGCGACCCGGTGACGTGGCGGGACGCCGAACGCGCCCTGACCGCGGCCCGCCTCGCCGCCGCACCGGCCCGTCCCTACGCCGTCCTGGTGGGGACGGATTCGGTCAGGGTGCTGCTCGCCGGACGGGACGTGCCGGACCCCACGGGCTGCTGGCACGAGGTCACGGACACGGCCGGAGAATGGCGGGCGAGCCGCGACGAACTGCCCCTGGTGACACCGGAGGCCGACGCCGTGCCCCCGCTGCTGATCGCGCTGGGCGCCACCGACACGCAGGCGGCGTTCCTGGACGCGGCGACCGGTCCTGCCTCGCTCTGCATCGAGGGCCATCCGCAGGCCGCGTCGCCGCTGCTGCAGGCCATCGCCGCACAGCTCGACGCCCGGCTGCCCGCCTCGCTCGTGGTCGTCGCCGAAGGCGTCCACCGCGACTTCGACGGCCCACCGGTGCGGGAGGCCTACCGCACGGCGGAGGAGGCGCTGCCGCGGCTCAACATCCCGCCCTTCCTGATCGCCACCGAACTGCCCGACCCGCTGCCCGCCGGCCTCGCCTCACCCCGCCCGCCGTGCCGCGTCGTGCTGCTGGGCGCCGGGCGCGGCCACACCCGGACACTGCTCACCGACCGCCACGGCCAGGTCCTGCTGACCGGCACACCGCTGCTGGTGCGGGCCAAGGCGCTGGGCCGGGCGCTGCCGAAGGTGCTGTGGCGGCTGCCCGCCGTCCTGCCGCCCGCGCCGATGGGCTCGCCCTCGCCCGAGCGGCAGAGCACCGACCTGTTCGAGGAGGAGCCCGCGGCGGCCTGGACGGCGGAGCCCGGCGCGAGCGTGCCCCCGCCGTGGGAGGCGCCCGCCGGTGTCCCCGCGCCCCAGGAGGCGGGCGCCGCGCGCCAGGCCCCGCTCCCGGCACCCGCACCGGTGCACTCGGCTTCTCCGCCGCGGCACAGCCCGGGCCGCTGACACCCGGCCCGGGCCCCGCTGTGCTTCCCCACCCGACCGCGACCCCGTTGGACCGATGTGAAACTCATAGTCACCACCGCCGACCCGACCGGCGGACGCGCGGACCACATGCTGGACGTGCCCGACGGCGCGACCGTCGGCGACCTCGGTGAGGCGCTCGGCGCCGAATCCCTCTACCTCGGCGAACGGCGCCTGATCCGCGAGGCGCCCCTCGCGGGCAGCGGCGTGCGCGACGGCTCCGTCCTGGGCGCCGGCGCGCCCGTGGCCGTCCCCAGCGCCACCCGGTCCTGGGAACCGCCGGACGCCGAACCGGTCATCGCCGAGGTCCGCCACGTCGGCGGCCCCGGCGCCGGCCGGGTGTGGCGGCTCGGCCCCGGCAGCCACGAGATCGGCACCGACCGCGGATGCGCGCTGCGGCTCTTCGGCGGCGACGCTCCGGAGAAGGGCGTGTGGATCACCGTCGCCACCGACGGCTCCGCCGCCTTCCGCCTCCCGAAGGACGCCGACCCGGACACCTGCGGGCTGCGCAGCCTCACGCCGCCCCCGCCCGTCGATCCCGAAACGGGCACGCCGCTCACCGCGGAGGAACCCGCCGGCCGGCAGGACGGCGGCCCCGGCGGCCACACCGACGAGCCCGCGCCCGCGGGACCCGACGGGCTTCCGAAGGAACCGGATCTCCTCCCGGTCTCCCAACTCCCGCCGCCGAGCGACGACTCGACGCAGTGGCCCGCCTACGCCGACCTCTCCCTCGGTGACCATCTGCTGCGCCTGGGCACGCCGTTCGAGCCGGACGCCGCCGTCAACCCGGCACCGGACGGCGTGGGCGTCGAGTACAACCGCCCGCCGCGCATCGCGCCCCACCTGGACCAGGAGTCCCTGACGATGCCGGGCCCGCCCGGCAAGCAGGGGCCGCGGCCGTTCCCGCTCCTCATGATGATGATGCCCCTGGTCATGGGCCTGGTCATGATGAGCCTGTTCCGGTCCTTCTACTTCGTCATCTTCATCTTCTTCACGCCGGTCATGGCGGTCGGCAACTGGGTCATCGGCCGCCGCACCGGACGCCGTCAACAGGCAGACGCGCTGCGGGTGTTCCGCTTCCGCCGGGCCGCGCTGGAGCGGGAGATGCGCCGCTCCACCGTCGACGAGCGCGAGGTGCGCGGGGAGACCTTCCCCGACCCCGCCGGGATCCTCCTGACGGCGGTCGGCCCGGGCCACCGGCTGTGGCAGCGCAGGCGGCGCGACCCGGACTGGCTGACCCTGCGCCTCGGCACCGTCACCCGGCCCTCCCTCAAGCGCATCCACGACCAGGCCCGCGACACCAACCACCGCGAGGTGCACTGGCGCCTCGCCGACGTGCCGTTCGGCGTCGAACTCGCGGACTTCGGCGTGGTCGGCGTCAGCGGCGGCTCGGGCACCCCGCGCACCGTCGCACGCTGGGCCGTCGCCCAGGCGGCAGCCCTGCACAGCCCCCGTGACCTGCGCATCGTCGTACTCACCACGGACGCGCACGCGGCGGACTGGGACTGGGTCCGCTGGCTGCCCCATCTGCGGCCCGCGCGCACCGAGGCCGCCGTCATCGCGCTCGGCAGCGACCCGGAGTCCACCGCGCACCGCGTCAGCGAGCTGGTCGGCGACGTCCAGGCACGGCTCGCGGCGGCGGCCTCACCGCTCGCCGACGCGCTGGCCCGCGAGCCCGACGTGCTGGTCGTGATGGACGGCGCGCGCCGACTGCGGGACGTGCCGGGCGTGGTGCAGGTCCTCACCCAGGGACCGCAGGTGCGGATCTTCAGCCTCTGCCTGGACGAGCGGGAGCGACTGCTGCCCGAGGAGTGCCACGTCGTCGTCACCACCTCCGGCAGCCGTCTCAGTGTCCGCGCCTCGGGGGTGCCCTCGGTCACCGACGTCCGCGCCGACCTGGTGGACACCGCGTGGTGCGAAGAAGTGGCCCGCGCGCTCTCCCCGGTCCGCGACGTGACCCTCGACAGCGACTCCGGGCTTCCCGACGGCGTGCGCCTGCTGCCGCTCCTCGACCTGGAGCCGCCGGAGGCCACCCGGCTGCTGCGCGCCTGGGCCCGCCACCCCTCGTCGACCACGTTCACGCTGGGCAGCGGCTACGAGGGGGCGCTCCGCGTCGACCTGGTCCGCGACGGTCCGCACGTGCTGATCGGCGGGACGACCGGCTCGGGCAAGTCCGAGCTGCTCCAGACGATGATCGCCTCGCTGGCCGCGGCCAACCGCCCGGACGAACTGGCCTTCGTCCTCGTCGACTACAAGGGCGGCAGCGCCTTCCGGGAGTGCGCGGAACTGCCGCACGCCCTCGGCATGATCACCGACCTGGACGGCCACCTGGTCCGGCGCGCGCTGTCGTCGCTGGACGCCGAACTCAAGCGCCGCGAGCGGCTGCTGGCACAGGTCGGGGCGAAGGACCACCCGGAGTACCGGGCCAAGCGCGCCCGCGATCCGCAGCTCGCCCCGCTGCCCCGGCTGCTGCTGGTCATCGACGAGTTCGCGACGCTGGTGCGCGAGCTGCCCGACTTCATCCCCGGCCTGGTGAGCCTCGCGCAGCGCGGCCGCTCCCTCGGCATCCACCTGGTGCTCGCCACCCAGCGGCCCAGCGGATCGGTGTCGAACGAGATCAGGGCCAACACCAACCTCCGGATCGCGCTGCGGGTCACCGACCGTTCGGAGAGCCAGGACATCATCAACGCCCCCGATGCCGCCGGCATCTCGGCCCACACCCCGGGCCGCGCCCTGCTGCGCAGGGGAGCGGGAGCGCCGACGCCGTTCCAGACCGCGTGGGTGGGCGCCGAGCGCCCCGGCGCGGAGGACGGCGAGGCCGACGTCGAACGCTCGCTCACCGTGCGCGGCACCGAGCTGAGCTGGGGCCGCCTCGGACGTCCGCCGCGCGAGGACGAGGAGGGCACGGGCGAGGAGCAGTTCGTCACCGAGGAACGCCCCACCGACCTGCGGGCATTGGTCGACGCCGCCGTCGAGGCGACCGGCCGGCTGGACGACTTCGAGCAGCAGCCCAGCCCGTGGCTCCCGTCCCTGGAGGACCGGCTGTCCCTGGACGAGCTGCCGCCTTCCGAGGAGCCGGGCGGCGACCTGCCGTTGGTCCCCTACGGTCTGCTCGACCTGCCCGCGTCGCAGGAACGCCGCCTGGGCGCCATCGACTTCGCCACGTTCGGGCACCTCTACGTCATCGGCTCACCGCGCTCGGGCCGCACCCAGATGCTGCGCACCGTCGCCGGTTCCGCGGCGAACGTGCTCTCCAGCGCCGACCTGCACCTCTACGGCATCGACGCGGCCGGTGGCGGACTCTCGGCACTGGAGACGCTTCCGCACTGCGGCGCGGTGGTCTCCCGGCACGACGCGGAGCGCCTGGAGCGCCTCATCGGGCGCCTCGGCGCCCAGCTGACGGCCCGTCAGCGTCTCATCGCCCAGGAGGGGTGCGCGAACATCACCGAGGTGCGGCGGCGGGTACCGGCCGACCGGCGTCCGGCGCACCTGCTGCTGATGATCGACGGCTGGGACGCCCTCAGCGGCATGCTCGACGACTACGACGGCGGCCGCCTCCACGACGAGGTGGTGCGGTTGCTGCGGGAGGGCGCCGCCGCCGGCATCCACGTGATCGCCACCTCCGAGCGGCTGCTGCTGGGCGGCCGCCTCGCGGCGCACAACGACCGCAGGCTGCTGCTCCGCCAGGCCGACCCGAGCGACTACAACATGGCGGGCATGCCCCGCAACCAGGCGCCCACCCACGTGCCGCCGGGCCGCGGCTGGCACGCACCCAGCGGTGTCGAGACCCAGGTGGCCCTGCTCGGCGCACCCGGCGAGGGCGAGTCGGCGGCCGACGTCGACCAGGCCTCGGCGCTGCGGACGATCGGCAAGGCGGCGACCGAGCGCGACCGGGCGGTGCCGACCGCGCGGCGCCCGTTCCGGGTGGCGGCGCTGCCCGGCGGCGTCACCTTCCAGTCGGCGATGGGCGCGGTGCCCGAGGCACGCCGGAAGCCGCTGCGCGCCCTGCTCGGCGTCGGCGGCGACGAGGCGGAGCCGCTGCTCGTGGACTTCGCCGAGGGCGGCGGCTCGTTCGTGGTGGCGGGCCCGCCGCGGACCGGGCGGTCCACCACGCTGCTGGCGATGAGCGTGTCGCTGCTGCTCTCCGGCACGGCGCTGATCATCCTCACGCCGCGGTCCTCGCCGCTGCGGGGCCTCGCCGACCACGACCTGGTCAACGTGCTGCCCGATCCCGACCCGTCGGCGGACGCCGTGAGCGCCGCGCTGAAGGAGGTCAGGGACCGGCCCGCGGTGGTCGTGGTGGACGACGCGGACCTGATGCTCAACTGCGCGGCCGACAAGGTGCTGCGCGAGGTGGCCAGTTCGGGCCGCGACCGGGGCCTCGGACTGCTGCTGTCCGGGCTGCCCGAGTCGATGTCGACGCTGGGCTGGGTGGGCGTGGCACGCCGGGCGCGTCAGGGGGTGCTGCTCGGCCCGAAGAGCATCGGCGAGGGCGATCTGATCGGCGTACGGCTCTCCGCGGAGCAGGTCCGGATGGCGCTCCCGGTGGGCCGGGGCTGGACGGCCGGCGACTCCGGGGGAGCGGTCGCGGTCCAGGTGCCGCTCACCACGCTGGGCGACTGACGGGCCCGCCCCGGCCGGGACGGGCGAAGGGGCCGGCACCCCTGACCGGGGTGCCGGCCCCTTCGCCTGCGGTCACTTGCCGGCGTTCTGCACCGAGGTCGTGATGTCGGTGTCCGCCTGCTGCAGGCCTTCGGCGATCTTCGAGAAGGTGTCGGCGAAGGACTGGATGCCCTGCGAGGACTCCTTCAGCTGGCGGCTGAAGTTGTCGTAGGAGTCCTGGAGCGCCTTGCTGGCCTTCTCCAGGACCAGGCCGTCCTGGAGAAGGCCGGAGACGGTCGTCTCCAGGTTGGCCAGCTCGTGCGAGATGTCGGCGAGCTTGTGGCTCATCGTGGAGGCGGTCGTCGCCACCTGGTCGTAATCGGCGTAGATGTCGGTGTTCGCCATGCTGCTCTGTCTCCGTCCTGCTGTGGGGTGGGCGGCGGGGTGGTGCGGTGGTGGTCGCGGCCTACTTGCTGCTGCTGGCGACCTTCTCGGCGATGTCCGCGTCCATCGACTCGAAGCTCGTCTTGATCTGACGGAACTGGTCGGCGAAGGACTTGATCGCGTTCATCGCGTCGGTGAGCTTGGTGTTGAAGTCGTTGTACTGGTCGGTGAGCTGGGGGCTGGACTTGCTCAGCACCAGGCCGTTGGTGAGGAGGTTCTCCACCTCCTGCTTCGCCTCGGTCATGCGCGGCACCAGCGTGGAGTCGACGCTGGTGTCGAGCACGCCGGAGACCCGCTCGATCTCGGGGTAGCTGAGGGCGATGTTGGCGGGCATGGGCCTACCTCTCCTGTGAGTTCCCGTGGGGTTGGGGTGTGCGGATGGTCAGTCGTCGTCCCCGCCGTCCTCTTCCACCCAGTCGGCGTCGGGGCCGCTGCGGGTGGAGACGGTGGTGTTGCCGTCGTCGTCGGTCTCCGTCATCGTTCCGGAGCCGTCGTCGTCGATGACGACCTTGGTGGTGGTCGTGGAGCCGTCGGCGTAGTCCGTGGTGATGGTGTAGTCGCGGGCGTCGAACTGGTCGCCCTCGGGACCGACCATCTTCGGCGCGCTGTCGTAGACGGTGGTCGAGGTGTACGACTGGCCGTCCGTGCTCGTGATCTTCTGGGTCTCCTTCATGACGTTGTTGTCGTCATCGAGTTCGACCGTCACGTCGACCTTGCCCTTGCTGTCCTCGTAGGAGTACGAGGTGGGCGGGGTCTCCGAGGGCTTCGGCGGCTCCTCACCGGGGTTGATCGGTGCCGTACCGGCCGCGTCGTCCGCCTTCCACGCGGCACAGAAGCCGGGAGCGTCCGGGCCGGTGCACACCATGCGGATCGAGTCGTCGGGGTGTTCCGCGAAGTAGTCGTCGGCGCCGATCTTCTCCAGGTAGGCGTCCCACTCGGACTTCTCCTGGACCCACTCGTCGTGGGCGGCCTTCTCGTTGCGCCAGTCGCTGAGCCCGATGCTCTGGCCCATGAGCCCCGCCGAACCGGCGAGTTGCGCGTCGGCGTCGAAGAAGGTGTTCGCGACCGAGGCGAACATGTCGGCCAGCTGGTTCAGCCCGTCCTTGGCGTCCTTGGTGCGGCTGGAGGAGCGCCGGTAGAAGAGGTTGAACGCGGTGGAGAGCCCGGCGTGGCCGAGCGTGCCGCGCCGGTCCGAGGCGGCCGCCTCGCCCAGGTCCTTGAACGCGCCCGTGGCGCCGCCGGAGTCGGCCTGGTCGGCCAGGGAGTGCATCTTCTGCTGGACCTGCTGCAGAAGCGAGTAGTCGATCGAGAAGTCCGCCACCTTGCCGCCTTCCCCTCGCGGAGCCTCACCGGTGCATGTCGCCCCGTCCACGCACCAGGAGGCCCGGCGGTTCACCCTCCCGCCCGACGGATTGCGCACGGCTCGCGAAAATTCCTCGCGCCGGGGTGAACCGCCGTCGCCCCCCGTGCGTGGTGAGGACAGCCAACCGAAGCGACCATGCCGGTGACGACCGAGGAGGAAGCGGCCGATGCCCCGCCCCGGAGACTGGAACGCCCTCCGCATGGACGCCGATCCCACGCCGGGAGACCCGGTGGGCATCGACGCGGTGATCGCCTCGCAGGGCGATCTGGTCGCGCTCGCCGACGTCATCGACAAGGGGCTCACGGAGGTCCGCGACACCAGCGGCGGCGCCTTCGTCGGCAAGACCGGCGACGCGCTGCGGAAGATCATCGACGATGACCTGCGCAAGTACGTGACGTCGTTCCGGCAGGCGCAGGAGGACGCCAGGAGCGCGCTGCGCACCTACGCCGGCGTGATGCGCGAGCAGCAGCGCAGGGCCGACGACGCGCTGACGCAGGCGGCGGCGCTCGCCGAGGACGACGACGCGGGCCGCGACGCGCACCGGGCCACCGCGGACGACGCGAAGGACATCCTGGAACAAGCCGCGCAGACGGCGGCGAGCGCGCTGGAGACGGCGGCGGAGTCCATCGCCTCGCCCATCGACGAGTGCGAGGAGATCTGGAAGGCGCTCGGCTGGCTGGCGCTGATCCTGGTGATCCCGGCGATCCTCGTGGGCGGCCCGGTGGCGCTGTTCGCCATCGCCCTCAACGTGGCGCTGCTGATCAAGACGGCGGTCGACTTCGCCAACGGCGACGCCAGCGTGACCGACCTGATCATGTCGATCCTCGGCGTCATCGCGCCCACCACCAAGGGCCTGAAGATCGGCACGCTCTGGGACGGCCTGAAGGGCCTCGGCACCAAGGGCTTCGCCGGGGGCAAGAACCTGCTGACGGGCGGGCCGAACGCGCTCGGCCTCTTCGGCCGCCTCACGCTCGGCATCGACGACTCCTTCAAGGCCACCAGCGTCTGGCTGAACGGGATGAAGGGCCTCAAGGGCTTCGGCGGCCTGCACTTCTCACCCGGACTGAACGGCCTGAACGGGCTCCGGGGGCTGAACGGGATCCGCTTCGACCCCGCGTCGCTCGGCAAGAGCTTCGGGTTCTTCCCTGCCGCGGTGGACCTGATGGTCATCAACATGGCGGGCGCGAAGTCCTTCTTCGGGCTGCGGGCCCTGGCCACCGGGATCAACGGCATCAAGGGCTTCGGCAGCGGCATGGCCAACGGGCTGAGCGGGCTGAAGGGCCTGCGCCTCTTCCTGCCGGTCGCCGCGGACGAGATGGGCGGCGGCCTGGCGCTGGCGATGAAGATCGGCTTCATCGACCGCGGCATCTTCGGCATGTACCGCTACGGCGCCTTCGTCAACGGCGAGTTCATCGGGGCGGCCAGCAAGGTCTCCGGTGGGGTGGCCTCGGGGTTCACGCTCTTCACACCCGGTACGGCGCTCACCAGCCTGCCGCACATCGGCCTGGGCGGCATGGCCACCCCGCCCACCCGTGCCGCGGCCGACATCGGTGTGAACGTCGGCGGAGTCGGCCTGCACGGTGTGGACCTGCCGTCGATGAACCTGGTGCCGAGCGGGGGCCTGCCGGGCTTCGGCGGTGCCGCCGACATCCCGATGCCGGTGGCGGTCAACTTCGGTTCGCTGCCGCAGTTCGGCGTCTCCTTCGACCTGGCCCCACCCTCCGTCGGTACGAAGATCGTCGACATCCCCTCGGTGGGGGCGCTCGGAGTGTCCGGCGGCGGGCTGAACGTACCGCTGCCGACACTCGGCCCGGTGCAGAGCATCGGCGCCGCCCCGAACGTCTCCGGTCTCACGCCGGGGGCGGCGGCGCCGGGCATCGGCGCGGTGAGCGTCCCGGCGGTGTCGATGCCGGGGCTGGGCACGGCGGCCGCTCCGGGCATCGGGGCCGTGAGCGTCCCGGCGGTGTCGATGCCGCAGGTCGGGGCCGTCGCGGGGCTCGGCTCGGTGCCGCACGTCGGGGCCGTGGCGGGCGGCGTGCAGCTGCCCTCGCTCGGCGCGATCACCCCGGCGCACTCGGTGGCGTTCGGGGGCGACATGGTCCCCGGCGGCCTGTCGGCGAACGTGCCGAACGTGGCACCGGCGATCACCTCGCTGAACGCCCCGGCGTTGCACATGAGTTCGACGAACCTCACCCACGTGGACCTGCCCTCGCTGGGGTCGCAGATCACGGACCTGCCGAGCGCGACGGGCCTGGTGGGCCGGGAGAGCCTGACCGTACCGACCGGTGGCCTCAACGCGGCCACGACGCAGATCTCCATGCCCGCGCTCTCCCATCTCGCGCCGGGCGCGGCCCAGTTGCAGGTGCCGCCGGTCACCGCCGTCAGCACGAGCGGCCTCGGCGGCGCACCGTCGGTGAACCTCGCGCCCCAGACGGCACCGGCGGTGAACATCGCGAACCTGGCGCCGCCGAGCGTGACGGGCGCGGCGATCAGCCCGCCCGCGGTGAACACGTCGGCGGTGTCGGTTCCTTCGGTGGGCGGGGTCGGCGCGTCCGGTGTGGGGCACGTCGCCTCGCCGAGCGTGACGGGCGCGGCGGTCACTCCGCCTGCGGTCAACACCTCGTCGGTGTCCGTCCCTTCGGTGGGTGGGGTGAACTCATCAGGTGTGGGGCACATCGCCTCGCCGAGCGTCACGGGCGCGGCTGTCACCCCGCCCGCCGTCAACACCTCGGCGGTGTCGGTCCCTTCGGTCGGCGGGGTGGGTGCGTCCGGTGTCGGGCATGTCGCGTCCCCGAGCGTGACCGGCGCGGGCGTCACCCCGCCGGCCGCGAACACGGCAGGCGGCGTCGGCCACCTCGACACGCCGTCGTTCAACGGCGCGGCCCCGGGCGCGGCCGACCTCAAGACGCCCGCCGGTGAGCTGCACGCTCCGGGCGGCCAGACCGCCGGCCTCCACACATCGCCGGTGACGAACGGCTCGGCGGCGCACACCGTCGACGTGCCCTCGGTGGACGCGCACGGCGCCGCCGGAATCCCGGCGGTCACGCCGACGCCCGTCCCGGCCACGGTCGCGCAGACGACACCCCCGGTGACGGTCCCCGCCACGTCCGGCATCCCGTCCGGCACGCACGTCGAGGTACCCCCGGCGGCCCAGCCGACGGGCGCCGCCGCGCTCGGCAAGGCCGCGCCGCCCGCCCTCGACGGCAGCAACGTGTCCCTCGCGGGCCTCAACGCCCTCTTCCGCGGCGACGACGTGGCGCTGACACCGCCCGCCACACCGCACACGGACACCCTCGGCACCGGCGCCCCGCACGCGACGGGCGACCTCACCCAGCACGCCCCGGGCCCGCTGGACGCCCCGGCCGGGTTCGGCGCGGGGAAGTCCCTCTTCCACCAGGACATCCGGGTGGGCATGGTCCAGGTCTCGTACGACCTCCAGCACACGTTCACCAACATCCCGCACCTGCCCGGTGTGCGCGTCGACGTCACGCCCGCCTCGGGAGACGGCCGGCTCGTCGACGTCACGGTCCGCGGCAACGGCTCCACCGAGGTGCGCACGTCCTCCTTCACCCAGGGGGACCAGCGGATCCTGCGCCTCGAGTACGACCTCCCGCACGGCGACGGCATCCGGCGCCTCGACTACGCCCTCGACGCGGGGCAGGGGCACCGGCTGCTCACCGAGGAGGTCATCGACGTACAGGTGACCGGCGGTTCGGGAACGGTCTCCATAGAGATGGTGCCCGGCGGATCCGGCGGCCTCACGGGGCTCGGGTCCTCGGCCGGGCACGCCGTCGTGCCCGCGCTGCCCGCGCCCGCCCCGCTCACCGTGCACGTCCCGGGCCTGACGGGCGTCAGCCTCCAGGTGACCGGCGCGGCGGACGGGGCGCGGCCGACGGTCACCGTCACCGGCGCCCCCACCGGGCACCCCGTCACGGCCTGGACGGAGCAGGGCACGGACGGCCTGACCCGGCTGCACGCCGAGTGGACCCGCGGAGTGCGCTCGTACCGCTCCGACTTCACCTTCGACGGCACCGGCTACCACTTCACCGGCGGCGAGCAGACGTTCGCGCTGCGCGGCGGCCACTTCGGCGACTCGACGGTGGTGCTGCGGCTCGACGCGCACAACGCGCCGCTCTCCGTCCGCCACCTCGGCGCCGACGGTCTCCCGCTCGGCGGCGGCCCCGTCCGCCTGGTCGACAACGGCCTCCACGTGCCCACCCCGAACGGCTTCCAGACGCACAGCCCCACCACCGGCCTGCCCACCCACGACGGCCTGCGACTGCAGGGCACCGCCGCCCAGGCCGCGAACCTGCACATCGTCGGAGCGCACGGCGGCGGCGCGCCGCTGACCCTGACCGACGACATGGGCGCGCCCGTCGGCGGCACGGTCACCGCACCGGCCGACGGCCACGGCGTCTACCACGTCACCCGCACCGGGACCGGCAGTCTGGTGGACGTCCACGGAGCCGACGGCACCTTCTCCCACCAGGCGCTCCCCGTGACCGGCGGTGGCCTCGGCGGCGCGTTCGTCCGCCCGGCCGACGGGCCGCACGGAGTCCCCGCGCTCGTCCACTCCGACGGCACGCCGTTCGACGGCGCCTCGGTGACCGCCCTCGACGGCGGCGGCTACCGCGTCCAGCACGGCGGCCAGAACCTCGTGGTCGACGCGGGCGGCGTCCACACCCACGACGCGGTGTCGCTCACCGGACCCGGCGGACAGCAGCTCTTCGCCCACGTACCGGTCGGCGGACACCACCCGGTGGCGCACCCGTTCACCGCCACCGGCACCCCCGTGCCCGCCACCGGACTCGTCCGGCACGGCGACACCCTGCACCTCTCGCAGGCGGACGCCACCGTCAGGGTGCACGACGTCCGCGGCGGCGACCCGCTCTTCACCGGCCTCCCGGTCCACGGCGGAGGGCTCGGCGGCGCCCTCGTCCGCTTCGGCGACGACGGCCTGCCCACGGGCCTGGTGCGGCCCGACGCCACCCCGGTGCACGGCGCGGGCGTCACCGCGCTGACCGGCGGCGGCTTCCGTGTCGAGGACGGCGCGGTCCACATCGCCGTCGACGCCCGGGGCGCCGTGACCCACCACGTGGTCACCCTCCGCGGCCCGCACGGCGCGGGCGCCGACACCTTCGCCTTCACCCGTGCCGACGGCACCCTCGAACCGCACCCCAGGACCGGCCTCGGCACGGACGTCGCCGGACACGGCGTCGTCCGCACGCCGACCGGCACCTTCCACGTCACCGACGCCCGCGGCGACATACGCGTCCACGGCGCCAACGGCGCCCACTCCTTCGACGCCACCGCGCTCCACGTCCCGGGCCTCAACGGCAGGTTGGTCGGTACGGTGCCGGGCACGGCCGGACCGCAGCTGCTCGACGGGACGCTGGCGCCCGTCGCGGGCGGCCGGGTGGTGCCGCAGACGGGGAACGCGGCGGGCGGCTTCCGCGTGCAGGACGGCGCCCACCACGTCCTCGTGGACCCGGCCGGCGACCTGACGCACCAGGTGGTGCGCCTCGGCCGCGACGACCGGCTCGCGATGGTGCCGACCGGTGCCGGGCCCCACGCGCTCCGCGGCCCCGACGGCGCTCCCGTGGCGGGCACCACCCTGGCGCCGCTGCCGAACAACGAACTGCTCGTCACCGACGCCACCACGGTCACCGTCCATGCCGCCGACGGCACCGCCGGCCTCGGCGCCGTACGCCTCGCCGACGGCAACGGCGTCCGCGGCGCCGAGCACCTGCAGAACATCGGCAACAACGCCCCCCGCCTCCTGGACACCCACCTCCAGCCGCTCGCCGGCCACACCGTGGACACGCTGCACGGCGGCGGCTTCCGCGTCACCGCGCCCGGCGGGGACGTCCGGCTCTTCGGCGCGGGCGGCGACCTGCGCGCCACGATCCGCCCGGCGGACGGCAACGGCCTCGGGCCGCACGTCACCGACGGCGTCCGCGGCACCACCTACGACCTCGCGCAACTCTCCGACGTGCGCATCGGCACCCCGAACGCCTCCCGCTACCTGGTGACCACCGACGGACCGCCGCGCGTGGTGGACGGCAACCTCCAGCAGGTGCCCGGCGTCCAGGTCGTCGCGCACGGCACCGAGTTCCGCGTCACCGACGGACTCGGCGCGCGCGGCGGCGAGTTCCGTACGTACGAGGCGGGCGGCAGGCTCTCCGGCGAGCGGCTCGTGCCGTTCCACAAGGGCGCGGCGCAGCCGGGCCGGCACTACGACCTGACCTACCCCGCGGACGGCACGGCCGGCACCTGGCGGCTGGTGAAGCAGGGCCCGGGCGGCGCGCCCCTGCCGCACGACGACCGCGCGTGGTTCGGCAGCGGCACCGTCGAGACCAAGGGCCTGGACAACGGCCGCGTCCGGCTCGTCAGCCACTCCGGCAACGAGGTCTACGAGCGTCGGCCCCTGCACGGCGGCCACACCCTGTACGCCTTCCACGGCACCGGCGAGGCGGGCGACTTCTCGCGGGCCGGCCAGCGCGGCACCTGGGCCGAGGTCGACGCGGGCGGCACGGTCGTGCGGCACGGCACCCGGCACTGGGGCGAGAGCGGCCGCAGCTGGTTCGACGTGCGCAGCGTGGGCGGACTCGACGTCCGGGTCCGGCACTTCCAGCTCAACCCCGACGGCGGCCACGTCCTCGGCACGCTCGACAACCACCCCGCCACCCAGTCCCTGGCCACCGGTACCTGGCACCGCTACGACGAGGACTTCCAGCACCTCGCGCAGGGCACCCGCGACTGGGGCCCGGGCCGCGGCTTCACCGACCGGATGCCGGACCCGAACAACGCGGGCCGCACGCTCGTCGTGCACGAGAAGTTCGGCCGCTTCCAGGCCGGTCCGCACGACGTGCGCCGGTACTTCCAGCTGGAGATGAACGCCGACGGCACGCCGAAGACCAGTTGGGTCACGCACTCGCCGCAGGCCAAGGAGACCGGCGCGGGCAAGGACCTGGCGGACGGCTCGACGCTGGAGGTGCGCCGCCTCGCCGAGCAGCGCCCGCCCGTCAACTTCCGCCGCTTCATGACCTTCGACTACCGCACCAACCAGCTGGAGCACGCCGCGCCCTGGCTGGCCGGAGACAGCAGGCTCCAGGTCGCCCGGTGGACGCAGACCCCGGCCGGCGGCGGGGCGCCCGTCAGCGGCATCCGCTTCACCGCGATGGACTCGACCGTCACCGACATCGCCACCACCCCGGGCGCGGCGCACGTCGGCGAAGTGGTCCGCGAGACGCGCAAGCTGGGCAGCGGCAACGAGCTGAAGACCGGCGACGTGGCGCTGCCCACCACCGCGGCCCACGCGGCCGGCGTCCCACCGCAGCCGAACCACCTGCCGTGGTCGGAGGGCGACGGCAAACTCCAGGGCACCCGCACCTACGACGCCACCGAGTTCCAGGTGACACCGGGCAACGGCGGCCGTACGACGCTGTGGCAGGACCAGTTCCACCCCACCCGGCAGGACGGGGACTGGTACACCTCGGGCGGCGGTGGCTGGCACGTGGCGCGCACCGGCCTGGACGACGGCTCCATGGTCGAGTTCCGTCCCCGTCCCGCGGTGCGGCCCGACGGCGCTGCCGGCAGCGGCGACCGGGACTTCCGCGTGCAGGTCCACTCCGGCACCGGCGACTGGACCCGCTTCGACCACCAGGGCTTCGTCCTGTCCCGCTCCGACACCTGGCCCACGCCGGGCGGCGGCACCGTCCGGGTCACGGGGACCGGCCACGCCGACGGCACCCGCTTCACCTGGACCGACACCCACGGCAACACCGGCACCCGCTACACCGCGCAGAGCCGGGACGTGGACCGGTGGGGCTGGGACAAGGAGTCGTACCAGGACTTCGACGGCGACCTGCTGGTGCGCGAGCACCGCATCCTCTCCGACGGCGACGTCGTGGACGCCTGGCGCGTCTCGCGGGACCCGAACGGCGTCGAGGTGTGGAACTGGAACAAGATCGACCGGCACGGCAACATCAAGGACTTCGGCACCGGACAGGGCGACCGGGTCCGCACCTGGTTCGACGGCAGCACGGCCCTGACCGCGTGGAAGCCGGGGGCGCGCTGGGAGGACAGCGTCCCCAGCCTGGGACAGAACATCCAGGTGATCCCGGTCAAGCAGACCACCGGCGCCGTCCGCTCCTTCTTCACCGACCAGCCCTTCCGCGTACGCGAGTACACCGCGAACCCCGGGGACGCCTTCGACGCGCACGTGTGGAAGGAGTTCGACACCGGTGTGGCGGTGCGCGAGAAGAAGCTGCTGACCGACAACACGTACCTGGAGAGCGAGGAGTGGGGCAAGCACTGGCGTCAGTACGCCAACGACGGCACCACCCTCCTCAACGAGCGCTCCCTGTCGGGATACGTCTGGCGCACCGACGCCTTCGGCCGGCAGTCGATGCTCGGCCGCTACACCCCCGACTGGGTCCACACACCGGTCGGACGGGAGACGAACTTCACCGGACTCGCCGCCGAGTACCGGGGCTTCAGCCGGATGCTGCGCGAGCCCAACCGCTGGAAGTTCGGCCCCTCGGTCGCCGGCGAGTCCACCTACGCGCCGTTCGTCAGCAAGGCGTTCCAGCAACTGGCCGTCGAGATGGGCCAGGAATGGATCGTCGACTTCGTCCTCAACCTCGCCGTCTACGGCATCGCGTCGGCCGCCACGGGGGAGCCGTTCACGCCGATGGACGTGGCCAAGGCCGCGTTCGGCGCGACCATCTCGGCGGGCAGCAAGGGCGTGTTCACCACCGGACATCTGATCGCCGGGCGCGGCGGCGCCTGGAAGAACGGCCTCTCCAACGTCGACGCGGGCAACCCCTACGGCCGCCGCCCCAACGACGACAGCTGGGCGTCGGAATGGGCCGGCAACGAGAAGGTGATGCGCTGGCGGTCCGGCATCTACGACTTCGCCAACAGCTCGATCAGCGGCGCGGTCGGGGCCTTCGCGAGCGGCGCCGCGACCGCCGCCGTCTTCGGTGTGAAGGACGCCAACGGCAACACGGTGTACCTCAGCGGCGCCGACGCGGCCGCGTACGGCGGGGCCGGCGCGCTCGGCGGATTCATCGGCGGGTCGACGATCGGCGCGGCCCGCACCCTGATGCAGAACAACATCGCCGGCCGCTGGTACCACCGGCAGGGCGTCATGGACATCTTCGTGATGCCGGCGATCGGCAAGATGATCGACAAGTCCTTCTCCACGTTCTTCTTCGGCGCCCAGGTGCGCGACTGGCTCGGTATCACCGCGCCCGCGCCCGCGGCTCCGGCGGAGACGGGCGGGGACGGCGGAGGAACCACATGAACCAGCAACCGGTGATCAGAGTCGGCCCCCGCGGCCGGGGCAGCCACCGCACCCTCGCCGACGCGCTCGCCGCCGCCCCGTCCGGCGCCGTGGTGGCGATCGCGCCCGGCGAGTACGAGGAGGAGCTGCACCTGCGGCGCCGGGTCACCCTCCTCCCCGAATCGGGCCACGGCTCGGTGGTGCTGCGGCCGCCCGCCGGCGGCGCGGTCACCGTCGCCGCCCCCGACTGCGCGCTGCGCGGCCTGGTGGTGCGCGGCGCCGACCCGACGCAGGTCCTGCTGCGGGTGGCGGAGGCCTCCGCGCTGGCGCTGGAGGACTGCGAGGTGGCCCACGGCCGGGTGGAGGTGCTCGGCTCGACCAGACCCGCGGCCTCCCCGGCGCCGAGCGGCTTCCCCGAGCTGCCCGAGGACATGGGCCCGCTGCTCGACGACCCGACCTCCGGCGGGGTGCTGTGGCTCCGGCGCGTCCGGCTGCACGGGGCGCACCACGCGGCCCTGCACGTCCGCGGGGACGCCCGGGCGCACGCCGAGGACACCGTGATCGAGTCCGTCCAGGGCATCGGGGCGGTGCTCTCGGACGCGGCGACGCTCACCGCGGAGCGGCTCCGGATCCGCGACCACTCCGGTTCCTCCGTGCGGACCCGCGGCGCGGCGCGGCTGCTCGTCCGCGACGGCCTCCTGACGGGCGCGGGCCGCAACGGCCTGCTGGCCCAGGACCGTTCGGTCGCCCTGCTGGAGGACTGCCGGGTCGTGACACCGGCCCGCGCGGGCGTGTACGCGGAGCACGGGGCAGTGGTCGAACTGCGGGACTGCCGGGTCGTCGACGCGGGCGAGGACGCGCTGGTCGCGGCCGGTGAGGCGCGCCTGCGCGCGGACTCCTGCCGCCTCACGGGCGCGAGCGGCGCGGGCGTCACCGGCGGCGAGCGGTCCACCGTGGAGCTGAGCGGCGGCACCGTCGCCGACTGCGCGGCGGGCGCGGTACGGCTCGGCGGCGAGTCCCGGGCCCGGATCACCGGCAGCAGGCTGCGCGGCGGCGGGGCCCATCTGCTGACGGTGGCACAGTCGGCGCGGGCCGACGTCGACACCTGCGCCCTGGTGGACGCAAGGATGGACGGGATCCACACCTCGGGCGACAGCGGCCTCTGCGTGCGCGACTCGACCGTGACGGGCGGCGAGGCAGGGCTGCGGCTCACCTCCACCGCGCCGTGCGAGGTACGGGGAACACGGCTGGCCGGGCAGAGCGGTGACGGCGTGGTGGTGGCGTCCGGCGCCGTCGTGGAGCTGGACCGCGTCGACGTGGTGTCGGCCGGCGGCGCGGGCGTCACGGTGGACGGCGGGGCGCGGCTGACCATGGACGGCGGCTCGGTGGCCGACGCCGCGGGCAGCGGCATCGTCGTCCGCGACGGCGCCGAGCCGGAGGTCCGCGGGGTACGGGTGTCGGGCGCGGGCAAGAACGGCGTGCTGTTCGGCGCCGGTTCGGGCGGCACCCTCACCGACTGCGACCTGTCGGGCAGCGGTTTCCCCGCCGTGCACGTCGGCGCGGGGGCCGGTCCGACGCTGCGCCGCTGCCGGATCCTGGACTGCGCGCGGGACGTGGGGCTCGGCGACGGCGCGGCGCCCGTCTTCGAGGAGTGCGTCGCCGTGGACGTCACCGCTCCGGTGCTCCCGACGAACCTCATCGGCGCGGGCGGCGCGGCTCCGGTCCCGTCCGCCCCGGGCGTTCCGGCCGCACCCGCGGGCGGTGTACCGGCGGCCCCGGGCGGGACCGAGCCGTCCCTGGAGGGCGAGCCGGAGCCCGAGCCCGAGACGCTCGCCGACCTGCTGGCCGAACTCGACGAGCTGGTGGGCCTCGACGGCGTGAAACGCGACGTCAGCGGCATGGTGAAGCTGATGCAGACCGTGCGGATGCGACAGGAGGCGGGGCTGCCCGCGCCGCCGCTCAGCCGCCACCTGGTGTTCGCCGGCAACCCGGGCACCGGCAAGACGACGGTGGCGCGGCTCTACGGCCGGCTGCTGAAGGCCCTGGGCCTGCTCGGCCACGGCCACCTGGTGGAGGTGGACCGTTCCGCGCTGGTCGGCGAGTACGTGGGCCACACCGGCCCGAAGACGACGGAGGCGTTCCTGCGGGCGCGGGGCGGGGTGCTCTTCATCGACGAGGCGTACGCGCTGGTGCCGGCCGCCGTGGGCAACGACTTCGGGCACGAGGCCATCGCGACGCTGGTGAAGCTGATGGAGGACCACCGGGACGAGGTCGTCGTCATCGCGGCCGGCTACCCCGCCGACATGAACCGCTTCATCTCCTCCAACCCGGGCCTGGCCTCCCGGTTCACCCGCACCCTGCTGTTCGCCGACTACACCTCCCAGGAAGTCGTCTCCATCGTGGAGCACCAGGCGCAGCGCCACCGCTACGAGCTGAGCGAGGGCGCCCGCAAGGCGCTGTCGACGCACATCGAGTCCATCCCGCGGGACGCGGCGTTCGGCAACGGCCGCACCGCGCGCCAGCTGTTCCAGCAGATGACCGAGCGGCAGGCACTGCGCATGGCCGAGCTGGTCGACCCCGGCACGGCCCAGCTGATGGTCCTGGAGGAGGCCGACCTGCCCGTCTCCGGCGCGCTCCGCTGACCCCCGTTCCCCGGCGTCGCCGCGCCACCCCCGCCCCCTCGTCCGTCCGATCGCAGCCACCGCCGGAGGTCCCGTGCCACCGCCCCGTTTCTCCCAGACGTACACCCGCAAGCCGTCCCGTGTACGGATCGGGCTGATGCCCGGCCGCCGCGTCTTCGTGACGGTGGGTTCGGTCGCCGCCGTCACCGGCGCGGTCCTCGGCGGCACCGCACTCGCCCACGGGCTCTCCTCGGAGCCGGACCCCCCGCGGGCGGTGGTCCCCGCCCCGCCGTCCGCCTCCGCGTCGGAGAGTCCGACCTCGGCGCCGTCGCCCGACGGCTCGCGGAGCGCGACGGCCGGGACGAAGAGCGACGAGGAGCACAAGAAGAAGCCGGCGCCCACCGTCACCGTCCACGACGGCGGCGCCCCCGCGGTCGCTGCCAAGCCGACGGCCGGATCGGGGAGTTCGGAGGAGAAGAGCGGCAACTCCTCGTCGGACACCGCCAAGAAGGCTCCCGTGCCGCAGAAACTGACCGGACCCAGGGGACCGGTCAAGGGCCTCGCCGGCAAGTGCGCCCAGCGCGCGGCCCAGGGCCTGCAACTGCGCGCCTGCGACGGCGGCGCCGACCAGGTCTGGTTCTTCGCCTCCGACGGCACCCTCCGCAACCAGGGCAAGTGCCTGTCGACGGCGGGCAACTCGACCAAGGACGGGGCCCGCCTGGTGATGGTGGGCTGCGACACCTCACCCGTGCGCCAGTGGCGGATCTCGCCCAACGCGGACGTCGTCAACGTGGCGGCCGACAAATGCCTGGACGTCGCCAACGCCGCCACCGCGGACGGCACGCCTCTCCAGATCGCCTGGTGCTCGGGCAACACGGCACAGAAGTGGCAGACGCCCTGAGCCGGCCGGGTACTTCGCACGGGCGCGTGAGCCGCCCTCAGCCGTCGGAGGGGCGGGTCGCGTGCCGCCGCAGCCCCTCCCGATCGAGGATCAGCACCCGGCCCCGGGATGAGATCGTGCCGAGCAGGCTCAGCTTCTGCAACCGGACGACGCACCGGGTCGCGGCATCCCGGCCCATCCCCGTCCAGTTGCCGAGGTCCTGACGCGTCACACCCGTGATCTGCACGCCCCCGTCGTGGGGCACCCCTTCCGCGTCGGCGAGCCGCAGCAGCAGGCGGGCGATCCGGATGTCGGGCGAGGCCGAGGCGAGGGCGATCTGCTGCTGGTCCGACTCCTTCAGCCTTCCGCTCACCGAGGTCAGCAGCTTGCGCATGATGCCGGGATGCTGCGTGAGCATCTCCTCGAACGCCTCGCGCGCGTACCAGCGGACGTAGGTCTCGGTCAGCGCCCGCACCGTCCCGTTCCGCGAGCCGCCGTCCAGCACCGCCATCTCGCCGATCAGATCCCCGTCGCCACGCGTGGCCAGATACGTGGTGTGCCCGTGCCCGCTGTCCCAGAGGACCCGGCACCGGCCGGTGATGATCAGCGCGGCCCGGTCCGGCCGGTCGTCGCCCTGCCGCAGAATCTGGTCGCCGGGCCGGTAGGGCCGCTGTGGTTCGCGGCCGCCCTTGCGCATGATCTCGCGTTCGTCCGCATCGAGGGTGTTCCAGAACGCCACGTTCGTCACGGTCCGAAGTCTGGCCGGTACGGGGCGAGTTCTCCTGTCGCTGTGCAACATCTGCTGCGGAACGACCGTCTTTCCACTGCTGTCATGTGGGCGTTGAGCACATGAGCAGACAGGTGTGACAGATGTCCGGACAGCACGACCCCTCGCGGAACCCCGACGACCGCCGGCGCCAGGACGCGCGCGCCGACGGGGTCAACCTCAACGCGGGCGGCGACAACATCGTCAGCAACGCCACCATCGCGGGCGGCGACATCATCATCAACAAGGTCAGGAAGTGGGCCTTGGCGAACCCCCTGATGGCGACCGGCGCCGGCCTGGCGCTCGTCGTGAGCGTCTTCTGGGGCGGCTCCGCCGTGATCGGGGGCGACGGCCACGACGCTGTCGACACCTCCGTCGTCAGCGAGGCGGGCCTCACCGGGGCGCGCCACACCCTGGAGCAGGTCAGGACCGCCGAACGCGTCGCCGACACCGCCGCCTGGTGCGAGCTCGTGCAGCCGAACGACTCGGGCTGCGCCGAGTCCATGTCCTCGTCTTTCGCGGCCAAGTCGGACGCGTACCGCGAGCAGGTCGGCGACGTCGGCCTGGGCGAGCCCGAGAAGACCGGCGACGGCGCGCGCATGCAGCTCCGCTGGCAGGACAAGGACCAGGGCTCTGTCGGGCTGACCTGGGCCGGTGGCCGCTGGCAGCTCGTCGCCAACGAGTACGCGCTGCTCAAGGTCTGCAAGGCCGGGCTCTTCCTGTCCCTGGTGGACACCCGCAACCAGCAGGCGAAGTGCGCCTCCTTCTCCCTCCCGTCCGTGTGACGACCGCCGGAGCCCGGCCCCGACCCACCCCGCAGAGAGGCGGCACCGACGTGCCCGACCACCCCGAACACACCCAGCTCCTCCTCGCCGACATCAAGGGGTTCAGCACCCGCAGCGACCGTGAGCAACTGCGCAGCCGCGCGGACCTCAACAGCGAACTCCGCGCCGCGTTCACCGAGGAGCTCTGGCGGCACTGCGCCCACGAGGACCGGGGCGACGCCGTCCTGGTCGTGATGAGACATCCCGTGCTGACCCACGCCCTCCTCGCCGAGGTGCTGCCCCGGCTGGAACGGCAGCTCGGGCAGCGCCGCCGCAGTGATCCCCTGCTCCGGCTGCGGATGGCGGTCCACGCGGGTTCCGTCCACACCGACCCGCACGGTTACGCCGGCAACGCCGTCAATCACGTCTTCCGGCTCTGCGAGGGCGAACCGCTGCGCCGGGCGCTGGACGAGGCCACGTCCGACACCGCGCTGCTGATCTCGGACGTGGTGCGCGACTCCGCCGTGCGCGCCGGTCTGCCGGGCGTCGACCCGGCGACGTTCCACTCCGTGCCCGTCCAGGTCAAGGAGACGAGCACCCGCGCCTGGCTGCACGTCGCCGGCGACGACCTGTGCGCCCGGCGCATCGCCGACGCCGCGACCGCGCGGGAACGGGACGGCGAGGGCGCCCGCGGTGTGTCCATGACCGCGGGCCGCGACAACCGCGTGCAGAACTCGGTGATCAGCGGCGGCGACACCCACCTGGACACACCGCGCGCGCCGTGGTGGCGCGGCGGCCGGTGACGGTCGCCGACGCCCCGCGGAACCCGAGACGACCAGCGATGACCAGTGACGACCAGCGACAACGGATGAGGACGACCCGCATGACGCACCACCCGACATCGCGCCTCCGGCGCACCGCCCTGGCCACCGTGGCATCCGGCCTGCTCGTGCTGACCGCCGCTTCCTGCGCCTCGGGCCCGACCGACCGCAAGGAGGTCTGCGAGGCCTACGACAGCCTGAGCGGCCGGGTCGTGGGGATCGGCGGGGTGATCGGCAACCCCGTCTTCTGGGCGGCCGGCACCCTCGCCGACAAGGCCGACCGCTACGAGGGCCCCGAAGACCTGTCGGCCGACGCGGGGCAGCTCGACGACATCTCCGACTCCGACGAGACCGACATGAACGAACTCACCAACGCCACCAGCCAGACCGCCGCCTTGTGCGGCCACCCATTGGGCCTGGGCAGGACGGTCCCCACGGGATGACCCGCGCAGAGTCCGACTACACGCCGACCCTTTCGGAGACCTGACCTGCCGGACGGTGACTTCCAAGGACGACCGCCGACCACGGCGCCTTCACCTGCGATCCCCTCCTCCGGTTCCAGCAGGGTGCCCGGAGCGCAAGATCCGTAAGGCCCACGCCCTTCGCAAGGTTGCGGTAGTTTTCATGTCACCTATCGAAAGGTTCGGCATGCCTCCCCGAGCGGATCAGCAGCGGCGCGCGACCCTGACATCGGTGGCACAGGCCGCCGGAGTGTCGGTCCCCACGGTGTCCAAGGTGGTGAACGGCCGCGTCGACGTGGCTCCCGAGACCCGGGAGCGGGTGGAGCGGCTTCTCGTGGAGCACGGTTATGTCGCGCGCGGCCCCGGCGGACGTCAGGCCGTCCCGCAGCCCCGGGTGCTGGACCTGACCTTCGACGAACTGCGCAACCCCAACAACCTGGAGATCGCCCGCGGCGTGACCGAGGAGGCACAGCTCACCGGGATCGACGTCGTGGTGAGCACCGTGCCGGACGACCCGCTGGGCGCCCACTGGGCACGTCGGGTGGTCGCCTCCGGCCGGCACGGGCTGGTGCTCGTCACGTCCCAGCTCTCCGCGCAGCAGCAGCGCCACCTGACCAGGGCTGCGATGCCGCTGGTACTGATCGATCCGGTGAACGTCCCCGCCGACCTGGTGCCCAGTATCGGCGCCACGAATTTCAGCGGAGGGATGGCGGCCACCGAGCATCTGCTCTCGCTGGGGCACCGGCGGATCGGGATGATCGGCGGCCGCCCGGACGCGGTGTGCAGCCAGGCGCGGGTCGCGGGCCACTTCTCCGCTCTGGCCACCGCCGGGATCGAAGCTGATCCCGCTCTGCTGCGGCACGGCTTCTTCCGCTTCGAGCCGGCCGTGCGGGCGGCCCTGGAACTCCTGGACCTTCCGGAGCCGCCCACCGCCGTCTTCGCCGCCAGCGACGGCCAGGCCCTGGGAGTGGTGGAGGCGGCCCGTACCAGGGGCCTCCGCGTCCCCGAGGATCTCAGCGTGATCGGCTTCGACGACGCCCTGGCCTCCCAGTACACGTCCCCGCCGTTGACGACCATCCGCCAGCCGTTCGCCGACATGGGCCGTGCGGCAGTCCGCTCCCTGCTGCGACTTGCCGCGCACCAGCCCTTGGACAGCCACCGTGTCGAGCTCGCCACGAGCCTCGTCGTCCGGGAGTCCACGGCCCCGCTGCGCGAGTGAACGGGCATCCTCGATGCCGCCCTCGACGTCTTCGCCCGCTCGGGATTCCGGGGCGGCTCGCTCAGTGAGGTCGCCGAACGGGTCGAAATGAGCCGGGCCGGGCTGCTCCACCACTTCGACAGCAAGAGCGCGTTGCTCACCGCCGTCCGGTCAGCCGGCCGCGAACCGGTGCCGCTGGGCCCGGCGTTCGGCCTGCCTGTCCGGGTCGGTCACCGGCGCGGCCAGCAGCAGCTTGCGCGTGTACGGGTGGTCGGGGTCGGACGTGACCTTGGCGCCGGGACCCTGCTCGACGATCCCGCCGCCGTGGAACACGGCGACCCGGTGGCTCAGATGACGTACCACCGACAGGTCGTGCGAGATGAACAGATAGGCGACACCCGTGCGTTCCTGGATCTCCAGGAGCAGGTCCAGGACCCGGCGCTGGGTGGAGAGGTCCAGCGCGGACACCGGCTCGTCGCAGACGATCAGCCGCGGGTCCTCAGCCCGAAGCTGAGGCTCTCATGACCGCATCCACCGGAACGCTCGTCCCGGCGGCGCTGATCGCGGGCGCGGTCGCCTGCGACCCGGAGCTGCCTCGTCACGCCCGGTCAGAAGCGGCCACAGGTAGTCGTTCCAGGCCCACACGGTGGTGGTGAGCCCGATGGTGATCAGCGGTCCGCGGCTCATGGGCATGACGATCTTCCAGAAGACGCCCCAGGCGCCCACACCGTCGAGCACGGCCGCCTGCGCGGCCGGCGCATGGGGTACGTCCCGCAGGAGCCGGGTGTGAACCTCTCCCCGACCGCGACGATCGGCAGCCAGGGTCGAGTCCGTTGCGGCCCGCGGCGTCGACGGTGGCCCTGGCGATCGCCCCTCGGCATCTTCCAGCAGCAGTCCCCCAACACCCAGCCCGACCCTGCGCGACATCGACATCGACGTGCTGCCCGGCGAGACCGTCGGCGTGGTCGGCGAGTCCGGTGCACGTCGAGAAGCGGGGTGGTGATCACCGGCTCGTCTCCTTTCCGGCGGCCGCGCCCGCCGGGGCGGGCGCCCCGGACAGCGGCGCCCGCGCTCGGGATCCAGGCGATCTTCCAGGATCCCTACCGGTCGCTGAACCCGGCCTCGCTCCCGGTGCACACCCTCACCGGCGCCGACGCGCCGCTGGACAATCCGCTCAAGGGATTCGCCCGCTTCTACCAGCCCGGGGGCGATCAGAACTCGGGCTACCCGCACTCCCTGACCTGGAGCTACTTCGGCCTGTCCGAGGTCATGAACGACGCCTCGGACTGCGGGCACTTCGACTGGAGCGTCCTGGACAAGGCCTTCGACGAGACGGCCTCGTACGGCAATCAGGCCGCCATCCGTTTCTACATCGAGTATCCGGGCGGCACCGGCAGCCATCCGGCCAACGCGATCCCTCCGTGCTTCGCCGGGCACGTCGACAACCGCACCAACGCGTACTGGAACACCACCAGCCCCGACTACGACAGCCCGCATCTGCTGACCGCGCTCAAGAACTTCATCGCCGCGTACGGCGAGCGCTACGACGGCGACGCGCGGATCGGCTTCATCCACATGGGACTTGTCGGTCTCTGGGGCGAGTGGCACACCTGGCCGTACGACACGGACACCTCGAGCGACTCGTACCCGGACTACATGCCCACCGACGCGCACGGCGCCGAGATCATCAAGGCCTACAACAGTGCCTTCACGCACACGAAGATCGAGGTCAGATACCCGGAGTCGGCCGGAGGCGCCGCCGATGCGCTGCCGGCGGTCGGCTACCACGACGACTCGTTCTGCTACCGCGAAGGCAGCCCGCTCGCCGGAGTCACGCTGCCGGCATCGATGGGCGGAGCCTCGTACGCGCAACTGCAGAAAGCCGTCGAACGGGGCGTGGAGAACCGCTGGACCACGGCCTCCATGGGCGGTGAAGTGCGGCCCGAGATCCAGCCCACCGCCTTCGCCTCCTGGCCCGGCGGTTCCGGAGCGGTCGACAACATGAAGGCCTGCCTCGAACTCGAGCACACCACCTGGAAGATCAACGAAGGCAGCGCCGCCTACTCACCGACCGACCCCAAGGTCGCCGCCGCGGTCCGGCTCATGGGCTACAACCTGGGTGTCGACCGCGCGTACTTCCACGACACCGCGCAGGGCAGCACCAAGGTCGGCGTACGGATCAGCAACACCGGAGTCGCCCCGTTCTACTACCCGTGGAAGGTCAGCCTCGGCCTCAAGAACTCCTCCGGCGACGTCGTCAAGAGCTGGGAGACGCCATGGGACCTGCGCAAGGTCATGCCACAGAAGATCCGGGCCTTCCCCGACTGGGGCGTGGGCTCCGACCCCACCTACCTCGACTACGGCTACGCCCAGTACTTCGACGCGAACGTCGACCTCTCCGGCGTCGCCTCGGGTGACTACCAGCTCGTCATGAAGGCCAAGAACCCCCTGGAGGACGTCAGTTCCCAGGCGAAGAAGCTGCGCTTCGCGAACGCCGGACAGAAGGCGGACGGCTGGCTCGACCTCGGGGCCATGGCCGTCGGCTCCGGCGGCACCTCCGATCCCGTCGGCTACGAGGCCGAGGCCGCAGGCAACTCCCTCACCGGGACCGCAGTGGTCGCCGCCTGCGCCGGCTGCTCGGGCGGCGCGAAGGTCGGCTACCTCGGCAACGGCGCCACCCTCACGTTCAAAGGCGTCGACGGAGGCAGCGGCGGCACCAGGTCACTGACCCTCCACTACGCGACCGCCGTGTCCCGCTCGGCGACCGTCCAGGTGAACGGAGGCACGCCGCGCACGGTCGTCTTCGCTCCCACCTCCGACTGGACGACACCGGGTACGACAACGCTGAGTGTCGATCTCAAGGCGGGTACAGGGAACACCGTCACCCTCGCCAATCCTTCGGGATGGGCTCCGGACATCGATCGGATCACTGTGTCCTGAGTGGGGTGTCGAGGCCGGGAGACATCACCCCGGCCTCGACACGTGCGTCCGGCTTGGGGATGGTGGCGGCGGTGGGACTGGCCAGGCCTGACGGCGGCGTCCACATACCGGGTTCTGAAGAGGACCAGGGCGTTGAGGGCGAGCCGAGGGTGCCGATCTGGTCTTCCATGCCGTCCTGGTAGCGCTGGTAGAGCTGCCTGGCGCGGCCGTGGAAGCTCTTCCTCGCGAGCGCGTGGCGCAGGATATGCAGGGTCTTGGCGATCCGCCCGTGGTGCGCGATCGCGTCGTCGAGCGGGATGAGGTCGATGCGGCCGCGGGCCGCGTCCTGGAAGGCGCCGTAGCCGGCGGCGCGGTCGCTGTGCGTGCCGGCGGCAATATGATCTCCAACTCGATCGTGAGGCAGCGGGCCCGAAGCTACGGTGCCGTGATGAGCAATGACTTCCTTCTCGGCCGCGCCGTTCGTCTCACCCCGCTGTCCGTCGACCACGCCGAAGCGCTCTTTCCCTCCGCGTCGGATCCCGAGGTCTGGCAGTGGATGCCCCGACCCCGGCCCGGCTCCCTCGGAGAGATGCAGGCAATGATCAGCCACATGCTGGCGGACCGAGCCCGGCGGTGCTTCGCGGTCCAGCGGCTGAGCGACGAGGCGGTGATCGGTTCGACCAGTCTGTATGAGCTCGACCTGGCTGAGAGCCGCGCGGAGATTGGTGCGACCTGGTTCGATCGTTCGTGCTGGGGCGGCCCCTACAACGCCGAGTCGAAGCTGCTGCTTTTCGGGTACGCCTTCGACGATCTGGGCCTTGCCCGAATCGCCCTGCGCACCGACAACCTCAACGTGCGGTCTCAGCAGGCCCTGACACGGCTGGGTCTCGCCTATGAGGGCACGCTGCGCAGCCACATGGTGCGCCAGGACGGCACGCGCCGCGATTCGCTGTACTACAGCGTGCTCGCGGATGAGTGGCCCGCTCTGCGCGACGAGCTGCTCACCCGGGTCATGGCCAAAACCACTGTCTGATCGTGCGCTGCCGTCGCGGAGCGAGGGGATCACCTCCGAGGCGAGCGACCATGCGGCAGGACACCCATCTCCTTTCCGAGAGCTTGCGAAGCCCTCAAGCAACGGTTCTCGGTGCTCGTGGACTCTGTGGAGAGAGGAGGTGAGCCATGAGAGACAGGGCAAGAGCGGCAACAGACGCTGGTGCGGGAGCCGAGAACTTCCCGGCGTTCGTCGTCGGACGGTGGCCCCGGCTGATGCGGACCGCGTATCTCCTGACCGGAGAGCAGCACGCAGCGGAAGAACTTGTGCAGGGTTTTCTGGAACGGACGTTCGTGGCCTGGCGGAAAGCGTCGATCACATCGCACAGGCCGTCGAGCGGTCGGATCTGGTGGCCGCGCTGGCCCAACTGCCCCTCCGGCAGAGGGAGGCCGTCGTGTTGCGGTACTGGGAGGACCTGAGCGAGACGCAGACCGCCGCCGCGATGGGGTGTTCGGTGGGCACGGTGAAGAGCAACGCGGCCAGAGGGATAGCCCGGCTTCGGGCCGCCATCGGGCCGATCCGGACCAGAACCGACGCAACTCCCGTGACGCACGAAGGGCGGACGTCATGACAGAGACAGGCACCGACATCTCCGAACTGCTCGCCGACGCCGCGCAGGGCGCTCACATCAAGCAGGCGCCCGTCGACGCGATCGTGGCGGGTGGCAAACGGCGCAGGAGCAGGCGCCGGGTGGCCGGAGCGGTGATGGCGCTCGCCTTGGTGTGTACGGGCGGGATCGCGGCGTCGTCCTTGTGGGGGGCGGGAGCCGGCGGTGCACCGGCCGCGAGGACACAGCAGGCCGCGCCCCGCCCCATGACCGAGGTGATCGCGAGCGGGCAGGTCGAGGGAAAGCCCTGGACCCTCAGTGTCGATGTGTGGAAACGAGCCGCCGACGCCAAAGAGGCGGGCCGGACGTGGAACGCGATGGAGGAGGTCGAATACCCTGACGCACAGCGTGCGGGCGGTGCAGGGGGGCCTCAACTCAGGCGCACGGGATGGTTCTTCGCCAACCTGAAGGTCGGTGAGAGGCGCTCCTTCGTGGATGACGGAGCGCTGAACGCGGCCGGGGACCGCAAGGTCGAGGCCGGCTGGGTCAAACTCACCCCGACCGGCTCCAGCTGGTTCGTCTTCGGGCGGACCGCGCCCGGAGTCCACGCCGTCACGTGCACCTGGGCCGACGGTCACAAGGCCGCACCCCGGCTGCGGACGATCGCTGGAAGCGACAGCCGGTTCTTCGCGGTCGGCGCCCCGGCCCCGGATCCGACGTCCGGCCCTCCTCGGTGCACGGCGGCGGACTGATCTGCTGCATACGCGCGTGCCTGGTGGTGAACGGCACCGAGGAGAGCGGGAGTTGACTAGTGCTCGCTCACTTCGCCCATCGTCATGCCGGCCGGGTGCGCCGGGACGGCCGCCAGCCGGGGCCGGGCACCGCTGCCCGCAGCTGGCGCGTGTACTCCTCGCCCGGGTCGGTCAGCAGGCGGCCGGTGGGCCCCTGCTCGACGACCCGGCCGCCGCACATGACCAACGCCCGATCGCTGATCTGGTGGACGACCGCGAGGTCGTGGGAGATGAACACGTAGGAGATGTCGCGCTGTTCGCGGATGTCCGCCAGCAGGTTCAGGATCTGGGCCTGGATCGACACGTCCAACGCGGCGACGGCCTCGTCCAGGACGAGGACGCGCGGTTCGACGGCGAGGGCGCGGGCCAGTGCGACGCGCTGACGCTGCCCGCCGGACAGCTGGGCCGGCCGCATCGGCAGGTGCCGCTCCGCCAGTCCCACCGAGTCGAGGAGTTCCACCACTCGCCGGCGACGCTCGGCCGCCTCCATCGGGAAGTGCAGGGCCAGCGCGGTCTCGACGACGTCACCGACGCTCTGCAGCCGGTCGAGGGAGGAGTACGGGTCCTGGAAGACGATCTGGATCTCCCGGGCCCGTCGGCGCCGCTCGCGCGAGGACAGCCGACCGCGCGCAGGGCGCGGGCGCCCGCACACCGTCAGCTCGCCCGCGTCCCGGTTCTCCAGGCCGAGAAGCATCCTGGCCACCGTGGTCTTGCCCGACCCCGACTCGCCCACCACGGCCAGGCACTCGCCCGCCGCGAGGGTGAACGAAACGTCGTCCACGGCGACGGCGTCCCCATAGGTCTTGCGCAGCCCGACCGCCTCCAGGACCGGCGGTGTCGGCGTCCCCTTCTCCGTCGCCTCGCGCGGGGCGGGCACCGTCAGGTCTTTCCGGTCGTTCACCATGCCGCGATCTCCTCGGCCCGCAGGCACGCCACTCGCGCGCCGTCCGTCAATTCCCTGTTCTGCGGCTGCTGTTGTTCGCACTCGGGGGCCGCGTGCGGGCAGCGGGGCGCGAACGAGCAGCCTGTGCCCGCCTGGCGTGCCTCGAACGCCGCCACCGGACGGCCCGGGATCACGGGCAATCTGTGCATCCGCTCGTCGAGGCCGGGCCGGGACCTCAACAGGCCGGCCGAGTAGGGATGCCGAGGGTGTTCGGTCAACGCGTGCGCGGCCTGGGTCTCCACCGTGCGGCCCGCGTACATGACGGCGAGACGGTCGCAGGTGGCCGCAGCCAGTTCCAGGTCGTGGGTGATGAGGAGCAGCGCCGTACCGCGCTCGCGGCGGGCCTCGTCCAGGATCGCCATGACGTCGGACTGGGCGGTGACGTCCAGGGCGGTGGTGGGTTCGTCGGCCAGTACGAGGTCGGGTTCCGCGGCCAGGACCGAGGCGATCATGACGCGTTGCAGCAGGCCGCCGGAGAGTTCGTGCGGGTACTGGCGCAGCCGCCGGGCTCCGTCGGGGATGCCGACGTCGGCGAGGAGGCCGGTCACCCGTCGCTCGGCCTCCCGGCGTGGCACTCCGCGTTCGGTGACCAGGGCCTCGGTCAGGAAGTCGCCGATGCTGTGCACGGGGTTGATGTGGGCGCGCGGGTCCTGGAAGACCATGGCGATGCGGCGCGAGCGCAGGGCACGCAGTTCGCGACGGCTGAGGGTGTCGACCGGTCGGCCGTCGAAGACGATGTGTCCGTGGGTGCGGGCGCCGGGCGGGGTGAGGCCGATGACGGCGCGCGCGGTCATGGACTTGCCCGAGCCGGACTCGCCGACCAGTCCGACCGCCTCGCCGCGGCGCAGGACGAGGTCGACCCCGTCGACGAGCACGCGGCGTTCTGGCTCCTGCGCGTCGGCACGGTCGCGGCGGGAGCGGTGGGCGGGGCCGGTGCCGGGGACGTCGAGGCCGAAGCCGCGCAGCGCCAGCAGCTGACCGTCGCCGGCGTCCGGGGAAGTCGCGGGGGCAGGGAGGCTCGTCATCGGTTCTTCTCCATCCGGTCGCCGAGGAGGTTGACCGCGCACACCACGAGGGCGATCGCGGCACCGGCGGCGACGGCCTCGATCGCGTTCCCGCGCATCGCGCTGTCCAGCCCGGACTTGACCATCAGTCCCCAGTCGGCGGTCGGTGGCTGAACCCCCAGGCCGAGGAAAGAGATCGCCGCCAGGTCGATCACGGCGTAGCCGAGCGCGGACACCGACTGGGCCACGACGAGGGGCCGCAGGTTGGGCAGCAGATGGCGCAGACAGATGGCCAGCGCCGGCCGGCCCTGCACCCAGGCCGCCGCGATGTAGGGCAGCGCCCGCTCGCGCAGTGCGGCGCTGCGCACCACACGGGCCACGTACGGGGTGTAGGCGACGGTGAGTCCGACCACCACCGGGGTCAGTCCCGGTCCCATCACCGCGACCGCGACCAGTGCGAACACGATGCCGGGTACGGCGAACAGCACGTCGAGGACGCGGGAGACGGCGGTGTCGACCCAGCCGCCGCACCAGGCCGCGGTGATGGCGAGGGCCGTGCCGATCACCGCGGACACGGTGATGACGAGGACCGGTCCGAGGAGAGTGGGCCGCGCACCCCAGATCAGCCGGGAGAGCACGTCGCGGCCCAGGGCGTCGCCGCCCAGCCAGTGGCCGGGAGTGGCGTAGCCGAGCGTGTTGAACAGGTCCGGCAGGTCGGGGTCGTAGGGCGCGATCAGAGGTGCCGCGAGGGTGAGGCAGACGACGATGGCCAGGAGGAGGGCGGCGGCCCTGGCGAGGGGGTCGCGCGGCACCGCTCTGCGGGCCGCGAGGAGCACGGTGGTCATCGGGCCATCCGGGGGTCGAGGACGGAGTAGAGGAGGTCGACGACGAGGTTGACGACGACGAAGGAGGCGACCAGGACCAGGACGACGGCCTGGACGACGGCGAAGTCGCGCTGCATGATCGCGCGGACGAACAGCGAGCCGATGCCGTCGAGCGCGAACACGTTCTCCACGACGACCGCTCCCGCGAGCAGGCCGGCGACGGTGAGGCCGACGACGGTGGTCACCGGCACGGCCGCGTTGCGCAGGACGTGGCGGCGCACGATCCGGGATTCGGCGAGGCCGCGGCTCCGGGCGGTGTCGACGTGTTCGCGGCCCATCTCCTCGCGCACGGAGGCGCGGGTGATGCGGGCCAGGTACGCGGCCGAACCGACGGCGAGGGTGAGGGCGGGCAGGGTGAGGTGGTGCAGTCGGTCGCCGAAGCCCTCGCCCGCGCCGAACACCGGGAACCAGCCGAGCCCCCGGGCGAACACGATGACCAGGACGACGCCGACGACGAACACCGGCGTGGCCAGGAACAGCGAGGAGACCCCGCTGACGAGGGCGTCGGTGCGTCCGCCGCGCAGTGCGGCCAGGCTGCCCGCGGCGAGTCCGCCGACCACGATCAGGACGGACGAGTAGCAGACCAGCCACAGCGTGGTGGCGATGCGGGTGGCGAGCAGCGCGGTGACGTCCTGCCGGTAGACCAGGGAGCGGCCCAGGTCGCCGCCGAGCGCGTCGCCGAGCCAGCGGACGTAGCGCACGAGGAACGGGTCGTCGAGGTGGTACTGGGCGCGGATCGTGGCGATCTGCTCCGGGGTCGCGGTCCGGTTGCCGAGCAGGAACGACATGGGTCCGCCGGGCACCAGGTACAGCAGTCCGTACACGAGGAAGGAGGCGACGAGCAGCACGGCGGCGAGGCCGATCAGTCGCAGCAGGACGAACTTGACGGTGGAGTTCATCGGGTTCAGCGTCCTCCCAGCCCGGTGGCCCAGGGGTAGTAGAGGTAGGGGAAGGACGGCACGGCGCCCGTCACCCGGTCGCTCATGTAGAGGATCACGGGCAGGTTGTTGAGCGGCATCCATGTCACGTCGTCGACGACACCGCGCTGGACCTGGGTGACGAGGCGGGCGCGGGCGGCGGGGTCCGCGGTCGCGCGGGCCTTGCGGAGGTCGGCGTCGACGCCCTGGAACCCGCTGAAGTTGTTGTCGCCGTTGCCCAGGAACACGGTGTACGCGTCGAGCGGGTCGGGCACGTTGCCGTACCAGGTCGACAGGAAGGCGTCGATGCCGCGGCGCGCCTTGGGGTCGTTGTAGAGGTTGCCGTACTGCTCGACGGGCACGACGCGGATCTCGATGTCGAGGCCGAGCTGCTTGCCGGTGGCCTTGATGAGGTTGCCGGTCTGTTCGTGGACGGCGGAGCTGCCCTGCACCGCGATGGTGATCTTCCCCTTCGCCGCGGCTCCGGCCCGGGCGACGAGGGCCTTGGCCTTGGTCACGTCGGCCTTGCCGTGGGGGAGCCGGTCGTAGGCGTCCTTGAAGGTCTGCTTCTCGTAGCCCCAGTACGCGGGGCCGGCCAAGGCACGTTCGGCGGGTGCGGTGCCCTGGAAGACGGCGGCGCCGAGCGCGCCGCGGTCCAGGGCGGTGGAGAGGGCCTGGCGCACCTCGCGGTTCGCGTACGGGCCCGTCCTCGTGGAGTCGAGCAGGGCCCAGTAGCTCAGGGAACGGCCGAGGGTGACGGTTCCGGTGGGCGAGGACTGGAGTTGGCCGATCGCGGCCGGCGGCAGGTAGAAGTACTGGCCGTCGACCTCGCCGGAGCGCAGCGCGTTGACGGCCGTGGTCTCGTCCGCGATGAAGCGGAACGTCAGCGACTTCGACACGGCGCGGTGGTCACGGTCCCAGTAGTGGTCGTTGCGGGTGATGGTGAGCGAGTCGCCGGAGCGCCAGCGCGTGAACTCGAAGGGGCCCGTGCACATCACGCCCTGCCTCGGCGTGCCGAAGTTCTCGCCGGTGCGCTCCATCTGCTCCTTCTGCTCGACCGCTCCGGCGGCGGTGGCCATCGCCTGGTTGAACAGGACGTCGGGCTTCTTGAGGGTGACGGTGACCTTCATCGGGCCGGTCACCCGGACGCTCTTCACGTTCTGGAAGTAGTCGCCCCACCAGGTGCCCAGCTTCGGATCGAGATGTCGGTCGAGGCTGGCGGCGACGTCCTGCGCGGTCAGCGGGCTGCCGTCCCAGAAGGTGACGTGGTCGCGGATGGTGTACACCCAGGTCGTGGGGGTGGGGTTGGCCGCCTTCGTCGCGAGACCGGGTTTGATCTTGAAGTCGGGGGTGAGGCGCAGCAGGCTCTCGCACAGGTTCGACAGAACCGTGTTCTCGGCGTAGTTGAACGATTTGATCGGGTCCAGGCCCTGCGGCTCGTAGGGCAGGTTCCAGGTGATGGAGTCGAGCGGCTTGGTCGCTCTCGGCGTCGACGTCTTCAGGTCGAGCGCGACCGCGGGGCGCAGACCGCCCGGCCCGCCGCCGCAGCCGGCCGACCCGGCCATGAGCGTCAGCGCGGCCGCCGCGGTCAGCAGTGGCCGCCTCAGCACGGTGCACCGGCCGCGCCGAGGAGCACGCCGTCGCGCGCGATGACCCGTCCGCCGCGGACGACCAGACGGGGCCGGGGCTTGCGCACCACGGCCTCGGCGACCGAGGGGGCGTCGACCAGGATGAAGTCCGCGGGACTGTCCGGCTCGAAGGTGATCCGGTCCAGACCCAGCAGGTCCGCTCCGCCATCGGCCACCAGGGCGTAGCAGGCGGCCAGTTCGCGGTCGGTACGGGCGTCGGTGCGGTAGGCCAGGAGGTGGGCCCGCTCCACCATCTCGGCGTCGCCGAACGGGGTCCACGGGTCGCACACCCCGTCCGAGCCGATCGCGACCCGTGCTCCGGCGCGTCCGAGGGCCTGGAAAGGGACCACGGGGTCGGCGCCCAGCGCGCACGTCGTGACGCCGACGCCTTCGGACGCCAGCAGTTCGGCGGTGCGGGCGAGTTCGGGGGCGTCGAGGTCGGCGAGGGCGAAGGCGTGACTGACGGTGACCCGGCCGCCGAGGCCGGCCGTCGCGGTCCGCCGGGCGATCTGCCGGATCTGCGCCAGGCCGGCCTCGCCCCGGTCGTGCAGGTGGATGTCCAGCTCGACCCCGCGCCGTTCGGCGATCCCGAAGAGCAGAGCGAGCTGTCCGTCGCCGTCGCCGTCGATGCCGACGGGATCGAGACCGCCCAGAACGTCCGCGCCCTCGTCGAGAGCCTTCTCCAGCAGGACGTCGGTGCCCGGCGTGGCGAGCACGCCCAGCTGGGGGAACGCCACGATCTGCGTGTCCAGCAGATCCGCCCGTGCCGCGGCCGCCGCCCGCACGCCGAGCACGTTGTCGAGGCCGTACTGCGGGGCGACGTCGACATGGGCGCGCACGGCGCGGGTGCCGTGCGCGATCGCGTGGTCGAGCAGGGCGCCCGCCCGCTCGGCGACCGGGCGCATCCCGGCGCGCACCGAGGCGTCGTACGCGATGAGCGCGGCCAGCGAGTCGGCGGGCTCCCGGCTGAGCCAAGGCTCGCCCCAGGTCGTCTTGTCGGGATGGATGTGGGCGTCCACGGGGGCGGGCAGCGCCAGCAGACCGGCTCCGTCGATCACTGCCTCCGCCTCTTCGGGGAGGCCTGGTTCCTGAGGGGCGCTGGGTACGAACCGCCCCCGCTCCATCACCAGATCTCGGGTCGCGCCCTCACCGGTGCGCACTCCCGTGACGCGCAGCCGCTGGTCGAGGTCCATCCAGTCATCTCCCCATGCATGATCGCCGAGTTGTCGAGCTGGCCGATAGAATTATCAGACATCTGATGTTTGGTGAAGGGGTCTCGCGAGGCCCGGAGTGCCGGGGCGGCTGCACGACGCATAATCACCTCGGGCGTCGGGGCGCGCCGCGGATCATGACGGACGGGAAGACATGAAGAGCGTGGGACGCAAGTCCTTGGTGGATGCGGTCATCGACGAGCTGCGTCGGGAGATCACCAGCGGACGCTGGCCGGTGGGCGAGAAGATTCCCCCCGAGAGCTCACTCGTCCGGACTCTCGGCGTCAGCCGCCTTTCCGTTCGCGAAGCGGTCCGCGCACTCGTGCACGCGGGCCTGCTCGCCACCCGGCAGGGCGACGGCACCTACGTGACCGCGTCCGACGAGGCGAGCGTCGCGCTGACCCGCATGCTCGCGGACGTGGCCGACCGTGACGTCGAGGAGGTCCGCCAGGGCCTCGATCTGGTCGCCGCGCGCCTGGCCGCGCGGCGCCGCACACCGGCCGATCTGGAGGAGCTGCGCGCCACTGCCGAGCGTCGTCGACTCCACTACGAAGCAGAGGAGTTGAAGGAGTTCGTGGACGCCGACATCGACTTCCACCTGTGCGTGGCCCGAGCGGGTCACAACCCGCTCCTCCTCGACCTCTACACGACGCTCAGCACCGCGCTGCGCGACACGATCCTGGCCGACGACATGCGCCATTCGACCACGGACGCGCACCAGGCCCTGCTGGAGGCCATCGAGGCGGCCGACCCGGTGGCCGCCGACGCCGCCGCGCAGGCGATCCTGGACGTGTGACGGCTGCGCGCCGATGCGCCGCGCGGTCCCGCGGCGCTGTCGACGCCCGAAGCCGACCGGCCGCCCACCAGCACGCGCTGTCGTACGTCGACGACGTGTCTGCCGCGGGCTCCGCACGCCAAGGGCGCGGCACGGGAACGGGCGTTGAGTCTCACGATGCGTGATGGCGTGACGCCAGCAGGGTTGGGAACCTGAAGGCTTTGCGGAGTCGAATCGCGGGAGGCGCTGTGGCGGTCGGACGGGTCCGGTTGACGGGACCGGCTACGGCTGCCTACGGGCTGAGCACTTTGGTCCGGCCGGCTGTGCTGGCCAAGCCCTGCGGTCTGACCGAACCGGACAGCTCGGTATCCGCCCCCATTGGTCTGCTGGTGCGCGCCACGGGCGCCCGGGACACCGCGATCGGCACCACCATGATGCTGGCCACCGGCCCCCGACGAACGGAACCCGGGGGCGAGCACGCAGGTGCAGTGCTGCTCGCCGGCCCGCGCACAGAAGATCCGCACCCACCGCACAGCTCTTTCACGCCGTAGGGAACGATGGGGGACATGACTGACCAGCACTCCTTCCGAACCCCGGTCGCAGCGAGCGGCCCCTCAGGGAAGCTGTGGCTCCTGGTCCTCACCGGAGATGTCGACCCGGAAGACGCGGACGAGATGGAGGCGGTGTTCGCTCGCGCGGAGCGCGAGGCTGCCGGCCTGCTGTTCACGGTGGACGTCAGCCGACTGCGATTCTGTGACTCCTCCCTGCTGAACCTGCTCCTGCTCACGGCCCGCCGGCGCACCGTCGTCCTGGCGGGCGAGAACGACTTCATGCGGCGCATGCTGGAGGTGACGGGTGTCGGGAGTGCCTTCACCGTCGTCGCAGGCGTTGATGCCGCGCGCGTCCTGGCAGCTCAGCCCGGTCCGGTGTGACAGACAGTCTGTGATGTGGTGTGTGAGGCGGCGGGGGCAGGGCACGCGAACGGGACACACCGGACGCGAAGGGCGCTACATGTTCACCACGGACTCGACGCGCGCGTCCATCGCGCAGACGCGTCAGCAGGTGGTGGAGCAGCTGATCGCGAACGGCGTCACAGTGGATCTGGACGCGGTCCAGCTGGTCGTCAGTGAGCTGGTGACCAATGCCGTCCGGCACACTCCGGGCGGATCGTGGTCCCTCAGCGTCACCGTCGACGGCGACCAGCTCTCCATCGAGATCTCCGACACCAGCACGGCACTGCCCCAGAAACGCACAGGGGACTTGAAGGACGGTCGCGGGGGACTGGGGCTCCCTCTGGTGCAATCCCTGTGCGACCGCATGCAGACCACCGTCACCGGCACCGGCAAGACCATCACGGCTCACTGGACGACCGGATAGGGGTCCTGCCGCAGGCGGTCCACGGGGGCCCTCGTACCTGTGCACTGCCCTGTATGCGGCCTCAGGGGAACGTCACCTTGGCCAGCTCTTCGGACACCTCCCACACGCGGCGAGCCTCCTCGGGGTCGGTGAGGCGGGAGTAGAGCTTCTGCTCGGCAGGCGGGCCGCCCAGATGGCCCGGTCCGCTCGGCCCGTAGAAGCCGCCGCCCCGAGCCGCGGAGTCCGTCGCGGCGAGAAGGGCGGGAAGCCCGGCGCTCTCGGGCGTGCCGAGAAGAATGCCGCGGGCGGACAGAGCACGGATCAGGCGGACACCGAGGGTGTCGCGGTCGCGGCCCAGTTCCGGGCGTGCGGCGAGCAGGCTGGTCGGGGCGACGCCGGGGTGGGAGAGGTTGCTGGTGATGCCCCAGCCGGCGGCCCGGCTGCGCCGGTCGAGTTCGAGCCCGAACAGGCCCAGGGCGATCTTCGACTGGCTGTAGGCGTGCTGCCCCTTGTAGGAGCGTTCCCAGTTCAGGTCCTGCCAGTTGATGGAATTGCGGTTCGCGGAGACGCTGATCTGCGAGGTCACCCTGGCGTGCCCGGCCCGCAGCAGGGGCAGCAGGTGGGCCACCAGGGCGACGTGGCCGAGGTGGTTGGTCCCGAACTGCAGCTCGATGCCGTCGGCGGTGGTCTGCCGGTCCGGCGGGGTCATCACGCCGGCGTTGTTGACGAGGAGATGGATCGGCTGTCCTTCGCCGCGCAGCGTCTCGCCGAGCGCGGCGACGGAGTCGAGGGACGACAGGTCCAGTGCGCGCAGGTCCGCTCGCGCGCCGGGAACGGCAGCGCGCAGGGTGGTGAGCGCGGCCTCGCCCTTTCGGGGGTTGCGGACGGGCAGCAGCACCTCGGCCCCGGCCGCGGCCAGACGGGTGGCGATCGTGAGGCCGATGCCGTCGCTGGCTCCGGTGACGACCGCCCGCTTGCCGGACAGGTCCGCGACGGTGAAGTCGATGGGGGTGCGTGACATGTTTCTCTCCTGGTCGTGCGGGGGTTGCTCCCAGCGTCCCGCGGAAACCGTCCGCGTATTCAGGGCCTGTTGATCCCCCCTTGACCGGGTGAGGGCCGGACGGAGGAAGCGAGCGTAAAGGGGGATCGGCGGGCCGTGGCTGAGGGGGAGCGCCGGAGGTAGACAGGGAGCAATCAGTCAGGGAGGTACGGAATGGCGATCGACCGGGCAGGGATGGCGGAGTTCCTGCGGCGGCGCAGGCAGGCGCTGCAGCCCGAAGACGTCGGCCTGCCGCACGGGGTGCGGCGCAGGACGAGCGGTCTGCGGCGTGAGGAGGTCGCCGCGTTGTGCCACATGTCGGTCGACTACTACGCGCGTCTGGAACGGCAGCGCGGCCCTCAGCCGTCGGGGCAGATGGTCGCCTCGATCGCGCAGGGCCTCCATCTGTCCCTCGACGAACGCGACCACCTCTTCCGGCTGGCCGGGCACACTCCGCCCGCGCGCGGCACGTTCGGTGATCACGTCAGCCCAGGGCTCCTGCGCATGCTCGACCGCCTGAACGACACACCTGCCGAGATCGTCACCGAGCTGGGTGAGACCCTGCGCCAGTCCCCGATGGGGGTGGCGCTCACCGGAGACACCACCGTGTACACCGGCCCGGCCCGCAGCATGGGCTACCGCTGGTTCACCGATCCCGCCGCACGGCGCTTCTACGCCCAGCAGGATCACGAGTTCCTCTCCCGCATGTTCGCCTCCGGCCTGCGCGAGGCGGTCACTCTGCGGGGACCGGGTTCCCGCGCCGCCGACTATGCCGAGCTGCTGTACGCGGAGAACGAGGAGTTCCGTGCGGTCTGGGACGAGCACGAGGTCGGCATCCGCCCGCAAGATGTGAAGCGCCTCGTCCACCCCGAGCTCGGAGCGCTGGAACTGACCTGCCAGACACTGGTGGACCCCGGCCAGTCCCACTTCCTGCTCGTGTACACGGCGGTGCCCGGAAGCGAGAGCTACGAGAAGCTGAGGCTGCTGTCCGCCGTGGGCGCCGGATGGACAGGAAACGGACAACCAGCCCCTCGACCACACTCCCCGACACCGTAGAGACGGTCCCAAGGTCTTGCGGGACCCCCCCTAGGGCGTGTGTCGAAAGTCCTGCCTGCCCCGCGGTGTCTGGCACGCACGCTCGCGGCGTTGCCGAAACGCCCGCATAGCTCCGCTATGAGGG